>JALHIE010000053.1 GCA_022840285.1 Porphyromonadaceae bacterium
TGAAAAGAAAATAAAACGGTATCTCTCGAAAAAAAAGAGAAATTCCGCTTTGAAAACTATTAACTTGAGTTGGGAATTTCAAATGAGATTTTTAAGTACTATTAAAAGAATTTGTTTTCTCGTTCTGTTCGCAGTAAGTCTACCTGTTGGATCGCAGAACAAAGTGAGCAAAAGAATTATGGAGATAGGAAGAACGGATAACCGCACCATGCAGCATTTGGATGTACTTGTCAACCGGATCGGCGGGAGACCGATAGGTTCCGACGCTTACGAGAATGCCACATACTGGGTGGCCAATAAGTTGAAAGAGTGGGGGTTGGAAGTGGAAATTCAGGAAGTGGGAGAGATGCCCGTGGGCTTTAATCGGGGTCCCTGGTTTGGAAAGATGTATGGCGATGCCTCCATGTCGCTTGATTTTGTGACGCCTAGCTATACGTCCGGAACAAAAGGAGTGCAGCGCGGACATGTGCTTATTGAACCCAAGACCCGACAGGAGTTTGAACGGATGAAAGGAAAATTGAAAGGAGCCTGGGTGTTGATCGAAGGGCAGAGCACCGGTTTTCCTATCGATCACTCAGCAAGTGGAGATTCCCTACGAAGCGCTATCATTGCCAAAAATGAAGCGACACAAAACGACCCGGGCAATACCCTGGAACCGGCTTTGTTCCTTAAGGAAATGAGAGAAGCTGGAATTTTAGGAACGGTCCAGTCCGCCCCGATTCCGTTGGTGGCATTGTACGACAGAAAAAATGTTTACGACCTGTCGTTCGACAACTTGCCCACTATTCCCGATATAAAACTGAACGAGGATCAGTATAATATCATTCGTAAAAAGGTGGAAAGAAGGGAGTTTGTATTGTTGGAATTTGACATACGCAACCATTTTAAACCCGGACCGGTGAAGTACCACAACGTGATAGGAACGATTCGGGGAGTAAAATATCCGGACGAATATGTGATGAGCGGCTGTCATTTGGACTCTTACGATTCCGCTACCGGAGCGGTTGATTGCGGGACAGGAGTTGCTCCCAATCTGGAGATGGCGCGGATGATTATGGCTGCAGGAGGAGATCGTCCCGACAGAACGATTTTGTTTTGTTTTTGGGCAGGAGAGGAGTTTGGGTTGTTGGGTTCGAAGTTTTGGGTGGAAAACAACCCGGATAAACTGGAGAGGATATCCAATTATTTTAATCGCGATGGCGGTCCGACTGCCGCTTCGGGGTTAACTGTCCCCGAAAATATGTACGACGATGTTGTGAAATGCACCGAAGAGTTGCAGGACTACTGCCCGCAGATTCCTTTCACGGTCGAAAAAAGCACACAAACCCCTCGGGTTGTGCCCATTACTGCCGGAGGCAGCGATCACGCCTATTTCGCCATGAACGGTGTCCCGACCCTCGCATTCAACAATACGGATCCGTTGGGTTACAATTTCAGTTACCGTGAAATCTGGCACACTACCCGCGACCTGTATAACTTAAGTATTCCGGAATACATGGAATATACATCCGTAACACAGGCAGTTACGGTTTATAACATAGCTAATTTAAAAAGTTTGTTGCCGCGGGACGGGATTTATATTTCAACACCCATGCATCCCGGTGATTGGGAAAATCCTTTTTGAGCTGTTTCAGGTTTTGTTCAGCTTCTTCGCGTGAGGAGAAAGAGAAAGCATAAACGTCAATACGGTCGGGGCGATCGATAACGGAAGCGGTTGAAAACCCTTCGGAATGCAATAGGGCAATCATGTCATCGGCTACTTTACGGACCTGATAGACACCGGTAACAATGTAAAACCTGGGACTTTCCGATGATAGTGTAGCTTCTTCTTCGGGTCGGGTAATGGTAACGTTTTCACTAAGATCGGGTGTTTCCCGGGAAGCGGTGACGGCCGTTACGGATGGAGCTGAACTGAGGGAAAAAAGTTGAGCCGTTTGATGGCGAAGAGTACTGTCCTGAATAGGGAAGAGAAGCATTACGGCTGCAATAACCGCTGCTGCAGCTGCAACAATGCCCGCTTTCCTCACGATGGATTTCCTGCTGCTTTCCGGTATTTCAATTAACTGCGCAGCTGGCTGCAGTTGGATTATGGGTTTCAAGGATGCAGGAGAAAGCCCAAAGTGCCCGGGCCGCACAAAAGGTTTCGACTGATAAACAAACCGTTGATCGTCAACCATCCTGAAACTTCCCAGTTCGCCCAGATCAACAGACTTCTCGGATCGTAACAGGGTTTTAATCTGTCGGACGGAGTCGTTAATCTTTTGTGTAGCATTTTCAAAAGAAATGCCGTCGGTACGCATGTACGACTCCACCAATAATCCGTCGTTGTAGGAGAGCTCCCGATTAAATACCAGTTCGCACTCCGGCGGGAAGAAGACCGAGAGCCCGTTTCTGTGAGCAGGCGCCGTGTTCACAACAAATCCTCCCAGAGAAGGAACAATTACACAATTGTGGGTATGTAAAAGATATTCTATGTGGGAAATCAACTGGTTCATAACGCAAAGATAAAAAAATGATTATGGATTTGAAAATTTATTTTCTTATTTTTGTCTGATTACGTTCTGCAAAATCTTTCCAACTCTTGTATCTAGGCCCATCGGATTGAACACCCAAAGACTGGTAATAGTGGCACATGGCTGCCGCCAGACCGTCGGTAGCATCCAGTTGAGGCAGCATGTTTTCGTCAGGGATATGCAGAATCTTTTGTAACATGTAAGCCACCTGTTCTTTCGCTGCACGGCCATTTCCGGTAATGGACATTTTTATTTTCAACGGAGCATACTCGAAAATGGGGACATCACGCGCAATGGCCGCAGCCATGGCAACACCCTGCGCACGACCTAGCTTGAGCATGCTCTGCACGTTTTTACCGTAAAAAGGTGCTTCGATCGCCATCTCATCGGGCAAAAATTCTTCAAGGAGGCCGGTAACACGTGAATAAATTTTTGCCAGACGAAGGTAGTGGTTCTCATATTTATCAAGCTTGATGATACCCATAGCCTCTAGTGAGGGCTTATTTTCGAGCACCTTGAGAACACCATATCCCATGACTTGTGTTCCCGGGTCAATGCCCAGGATAATTCTTTCTTTTATCGGTAACGGTTGTGTCATAAATCAACAGGCTGCAAAAGTGTTGCGAATCCCTGAATATTTTGTCCGAATGTTGTAACTATTAAGAAATTGAGCTCCTTTCCAACAGTGCTGTTCCACTTCTCCAGCGCTTCAATTGTATGGGTTTTAAACTCCAGCGCATAGGAGAGATCATCGTTATCCTCCTTAGAAAAAATGCGCGCGAGTCTTGGTTCTATTAAGATATTGTTTTTAATGGATAAGGGGATGAATTTGTCGCGTATAAAATCAAGAAACTCGTTTTCTAATTCTTTAGGTACGCCAAAAGTGGTGTTATAGATGATCATTTTGTTTTTTTCAGCTAATTTACTTTTCAAATATTGTTGCAAATTTAAATAAAAACTCTATCTTTGCAATCCGAAACAAAAAAATGGGGGATTAGCTCAGCTGGCTAGAGCGTTTGACTGGCAGTCAAAAGGTCATCGGTTCGACTCCGATATTCTCCACTTACCTCAGTTTGAATATTTATTTATGTGAGCAATGGCCAGCAAATGCCCGTTTCCAAGTGTTTAAATAAAAGATTTCACTTCAACTCGATCCAAGAAACGTTTGCTTTCACCCAATTCGAAATTGCCAAAGGAACATCTGTACACAAATGGTCACCACCCAAGGCAACTCCTAACAAAAAATCCTCTGCTTTAATAAATATGTCAGCTAATCTTCTGTTTGAATCGGATGGAGAAGTCCGTTTCCCCAGACTCTTCTCCTTGAAAGGTGATTGAAAGCACATCCTTATTTTGGATAACACTGCATTTCGCTTTTTCACATGTTATGCTCCCGAACGTATATTGTAGAGGAACCCTGATATGCATGGATAAAGGAAACGACCCGACAAGTCGAACCGTTCCGTTCAGTAGCATTCGTTTGCTTTCCCACCCAATGGCCGAAACCTCCATGCCATTTTGGGTAATGTGACGATCACTGCTGATCCATTGAGGAACATCTTTAATCGGATGGATGGCAACCAATCTTACGGCATGAGGGGGAACTTCCACGGAAAACTGTTTCTCGGTCGATTCATAACTAAAAGGTTGTTTTTCCCAGAATTCAAATCCGGTGTAATCCTGGTTCTCGATACCCAATTCCTCCGGCGTTACCGATATGGTATTGTTCTGATCCTCCCAATTAAAAAAAGCAATCACATTATACCTGCCAATGGATTCGTGCCGTATCCGCAAGTTCCATACAGGCATTGTCCCAAAATAGGGATAGAGGTTCCCGGGACGAACATCCGCTGCGGGTAATGTCTGCTGCAGAATTTTCATTTTTCTTCCCTCCAGGCCGGCTAGTTTATCACCAAAAAATGTCAGTTGTCCGGGCAAGGCGACAATCGTGGCAGAGGTACGTGCTTCCTCCAAAGGAAGATCACCCACAAGCAAGGTATCGGGATCTGCTATCATTACGATATTGTGAGTAAATACCTGATTGACCAGGCAACTTGCCTGATTTACCACGCCACTCCACACGACCGGCTGGTTAGGATGCACAATATCTGCCCCGATACGGGAGGCCTCTGCATATCTCGCTTCCGGACCCGAAGTATGTCCTTGACAGGCCAGAAAAACCCGGTCCTCACCCATTCCTTCACGGAATGCCTGTACGCAGAGTTCAAAAGGATTGGGGCAGGACGGATCGTTGAAACACGCCCTAATTTCGGGTCGTTCGTATAGATGAGCGCAGTAACCGGAATTTCGTCCCGACATGCCATCGATCTTAAAAAACTCATATCCCCATTCCCGGGATGCGATCCGGTGTATTTCCCGCAGGTGTTCTCTCGCTTCCCTTACTGTGGGATCCAAAGTGTACTTGCCGTTCCAGGAACTGACGGGTTTTCCGTTCTTGTCGTGCAAGAACCAGTTACGGTGTTCCTTATAAAACAATTCATTTCCCGTGCCAAAAGGAGCCATCCATAGCCCGGGACGAAAACCCAGTGCCCGTATTTCATCGGCCAACGCTTTCATTCCTTTGGGAAACTGTTTTTCATTTACCTCAAGGTTCATATTGTAGAAGTCCCTCACCGGCAATTGATCGGAATTTCCTTGCCAGGATTCAATGGACCAAAATTCGCAACCGAAAGGCTGAAGGTACTTCTTCCCAATCCGGGCTTCGGCCAGGTTGTCTTCCGCCGAAGCTTTATCGAAATAGGTGTTCCAGGACATCCATCCGGTAGGGACGACAGGACAGCGTGCCTTATTGATGGGCTGATAGTAGGGGACATATCGTTTTTGAAAGTAACCAGGCTCCATGTTGAAGACAAAAACCGTCTCAGCGGCATCTTCGATTCGTCCGCTTAACCGGAATGAGAACTCTCCCTTGACAACCGTTTGGATCCTGAGATTTGCAGCAGTGAGCTGTAATAAAAGATCATCCTCCGGAGAGAACAAGGAATCATTCAAAAAAGAATCGGCAGAACCACTCACTAGATTCAGAACCCTCTCCCCGGCAACAGGCCTGGTCCGACAGGGAAAAGCATCTCCTGAAAAGAAAATGGTACCCTCAAAAGAGAGCCGCCCGGGAAATCGCTGTGCTGTCCGGTGGTAGAACAGTAGCTCCAGCCTCGTGCCCACAGCATTGAGCACCCAATAACCCTGCACGTCGCCTCGCGGGTCTACCAGGGTGTTCCGGTTGGTAACTCCGTCCCGGGAACGGCAGACCATCCATGGTGTATTGTCCGACAAAAAACGTAATCTCCCTTTTAGGGTAACATTTAGGTTTTGCAAAGTAAGTTGAGCGTCTTCCTCGTCAAAATCAAATTTCCACGCACCAGAAAGTGAATCTTTTTCTTTCTCGATAATTCCTTGGACATCGGGATTATTCCGTGTGCCGGGAAAGCGAGAGGTAAGACTTGATAATCCGCTTGCGGATGTTAGTGCGACACCGCTTATTGCAGCTTTTTTTAAAAAATCTCTCCGTTCAATCATGAGTTGCAGGTGTTATTAAATAATTTACCGCATAACGCTACAGCGTTAATTCCTGAAGCAGTTGCAGGGTATCTCCGGTATCTTGCAGTTCGAATATCCGGGCACGTTCCTGGCCTCCCGGTGAGTTGGGATGGCATATTCACCGTTCATAAAGCTGGACCATATCATCAGCAATTTACCTGTTTTGGTACGGTAGAGAAAATATCCGTCGGTTACGTACGATTTTACGGGAATATTGTCGTGTGAGGATCCTGTGGACCAACCGACTGCCGAGGCGTGAAACAAGGTCAACGGGTTTCCTGCTGGAATGGAAAGGTCTGCGGCCAGTTCCACCAATACCATGGCACCGTCGATCACCTGCACCCATTCGTGGCAGTAAATCATATAGGGACGTCCCTCTTCAACCCATAATGTTCCATCAAGCGCTATTTGGTCCATAGGGGTATGGGGAACTTTTGCAAAAGGGAGGAAAGGTCCCTGCTTCTATAGGCCTCAACTCCACCCAGCACTTTTTCTGAAATGTTGACCGATGCAGATTTGTACATGTAGTAATATCCGCTCTTCTTGTCGGGCATAATGTACGGATCACGGATAGGAATTTCCGATAGCTTTTTTACGGGCTGACCGCATAACGGCAAAGCGTTGATAGCAATAATGAAAAAGAGTATTAACGATTGATTTTTCAGGTCCATAATATTATTTTGTATTCAAAGATATACAGAATCTTTCAGGAAACGGAAAAAATCGATAAATTTGTCCGTCGCGGTGGGGAAGTAATAGGTTTTGTATCTTTGTCCGCTGTACGAACAAATAATTTCATGTGCGATAAAATGAAAAATACAGGAATCGGGTTGATGGCATGCCTGTTGGTTTGCCTGCAAGGTCAGGCACAGCTGAAAGTAGAAGATAACAAACCGCTGTTTGTCTTGAAGAACAATGCGGTCATCACTGTCCCGGAGCAAGGGGTCTGGTCAGTGGCCACAGGATGGGAAAACGACTGGATGACGGAGTGGGTTCATGCCGATCCCGCCGAAGTGGAGCAATACGCCGGGTGGACCATCCTGAAGGGAGAGATAGTGTTGCCGCAAGGAGTTATGTACATGAGGGATGCCTATCGTGAGGAAAAACCGGGATTGATCAAATGTGTACGGCGGTTTGAATGGAAAGGTGAAGAGGTATTGTCTCCCTTGACCCTCTCCGTGCGCCTGCGTGTAAAAGGGAAGAAAATGTCCGTTTTTATGCCCGGAATCCTTTACTACGGAAATAAAAACGGTGCACGAGTCAATCCCGATATTATTCCGGTTTATACGGGGAAAGCAGGTGAGTTTGCTGTTTTTGAAGATCATCGCTATCCGATGCCGTTTGTCATGCTGGAGAACCGGGAAGATCAATACGCTGCCGCGATTCATTTTACGCCTAGCCCCGTGAGGGGTGCTCTGCTCGCTGATCAGTGGTGGTCGGCCGGCGTGGAGGCGGGTGACGGGTATACGGATTTTGTCCTTTATTCCGGCCCTATCGGCTACAACAAAAAACACAGCGTAGCCAAGGCTCTCCAGTTAACCCCCATGAAGTATACCGACACCTACTTGAACATGGAGCCGGGACGTATTATCGAAAAAGAATTTTACATCGAGTTGTATCCGATTGATCGTGAAGGAACGGGTTTTCAACAACCGGTATATACTTCGCTGGATTTACACAAGCCCTACGACGCGGAGAGGTTTCCGGACTTCAATACGATCCTGGAAAGCAAGTACCGCTTTGCCCGGAGCCGGTGGGTGGACCACGGCAACCATGCCGCAGGCTTTGGGATGTATGATTTACAGAATAGGAAAGACATCGTGATGGGGTGGTGCGGACAGGCGGATTCCCCGGGATATGCGTTGCAGGTTCTTGCCGACCGGCTAAACGATGACGAGATACCCGCTAAAGTACAGCAATCGCTGGATTTTCTGGCATCATTTCCGGTGGATAGGGAGAACGGGATGTTTCCCGTGGGTTTTAACGGAAAAGAATTCTATGGGGGTGATCATGTTTCGTGCGGACAAGCGCTGTATAATTTTGCCAAAGCAATAGAAACGGCCCAAAAAGGCAACCGATACAACACGAAAAAATGGAAAGCATTTCTCACATCGGCTTGCGACGGACAGATAAAACGAATATTGAATCCGGCCTGGGATCCTCACTCTACTGCCGAAGGTTTTTACATGGCGCCATTGGCAATAGCATCGGTTCTGTTTGGTAAAAAAGAATACCGACAGGCTTCGGAAAAAATTGCCGCGACCTACGCAGAGCGTCACCTTACCATGGACGGCTGCTATTGGGGAGGCACCCTCGATGCGACCTGCGAAGACAAAGAGGGGGCATGGGCTGCCTTTCAGGGTTTTCTGGAACTGTACGAGCGGTTCAAGGAGGATAAATACCTGGACTGGGCCAAGCACGCAATGGACGTATGCCTGAGCTACGTAGTGGTGTGGGATATCCCTTTACCCGCAGGGCGTCTATCCGACTTTCATTTTAAATCGACCGGTTGGAGCGTGGTTTCCCCGCAAAACCAACATATTGATGTCTACGCTGTTCTGTTCGCACCGGAAATATACAAGATGGGCAGATACCTGGACGACGGTCGGTTAAAGCAATTGGCGAGAGTAATGTACCGCTCGTGCTTTCAACTCACCGACATGTATGGGTCGCAGGGGGAGCAACTGCAACAGACCAATTTTGCGCAACGCGGCGACATGAGCAATGTTCATAACCTGCGGGGTGGATACGCAGAAGGCTGGACCGTTTTCTGGATTACGGCGCATTTCCTGAACGCGGCGGCTCGTTTTGTGGAACTTCAAGTTATTCCTTAAAAACAAGAGTTTTTTCCGGTTATCCGGTTTTGCGTCAGAACGCATGTGTGTGAGTGTGGAAATGCTGTTTCTTAATTAAAACGTAATATTTTTCCGGATTTTTTTTCGTTTCTTTGTATCCAGGCATCGTCTGAATTTTATGTATAATACAAACAAAATAATCGTATGAAAAAGACAATTTTCACCCTGTTTCTTGCTGCATTTTTCGCCTTTGTTTCGCAGGCCCAACAGATTCATAACGGCGTGATGAATCTCAATGAATTTTCCAGGCCCAACAAACGCAGTGACCTCGTCATACCGGACGTAAACGGTTTTAAGGTGCTGAAGTGTGATTTCCACATGCACACTGTTTTTTCCGATGGCGATGTCTGGCCTACGGTACGCGTTCAGGAAGCCTGGCAGGAAGGGCTTGACGCTATTGCAATAACCGATCATATGGAGTACACGCCTAAAAAAGACGATATTACTCCCAACAACAACCGTCCTTATGAAATAGCGAAACCCATTGCTCAACGACAGGGAGTTATTCTGGTAAAAGGAACGGAAGTGACCCGCCAGACTCCTCCCGGACATTTCAATGCCCTGTTTATCGGTGATACGGACGATTATTTAACCGTGAACACCAACGAGACGGATCGGGAAGCCGTGATGAAAGCCGAAACACAAAATGCTTTTATTTTCTGGAACCATCCAGGCTGGAAACCGGGTATTGCCGGTTCGTATGAATGGCTTCCGTTTATTGAAGATTTGTACAAGAACAAAGCACTCGACGGAATAGAAGTTGTTAACGGAACCGGTTTTCACATGAAAGCGCTGGATTGGTGTATCGACAAAAACCTGACCGTAATGGGGACGACGGATGTTCACAATTTAATCAGTCTTAGTTATGACAACAGCCGGGATTATGTGCACCGTACGATGACCCTCGTTATGGCTCGTGACAATACTCCCGAATCTATTCGGGAAGCGTTGGATGCACGAAGAACAGTGGCCTGGTCAAGTAAATACCTCATGGGGAAAGAAGAAAATGTCCGTTCTCTGTTCAATGCGTGTGTGGAAGTGCTCCCCAGCCATCATTCCGAAACCAATCGCGAGGGCAAAACCATCAATTATTACCGGATCAGAAACAACAGCGACTTGTATTTTGAAATGGAACGTACAGCCGGCAACGGCCCCGGACGTATTGTCCTTTATCCGCAATCGTCACAAGTAATTGCCGCCGAGAGCGGCCAACCCGTATATAGCGTGGTTACCACTTACATTCGCAGCGACAAACATCTTTCTGTGAATTTACAGTTGCCTTAAATTTTTTAGGGAGACATAAAAAGAAATAGGCTATTCCGGCTTTCATTTTTAAGATGACGCCGGAATAGCTTTTTTTACGCCATAATTTGAAAAGAAAGCCGTATATTTGTATCAAAATAGGAAACGCATTCCAAAAGATTTCTACCGATAGATGAAGATCAAGATATTCGAATTTAACCCATTGGGAGTCAACACTTACGTATTATACGACAGAACGGGTGAGTGCATTGTCGTGGATGCATCCTCTTTTTTCCCCGACGAGAATGAACTGCTGCTTAACTTTATACTGGATAATAACTTGGTTGTCAAACACATTATCAATACTCATTTGCATTTTGATCATATTTTCGGGGTGAATTTTTTAGCTTCGCAATTTGGCTTGAAACTCCTGGTGCATCGGGACGATGTCGTTCTGCTTGAAAACCTGCCGCAGCAACTCCAGCTGTTTGGATTCAATACAAATGTGGATTACAGGCCCGAGATCGGCGGTTTTCTTGCTGAAGACGATACGATATCTTTTGGAGAACAGCAATTGAGGGTCTTGCACGTTCCCGGACATTCTCCCGGAAGCATTGTCCTGTACAACGAAAAAAAGGAACTTGCCCTGGCTGGTGATGTGCTTTTCAACGGAAGCATCGGACGCACCGACCTGCTGGGAGGAAACTTTGAACAGCTTACCGAGGGTATCCGGACAAAACTCTTTACACTTCCCGATGATACGGAAGTTTACCCGGGACATGGGCCGAAAACGACCATCGGGCAGGAGAAAAGATACAACCCTTTCGTTGGAAAGGGGGGTTAGGATCAAGGGTACAGAACAAAGGATAAGGAGCTAAGATGCTCTTAATTCGTAAATCGTAATTGAACATTAAACAAATAACTATATGGAAATGGAGCATTTCAAAACCCGTCATATCGGAATTAAGCCGGAGGACCTGGGCAACATGTTGCAGACCGTGGGAGTCTCTTCTGTTGACGAACTGATCGATCAAACTATTCCGGCAGATATCCGGCTAAAGAAGCCTTTATCACTGCCTAAAGCACAATCCGAAATGGAGTACGCCGAAGAGATCGGGCGTATTGCGTCGGCAAACAAAGTTTTCACGTCATACATCGGTATGGGATGGTACGATACCATCACGCCTGCTGCCATTTACCGCAACGTGTTTGAGAATCCCGTATGGTACACCTCCTACACGCCGTACCAGGCCGAGATCTCGCAGGGAAGACTCGAGGCGTTGCTTAATTTTCAAACGGCAGTGAGCGAGCTGACCGGCTTGCCCCTGGCCAATTGTTCGCTACTGGACGAAGCTACTGCGGCCGCGGAAGCAGCGACAATGATGTACGGGTTGCGCAGCCGCGATCAGGTGAAAAACGGGGTGGAAACACTGTTTGTGGATCAGCATCTCTTCCCGCAAACTCTTGCCGTTTTGCGCACCCGAATGGGACTGGTTGAAATTGAAATAGAGGTGGGGGATTACAAACAATTTGATGCGGACAAAAAGTATTTTGGCGCCATCGTACAGTATCCCAACAGCAACGGAAACGTGGAAGATTACCGGAGTTTTGTGGAGAAAACACGCGCAACGAACTGCAAGGTAGCTGTTTCCACGGACCTGATGTCGCTCGTATTGCTGACACCCCCGGGCGAGTGGGGAGCCGATATTGCTTTCGGCAGCAGCCAGCGTTTTGGAATTCCCATGTTTTTCGGCGGTCCGTCGGCTGCTTTTTTTGCCACGCGCGATGAGTATAAACGCAGTATGCCGGGGAGAATCATTGGCATATCGAAAGACATATATGGCAAGGATGCGCTGCGCATGGCCCTGCAAACGCGCGAACAGCACATCAAGCGCGAAAAGGCCACCTCCAATATTTGTACTGCTCAGGCATTGCTGGCAACCATGGCCTCGTTCTATGCTGTTTATCACGGGCCCGAGGGATTGAAAAAGATCTCGAAACGTATCCATTCCGTCACCTCGCTGGTGGCAGATGAATTAAAAGAACTCGGGTTTAAACAGCTTAATAGCAGCTATTTCGATACGCTGAAGCTACAGCTTCCCGAAAATATAACACAGGCCGGCGTGAAAGACCTGGCTGAAATGCGCAACATCAATCTTCGCTACTTCGATACCGGAGAAATAGGTATCAGTATCGATGAAACAACAGACGGTTATCGTGTTCATGAACTACTGGCCGTGTTTGCCATGGCGGCAGGAAGTTCCAAGGTGTTTATGATTGACGAAATGCCGGAGAAAATGACGTTGAAGGGAGATCAGTTGCGCACCTCGGATTTCCTGTCGCATCCCAACTTCAATAATTATCACTCCGAGACCGAGTTGATGCGTTACATCAAGCGGTTGGAAAGAAAAGATATATCCCTGGCACATTCCATGATTTCGCTCGGATCATGCACCATGAAGCTGAATGCGGCATCGGAGCTTCTCCCGTTGGGACATCCTGGTTTTCAAAAAATACACCCATTTGCTCCCGAAGAGCAGGTGCAGGGTTATCAGGAAATGATTCACGAACTGGAATCGATGTTGGCTGAAATTACCGGGTTTGCGGCAACAAGCTTACAACCCAATTCGGGTGCAGCCGGAGAATTTTCCGGATTGCTGGTTATAGCCAGTTACCTGAAGAGCATTGGCCAGGGGCATCGCAAGACAGTACTTATCCCGGCTTCCGCACACGGGACCAATCCTGCCAGCGCAGTGCAGGCCGGTTTTAACCCGGTGACTGTGGCGACGGATATGAAAGGGAACGTCGATATGGAGGATTTGCGGAAAAAAGTAGAAACGCATCGTGATGATCTCGCTGCCTACATGATCACCTATCCCTCTACACACGGTATCTTCGAGGTGGAGATCCGGGAAATGTGCAACATCATTCACGAGGCGGGCGGACAGGTTTATATGGACGGTGCGAACATGAACGCACAGGTCGGGCTGACTAACCCCGGAACCATCGGAGCGGATGTTTGCCACCTTAACCTGCACAAAACATTTGCCATCCCTCATGGCGGAGGTGGGCCGGGAGTAGGCCCCATTTGCGTGGCCGAACATTTGGTGCCTTTCCTCCCGGGCCATCCCGTGATGTTCGAATCGGGCGTGAATACCGTTTCTGCTGCTCCTTACGGCAGTGCCGGCGTACTTGCCATAACCTACGGATACATACGGATGATGGGAACGGATGGCTTAACGGAAGCGACCAAGATGGCTATCCTTAACGCCAATTACCTGGCTGAAAAATTGAACGATTCTTACGGGATCGTATATCGCGGAGCGAACGGCAGGGTAGGGCACGAGTTGATTCTGGAATGCCGGGGATTGAAATCCGTTTCCGGAATCACGGAAACGGATATTGCCAAACGACTGATGGATTACGGATTTCATGCGCCCACACTCTCGTTCCCTGTCCACGGAACGTTAATGATCGAGCCTACCGAAAGTGAAAGCCTTGCCGAGTTGAATCGGTTTGTGGATGCCATGCAGCAAATCCATGCCGAAATCATCGAGGTCTCACGTCCGCATCCCGAGTACGAATCGGTTGCCGATGAGTGGAAGCATGCTTACCCGCGCAGCAAAGCGGTTTATCCGCTGCCTTTCGTTGCAGAAAACAAATTCTGGGTAAACGTTGCCCGCGTGGATAACGCCTATGGCGACAGAAACCTGGTAGCGTGCCTCTGTGAAATGTAAATTTTTCGTATCTTTGCACCTCAAACCCAAAGTGTCCATTAAGTGCAGCAACAAAATCATCGTTCCGGATTCGTAAATATTGTAGGAAATCCCAACGTGGGAAAATCCACGCTGATGAACCGGCTGGTAGGCGAAAAGTTGTCCATAATAACGCCCAAATCGCAAACCACGCGTCACCGCATTATCGGCATCGTAAATACCCCTGAATACCAGGTAGTGTATTCCGATACGCCCGGTGTGCTACAAGCTTCAGGAGCAGATGCTTAATTTCTCGTTATCCGCGCTTGATGATGCCGATGTGTTGTTGTACGTGACCGATGTAGTGGAAAAAACCGATAAAAACGATGAATTCCTCTCCAAGGTACAACGGTTGAACCTTCCGGTTTTATTGCTTATCAATAAAATTGACCAGACCACACAAACGGAACTTGAAAAAATGGTCGAAACGTGGCACGAGATGTTGCCGGATGCTGAAATTTACCCCATATCAGCACTCAATAACTTCAACATCGACAGGGTGCAAAAGCGCATTTTAGAGCTATTGCCCGAGTCGCCGCCTTACTTTGAGAAAGATGCGCTGACGGATAAGCCTGCCCGGTTCTTTGTTAACGAGATCATCCGCGAAAAAGCCCTGTTGCTGTATCAGAAAGAGGTTCCCTATTCCATTGAAGCGATAGTGGAAGAATTTAAGGAAGAAACGGACATTATCCGTATCCGCGCCATTATTTTGGTGGAGAGAGATACACAAAAGGGCATCGTAATCGGCCATAAAGGGGAGTCGCTGAAAAGACTGGGCACACTGGCGCGAAAAGACATCGAACTATTTTTTGAGAAAAAAGTATTCCTGCAACTTTACGTGAAAGTAGAAAAAGACTGGCGAAACAGGGACAATCTGTTGAAGAATTTCGGGTATAAGCTCGATTGAAATTGGAAATTAAAAAATAAACGGTTGAAAGCCAATGGTCTTTGATCTTGGCTCAAACAGACTGAAAAATATGAGAAACTTAGTAGCTATAGTTGGACGCCCGAACGTCGGGAAATCTGCATTGTTTAACCGGTTAACTCAAAGCCGCCAGGCTATTGTTACCGATGTGTCGGGAACCACACGCGACCGTTTGTACGGGAAAGTCAATTGGAGCGGACAAGATTTTTCGCTGGTCGATACCGGCGGTTGGGTAGTCAATTCCGACGACATAATGGAGGACGAAATAAACAAACAGGTACAGATCGCGGTGGAAGAGGCCGACGTGATCCTTTTTGTTGTTGACGTAATGAACGGACTTACTGACCTGGATAACGGGGTGGCTCATTTGCTGCGTCGTTCCGGTAAACCAGTAGTCGTGGTTGCCAACAAGGCCGACAATTTTGGAATCGGTCATCAATCGGCAGAATTTTATACGCTGGGGTTAGGTGATCCTTTTCCTATTTCGGCTATCAATGGTTCGGGAACAGGCGATCTCTTGGATCACGTCTTGTCGTTGTTCAAGAAGGAAGGGGAAGAGGAAAAATTAGAAGATATTCCCAAGTTCGCCGTTGTTGGCCGTCCCAATGCCGGGAAATCATCGATCGTAAATGCACTGGTGGGTGAAGAACGCAATATCGTGACCGAGATTGCCGGTACTACCCGGGACTCCATTTATACCCGGTACGATAAGTTTGGGATGGATTTTTACCTCATCGATACCGCAGGGATTCGTAAAAAAGGAAAAGTGACGGAAGACCTGGAATATTTCTCGGTTATCCGCTCCATCCGTGCCATCGAGGAGGCAGATGTCTGTATCCTTATGATCGATGCCACGCGAGGAATAGAAAGCCAGGACCTGAATATATTTTCACTGATCCAGAAAAATCGGAAAGGTCTGGTGGTGTTTGTCAATAAATGGGATCTAATTGAAGAAAAAGACAACAACCTGATAAAGAATTTCGAGAACATTATTCGCGAACGGTTTGCACCGTTCACTGATTTTCCCATTATTTTTGGTTCAGCGTTAACCAAACAACGGATTCTGAAAGTGATGGATTTGGCAAAAGAGGTATATCAGAACAAAAAGCAGAAAGTGCCTACGCACAAACTTAACGAAGTGTTGCTGCCTATTATTGAAAAGACGCCGCCGCCTGCAAATAAAGGTAAGTATATAAAGGTTAAGTATATAACTCAATTGCCAAATACTCAAGTTCCCTCTTTTGTGTTTTTCTGCAATCTTCCCCAATGGATCAAAGAGCCTTATAAGCGATTCATCGAAAACCGGATGCGTGAAAACTGGAATTTCACCGGAACGCCCATAAATGTTTTTTTCCGGGAAAAGTGACGACACAATGATTGTTGTCAAACATTCCCGAAAGGAATATTTTTTGTTTCACAGACCTCAATCAGTTTAGTCTTTATTCTTTTTAAGTCGTTGTATTTAAGGTTACCCAGGTCTATCTTGTAGTTGGTGCCGGTAGTAGTCAGTGTCAGGTAGCTTAGCCCGATACCCAGCTGAGTGACCGTTTCCCACAAGATGGAACCGTTTATGCGTTGTTTGGGTAACTTTATCCGAAATTCATCGTTGTCAATTTCCACAATAAAATCCGATTGCCAAACGGTTACTGTAAACACCAACAGTATTGCTAAAGCGGTTCCCGCAACCCCGACATAAAACAGAAAACCAAACTGGCTGTGCAAAGCCTGAAATATGCCGACTCCAACTGCCAGTGCAAACAGAAATCCCCCCGAAACCAGTGCGGGAATCTTCACTTTTGCCGGTAAACTGTAAACAATTTTTAGGTCTTCCATAACAAACGTTTTTTTTTGAATTTGATGTTACCTGCTGAATAACAAATCATTCAGTGTGCAAAAATACAATTATTATGCGGTTTTTCTTAAATAAACATCAAAATTTGATGAAATGAGAAAAAAATTTCGTTAATTTGTATGTAATTTGTAGGATAAGTTATTTCTCGACTATGTTGGTTGAGATTAAAATAGGAAGAGCGAATTGATGAATAGCAACAATCTTGAAAATGAGAAACTTCCTGAAAGTATGGAAGGTATGGCTGAAGAAACTACTGACCAACTTCCCCAGGAAGAAAAAGTATCTGAGGAGCCCGTTGAAATCCTTTCCGGAGAACCGCTAGAGGCAGAAAAAAAAGTTACGGAACCGGAAGAGGCTGAGACAGAGCCGGTAAAGGATACCGAAGCGGAAGAAGTGCCTGAGTCGGATCTGAAAACTGAAGAAGCTGTTGCCGGAGAGGAGAGTGAAATCAATTACGATATAGAAACTCCCGAAAACGTAGATACTGAAACTGAAGATACGGAGGAAGAAGATGAAAACAACGTTTCGGATGACGATTCAACGGAGTTGTTGGCCGTAGAAGAGATTGTACAGAAACTCCGGGATTTGCTGGCTTCCGACCATCCTCAGAGAAGAGAAGTGGATGAGGTGAAAAATCAGTTCTACCGCTCGCTTCGCAACGAAACTGAATCGCAAAAAGCTGCTTTTATCGAGTCGGGAGGGGAATCCATCGATTTTGTTGTCAACGAATCGGAGATCTATGCCGAAGGTAAGGAGCTGATCCAAAAAATAAAAGAAAAGCGTGCTGCTATTCTTGCCCGCGAGGATGCGGAAAAAGAGAAGAATGTTGCTAAGAAAATGGCAATTATCGATCAGGTAAGGCACCTTGCCGAAAATCAAAGCCAGGAGGATTTTAACAAAACTTACCAGGAATTCCGGTCGCTTCAGCAACAATGGAACGAGATTAAGCTTGTGCCGCAGACTAAGGTGAATGAGCTTTGGAAAGAATATCAACGTCATGTGGAAAAGTTTTACGACCTGGTACGTATCAACAACGAGTTCCGTGAATACGATTTCAAAAAGAACCTGGAACTGAAAACCGAACTTTGCGAAGCAGCCGAAAGGCTCGACGAAGAACCGGATGTGGTTTCGGCGTTTCACCAGTTGCAAAATCTTCACCAGGAGTGGCGGGATGTTGGTCCGGTTTCCCGTAAGGATCGCGAGGAAATCTGGAACAGGTTCAAAGCAGCCTCCACGCTAATCAACAAGAAATATCAAGCTCATTTCGAAAGCCTTAAGGGAAAAGAAGAAGAAAATCTTGCGGCTAAAACTGCATTGTGCGAAACCCTTGAAGCCATCGACTATTCGAAATTAAACTCCGTTAGGGATTGGAATAACAAGATCAAGGATGTTCTTGATATTCAGAAACAGTGGCGTGAGATAGGCTATGTCCCCAAAAAGTGGAACACGAAGATTTACGACCGTTATCGTGCCGCCTGCGACTTCTTTTTCCGCAACAAAAACGATTTCTACAAATCGATGCACGGCGAAATGGAGGAAAACCTGAAAAAGAAAATTGCCCTGTGTGAACGTGCCGAAGCATTGAAGGATAGTCAGGATTGGAAAAAAACAACGCAGGAAATGATCTCCATCCAGAAAGAGTGGAAAACGATCGGTATCGTTCCCCGAAAGTATGTTGACAGCACATGGAAACGGTTTATTTCCGCATGCGATTATTTCTTTGAACAGAAGAAACTCCACACCTCTACTCAACACGATGAAGAGGCTAAAAACTTTGAAAAGAAAAAAGAGGTAGTAGAAAAGATCAACAAGTTGGATGCTTCCCTGACTCCTGAGCAAGCATTGCCGCTGTTAAGGGAGCTTATGGATGAGTGGTACGGGATCGGACACGTGCCGTTCAAGGTCAAGGACAGGGCTTACAAAGAGTTCTATGATGCAACAGAAGCTCAGTTTGACAGGTTGAACATTGACAAGACCGACAGGAAACTGGACAGCTTTAAGTCGAATATCTCCGATATAGCCAGATCGGATAATGCCAAAGGCCAGTTGCTGCGCGAACGCGAAAGGCTGATGCGCCAGTACGAGCGTATGAAAACGGAATTACAGACGTACGAAAACAACATCGGCTTCTTATCGGTCTCGTCGAAAAAAGGCAATAACCTGGTGGACGACATGAACCAGAAGATGAAAAAGATAAAATCAGAACTCGATCTGCTGGTGAAAAAAATTGCAGCGAAACGATTCGCCACACCACTCCTGTTTCGTTGGGCGATCCGTTTATCATGCTGCATCAAGGCGTATATTACGCTTACGGCACTCAGGCTGAAGATGGAATTGAAGTATACACATCAGACAATCTTGAAGAGTGGAAAAAGGCTCCGGCTCTCGCCTTGCACAAGGATAACTCTTTTGGTGAGAAATGGTTTTGGGCGCCTGAAGTATATTCCGTAAACGGAAAGTTTTACATGTATTATACGGCAGAAGAACATATGTGTGCGGCAACTTCTGATTCTCCGCTGGGTCCGTTTATCCAAGAGGTAAAAAAACCGATGCTGGAAGGTGAAAAGACAATTGATAATTCTCTGTTTATCGATGATGACGGAACTCCTTACCTTTTCTTCGATCGGTTTAATGACGGGCTAAATATCTGGGTCGCGGAACTGGAAAAAGATCTCATAACCCTCAAAAAGCAAACGTTGCATCCGTGCATTCATGTATCTCAAGAATGGGAAAAAGTATGGCCCAGGGTAAATGAAGGTGCTTTCGTAACAAAACATAACGGCCGTTCTATGGCGTTGGGTGCGCTACCGCCACGGATATCATGGGTGAATGGACAAAGTATCCGGATAATCCCCTGCTGCAGAAACCCGGTAATCTGATCGGTGTAGGGCATAGCGCATTATTCCGGGATAAAAAGAGGAATCTGCGAATAGTTTTTCATGCACATCATGACGATAAAAATATACATCCGCGAAAGATGTATATCGGAAAAGTAGAATTCAAACAAGAAGGGGAGGTGGATAAACTCTATATTTCCCAAGAATACCTGATACCGAAATTAGCCGTTTCCAAGTATTGAATCCGTTAGACATCGTTTACTCCCTGGAGTCCTTTGTTATTCTTTCTAAAATAACTATTTTCGTGGAATAAAAATATTAATTCATTAAAATAATATCAGCATGAAATCAAAGTTAGTCGTATTCATTTTGCTTGCGCGGGAGACAGGCTTAAAACCCGTTGGGCTTCACAGATTGATGTGGACAACGTATTGCCGGAATACCCCCGGCCCATCATGGAGCGCTCCCAATGGGAGAACCTCAATGGATTGTGGGATTATGCCATTTTACCGGTCGGTAAACAAACCCCGACTTCTTTCGATGGAAAAATCCTTGTTCCGTTTGCTGTTGAATCGAGTTTGTCGGGCGTGCAGAAAAGATTAGGAAGCGAGAACGAGCTCTGGTATCAACGGGAGTTCACCGTTCCTTCCAACTGGAAAAACAACAGGATCCTGCTTCATTTTGGAGCTGTAGACTGGAAAGCCGATGTCTGGGTAAACGACGTTAAGGTAGGACAACACACCGGCGGATACGCTCCGTTCTCATTTGACGTAACACCCGCTTTGAAAAGCGGAGCGAACAAAATGATCGTGAAAGTATGGGACGGAACCGACCAGGGATACCAGCCCCGGGGAAAACAGGTAAATAATCCGCACGGTATATGGTATACTCCGGTAAGCGGCATCTGGCAAACCGTATGGATGGAACCTGTTCCGGAGAAGTACATTGAAAATGTAAAGATTACACCGGACATCGATAAGAACATCATAAATGTTGAAGCGTTTATCAATCAACCAGCTTCTTCCGATAGGATCGAAGTGAAAGTGATGGAGGGTTCCCGTGTTGTGGCTACCGGACAGTCTATCAACAACCAGCCGGTTGAAGTGTCCATGCCGACGAATCCCCGGTTATGGTCGCCTAATGATCCTTTCTTGTATGATTTGGAAGTAACTGTGTTTAACGGTTCGAAACAGCTGGACAAGGTGAAAAGCTACACAGCCATGCGCAAATATTCAACCAAGCGCGATGACAAAGGAATTGTCCGCTTACAACTGAATAATAAAGATCTGTTCCAGTTCGGCCCGCTCGATCAGGGATGGTGGCCCGACGGACTGTACACGGCTCCTTCTGACGAAGCGCTTAAATACGACATTGCGAAGACCAAAGATTTCGGGTTCAACATGATCCGCAAACACGTGAAGGTAGAGCCAGCCCGCTGGTATATGCACTGCGACCAGCTTGGCATCATTGTGTGGCAAGACATGCCTAACGGTGACAAAAGCCCCGAGTGGCAAATGCGCGAATATTTCACCGGTGCGGAAAGATTGCGTTCACCGGAGTCGGAAGCCAACTATCGCAAAGAATGGAAAGAAATCATGGATTATTTGTATTCATACCCTTCAATCGGCATTTGGGTCCCGTTCAACGAAGCCTGGGGACAATTTAAAACGCAAGAAATTGTGGAATGGACCAAGCAGTATGATCCGTCCCGTTTGGTAAATCCGGCCAGTGGAGGGAACCATTATCACCTAGGAGACATGCTTGACCTACACAATTATCCGCAGCCGGAAATGTATTTGTACGACGGACAGCGGGCAACTGTTCTTGGCGAATACGGTGGAATCGGTTGGGCAAACAAGGAACACCTCTGGGAACCCGACCGCAACTGGGGATATGTACAGTTCAACAGTTCCAATGAAGTGACCAACGAGTACATCAAATATGCTGAACGGCTGAAACAAATGATCCGTCAGGGATTTTCCGCTGCTGTATACACCCAGACAACCGATGTGGAAGTGGAAGTGAACGGGTTGATGACTTACGACAGGGCCGTTGTGAAAATCGACGAAGGCCGGGTGCGGAAAGTAAATCAGGAAATATGCGATATCCTTTCCGATTGATATTTATATGTTTAGTTGTAAATTTTCGGGATGCATCGCATGATGATAGTTTCCTTTAGTTAAAATTAGAAGAACCGGTATTTTTCCGGTTCTTCTAATTTTAAGCATTTATCGAGTATATATCCGTGACCAGTTTCATGCCTTTGTTATTTACGTTGAGGAACTTCTTTTTGTCGATAAGTATCTTGCAAAATACGTCGTGTACGGCATCCCGGCAAGTGTCTTCATCAAAACCCAAACTTACCCCGTATGATAAAAGATCATTGACATAGAAGTTGTAGATAAATGAAAAAGCATCGTACCCGTCCTTGTTGGCTAAAAATTCCTTCCAACAATTATCAATCACAATATGCTTATTCTTCGTGATGAGCAAGAAACATTAAGACAAAATTAAACAATTAATTTTATATATTTACTTTTTTTATTTATTAAGCTTTTTAGGCAGGATAAGCATTGGATAAGTGTAAAATTTTCGTTTTTACAAATCTCTTTTTATACATTTGTAAAAAAAACAGTTTTATGTTTCATCCTATTGAACTATTCCTGCTTTTGCTTCTAATTTCGTGTAAAGCCAATGGTGCCGTAATGTTAAATTCGCTGGAAAGCAACACCTACAAAAACCCGGTAATTAATTACAGTCTTCCCGATCCGACAGTGATCCAGGCGAACGACGGGTATTTCTACCTTTACGCAACCGAAGATATCCGGAATACGCCCATCTATCGCTCGCAAGATTTAGTGAACTGGAAATTTGTTGGCACTGCATTTACCGATGCAACCCGTCCGACATTTGAACCGAAAGGCGGTTTGTGGGCACCCGATATCAATTACATTAATGGAAAGTATGTGTTGTACTATTCCATGTCGGTATGGGGTGGAGAATGGACCTGCGGGATAGGCGTGGCTACTGCTGATAAACCCCAGGGACCTTTTACCGATCGCGGCAAACTGTTTCGTAGCAATGAGATTGGTGTGAAAAACTCCATCGATCCGTTCTATGTGGAAGAATCAGGAAAGAAATACCTGTTCTGGGGCAGCTTCCGGGGCATCTACGCCATCGAACTTTCTGACGACGGGCTTAGCGTGAAACCGGGTGCCGAAAAGCAACGAATTGCCGGCACAGCTTACGAAGGGATATATATACACAAACGAAACGGGTTTTATTACCTGTTTGCCTCTGTCGGATCCTGCTGTGAAGGGCTTAAAAGCACCTATACAACCGTAGTGGGCCGTTCCGATAATCTTTTTGGCCCTTATGGCGATAAGCAAGGTCGGCCCATGATGGAGAACCAACACGAGGTGTTAATTCAGAAGAATCACAAATTCGTGGGCACGGGACACAACTCGGAGATCGTGAAGGACCAGAAAGACCAGGATTGGGTGTTTTA
The DNA here is from genome assembly GCA_022840285.1 of Porphyromonadaceae bacterium. GTDB lineage: Bacteria > Bacteroidota > Bacteroidia > Bacteroidales > Dysgonomonadaceae > Petrimonas. The sequence goes on from JALHIE010000053.1 coordinate 23,046, forward strand.
TCACGCCGTCTCGGTGGATAACCCCAAAGGAAGAGTGCTGATGATGGACAAGGTCAGCTGGGAGAACGGCTGGCCGGTAGTGAAAGGGAAAAGTCCATCGTTGGAATCTGATAAGCCTGTCCTCTAAATATTATCACTGATTGCACGCAGCATTGAATTAATTCTTAATTTTGTTTTTAAATAACAAATCACTAAACTTAATTTTTAACTACAGAAAAGATGAAACTGAACAAATTAACGGGATTGCTGGCGCTGATCGCTGTCGTTGCCTGTACGTCCAACCCAAAGGAAACCCCTGAAGAACCCTTAACGTTATCGGGGTTAAGAAGAAGTCAATTTCAATCGTTAGTAAACGGCGATTCAACCGATTTGTTTGTGTTGAAAAATGCCAACGGGATGGAAGTTACCGTGACGAATTACGGAGGACGTATCGTATCGGTAATGGTCCCGGACAAGACCGGGACCCTGCAGGATGTTGTTCTCGGATTTGACTCTATTCAGGGTTATACAAGCGTATCCAACAATTTGGGAGCAACCATCGGCCGCTACGGGAACCGCATTGCCAACGGAAAAATAAAGGTCGCCGGTGTAGAATATCGGCTTCCGCAAAACAATTACGGTCATACATTGCACGGTGGTCCCGAAGGTTACGACACAAAGGTTTTTAAGGCAATCCAACCCGACAGCCAGACGGTTGCGCTGGCTTATCTTTCAAAGGACGGTGAAGCCGGATTTCCCGGAAACCTGAACGTGAAAATTACCATGAGCCTGACGAACGATAATGCCGTCGATATTCAATACGAGGCGGAGACCGACAAGGAAACCGTTGTGAATTTAACGAATCATTCTTACTTCAACTTGAGCGGAGACCCCAACAACACGATTTTGGATCATCTTCTGACAATCTATGCCGGTGAGTATACCCCGGTGGATGACACATTCATGACCACCGGAAAAATTGATCCGGTGAAAGGCACGCCCATGGATTTCACGGTTGCCACACCCATCGGACAACGCATTGAGGATACCACTTTCGTTCAATTGAAAAACGGCAAAGGCTATGACCACAACTGGGTGCTGAACGCAAAAGGTGATATCTCCCAGGTGGCTGCCACGGTAGTGTCTCCCGTTACGGGAATTCAACTGGATGTCTATACATCGGAACCGGGGCTGCAGGTTTACGCCGGGAATTTTCTCAATGGCACCATGACCGGGAAAAGAGGAATCGTCTATAACAAACGCAGCGCCGTTTGCCTGGAATCGCAAAAATATCCCGATTCACCCAATAAACCCGATTGGCCATCCCCTTACCTGAAACCGGGGGAAAAATACACGAGCCGCTGCATCTACAAGTTTTCGGTGAAACCATAGTACAACAATTTACAAAAAATATTAATCCAACCGTATCCAATGAAAACAAGACTTTTTCTTCCGTTATTCGCCGTGCTGTTTATGGCTCCCCAACTAATTTGGTCGCAACAAAAAAAACAAAAACGTGAATTTTACCAACTTACGGTTTATCATTACAGTACATTCGAGCAGGAAAAAGTTCTCGATAATTACTTGAAAGAGGCATTGGTCCCTGCCTTGCACAAAATGGAAATTAAATCCGTCGGCGTATTTAAAGCAATAGCAAACGATACCTCCGCAAATAAAACGCTTTATCTTTTTGTCCCGTTAAAATCGTTGAATACGGTGGATGAGATCAACACGCGGTTAATGAAAGACGATAAATTTAATGCGAATAACAAAGAGTATGCGGACGTTCCTTACAATAAGCCAGCATACAACCGGATGGAAACCATACTTTTAAAAGCTTTTCCACTGGCGCCCGCAATGAAACTTCCAAACCTGAAATCAGCAAAAAGCCAACGGGTATATGAGTTACGCAGTTACGAGAGCGCCAGTGAAAAGATTTTCCGGAACAAAGTACACATGTTTAACGAGGGCGGAGAAATGGAAATATTCACCCGGCTTGATTTCAACCCCGTATTTTATAGCGAGGTGGTCGCAGGAGGAAAAATGCCCAACCTGATGTATATGACAACGTTTGAAAATAAGGAAGACAGGGATGCACACTGGGATGCCTTTCGTGTAGACCCTGCCTGGAAACAGTTATCTTCTCTGCCCGAATATAAAAACAACGTTTCACACAGCGACATCACTTTTTTGCGTCCGGCAGATTATTCCGATTTTTGAGGCAATCCCACAACTTCACGCTGATAGTACCTGCACCAGTCCCTCAGCCCGCAAATGCCGCACTTGGGTTTTCGTGCAATACAGATGTACCTGCCGTGTAGAATCAGCCAGTGATGAGCCCGGGTCAACAATTTTTCGGGAATATGCTTGACGAGCTCCCGCTCCGTTTCAAGCGGTGATTTCGAGTTGTCCGTCAACCCGATCCGGTTGGAAACCCGGAAAACGTGGGTGTCCACCGCCATGGCAGGGAGATCGAAAGCAACGGACAACATCACGTTGGCTGTTTTTCTGCCCACACCGGGAATGGTCAGCAAGTCATCGATGGTTGACGGAACTTCTCCGTTGAAATCGGAGACAAGTTTCCTTGCCATTCCCACCAGGTTTTTGGCCTTGTTGTTGGGATAGGAGCATGATTTTATGTATTCGAAAACCTCGTCGGGTGACGATGCCGCCATGACTTCGGGGGTGGGGAACGCCTCAAAAACACGCGGGGAAATCAAATTCACCCGTTTATCGGTGCATTGTGCCGACAAGATGACGGCAACAAGCAGTTGATAGTTGTTGGCGTAATGAAGCTCTGTCTCGGAAGACTCGGCGTTTTCCAGGAACCAGTCCATCACATAGGCGAAGCGTTGTTTCTTTGTCATTCTGATCATCTTTTTATCTCATCCGACAGCGGGATAAATATTGCGTTGAGATCGGGATCGGCCATATCGGGATCGAGTGGATAGATGGGGCGGTTAATCCGCTTGTAGTCCAACCGGAGAAGATCCTGATCAACCCCGCCGGGCGTTAATGCCATTAACCAGTCGGCACGCATGTTGTACAATTCAGGTACGAGGTAACCGATTTTGACTACCAGAATATCCGTCTCACGCGGATTTAACCCCAGTTTGGTGAAATCCTTTTCGTAGTGGTAGGCCATCCGTCTTTCGGTGACTATCACGGAGGTGTTGCCGTTTCTTACCACCACTTCGGTTTTGGCATTGGGATGTCCTTCGTGAATGGCCGTAACGGTTCCGGTGATCCTTACCGGTGGCGCGAACCGGTTATCTACGGCCGCTCCGGCTGTCGCGTCAATTTTTCCGCCAACACCAACCTCCTTGGCTTTCTTCACAAATTCTTCGCCGGGAATGGAGGCGTAAATCAACGACTTTGACCGTGACGATTTCAATTCCGGCCTTTTTAGTATCTCCTGCAGTGTCCAGGTAACATCACCCGCTCCTCCTGCCGTGGGGTTATCACCCATATCACTGATGATAAACGGTTTTTTATCGCTCGCCAGCGCTTTTTCCAAAGCCTCATCCAAATAAACGGTGGGAGCTACAAACTCGAACTCGTTTCTCACGTTCCAGAAATGGGCGGCCAATTTTTCGGCAGCTTTGCCAACGGCTTCCTTGTCGTCTCCGTAAGCAACCACCACACCGTGATTTCTGGGTTCATCGGCCCAGGGGTAGGACATCCAGATGGATGCATCAATCACCTTGTCTTTTTCGATAACCGCCGGAATCTGTGCATACAGGCTTTTCCCCGGCTCGATACGGGTGCTGGTCTTTTCTCCCGGCAGCAGGATCGGAACGGGAATCCACGCTTTATACGCAGGTTTTCCCTTGCCGTTTTCGAGGCGATCGAGAAGGTTGGTAACCGCCCTTTTTTTCGACTCGATGGCATCTTCGTGCGGTGCCAGACGGTAACAGGTAATTAAGTCGGTATTCTGTGCCAAACGTGGCGAAACGCTTCCGTGCAGGTCCATCGAGGTGGAGATCAACACATCCGTGCCCACCAGTTCGCGTATGCGGACCAGAAAATCGCCCTCGGGATCATCCAATCCCTGAACGCTCATGGCGCCGTGAATATCAAAAAAGATAGCATCTAACGGCAGTTTGGCTTTTAAGCTGTCCAGAGTTTTTGACACCAGCGATTCGTACGCTTCACGGCTTACAATGCCGCCCGGCATGGCGTGTCCGCGCAAGGTCGGCAACCAAACCGCCCGGTCGATAATGCCCGAATCGGCAGCAAAGAAAGGGTAATAACTGAAAACACTGTCGCCATACCTTGCCCGGAACGCATCTTCGTGGGAAACGGCGGGTGAAAACGTGCTCGACTCAATGGCAAGTCCGGCGATGGCTATTCTCGGGAGCTTCTTTTCGTTGCTTTGACATCCCACGGCTAAAATCAATATGGCCAAAAGGAGGGAAGTTGAAAAAAGTTTTTTCATCTGTTTGTAATTTTCTCGGGTTGGGTTTAAAGCATCAAAATTAGTAAAAAATCAAATCAGCGACAACAGGTATCCTGCCAAAGAGCCGCCGATCACGATAAACGCACTGTTGACTTTTCTGTAACGAAAGACTACAGCCATACTTAACGCTGCGATGACAACTGTTCGCGCATCGGTTATGGTCTCTTTCCCCATTATCAAGCAAATGGCCACGATAATGGCAACCGAAGCTACGTTCACGGCATCGAGAAACAGGGAGAAAAGCGTTGATTTTCGCATTTTCTTTACGAGGGGATTCAACAACGCAACAAACACAAAAGAGGGTAAAAAGATACCGACGGTAGAGATTACGGCTCCCCAAAAACCGTTGATCTGGTAACCAATAAAGGTGACCGAGGTAAAAACGGGGCCGGGAGTAAACTGGCCAACGGCAATGGCATCGATAAGTTGCTGGCGCGACATGAACCCGGTTGCAACCAGTTCCGTATCCAAAAAAGCGAACAACACGTAACCGCTGCCGTACAAGATAGCTCCGATCTTCAGGAAAATCAAAAACAGGTTGACGTTGGAAACCGACAACAGGGCTGGGATTGTTGGTTGCAACAACGCCAGGGGAAAAATTCCGTTCAGTTTTATCTGCTGGCGGTTCCGGATTCGGGCGACCAGTATCGCCAGCAATCCTGCCCCGAACATCAGGTATATCTCATTGATGTTCAGTAACGATAAAACCAGGACGAGAACACCGATAACAGCCAGTTCGACCGATTTTATCGATTTTTTTGCCAACGGAAATACGGCTCCAAGGATAACGGCAATGATAGCGGGCTTGATCCCGTATATAAATGGCAGTACCTGCGGTAACTGACCGTAATCCTTATACAGCCATGCCAGAAAGCCGACAATCAACACCGCGGGAAAAATGAAGCAGGCTCCGGCAATGATCAACCCTCTCCAGCCTCCTTTTTCCTGTCCGATATGGATGGCCATCTCGGTGCTGTTGGGACCGGGGATCAGGTTGGTGGCACCCAGAAGGTCGAGAAACTCCTGCTCCGTGAGCCACTTCTTTTTTTCGACCACTTCCTGCTGCATCATGGCGATATGCGCAGCCGGTCCGCCAAAACCGATAATACCCAGCTTAAGAAAAAGTGCCGCAAGTTCTTTCAGTATCGGTCTGGTCGTTTCTTTCATCGTTTTTTACGTTAAATTCAACACGTGAAAGGTATGGCAAGCCACCAGACAGGCCGTTTCCGTTCTCAAGCGGTTTTCACCTAAGCTCACCGGTTCAAAGCCGAGACTGGCGGCTTTTTGAATTTCTTCTTCACTGAAATCCCCTTCGGGACCGATAAGAATCAAAGCATCTTCTCCTTTTTGGTAGGTTTTGGACAACGCTGTTTTTGGGGTAGGGTGGCAGTGCGCGATAAACTTCCGTCCAGCAAACGGTTTCTCAACAAACAGGTGGAAAGGATCCATCTCGTCAATAACCGGCATTACGGCTTGTTGCGACTGCTTCATTGCCGAAACGACGATTTTTTCCAACCTTTCGGTTTTCAACTCCTTCCTCTCCGAAAAGCGGCAAAGTAACGGCGTAAACCGGTCTGTTCCCGATTCGGTGGCTTTCTCGGCAAACCATTCCATCCTGTCGATGTTTTTGGTAGGAGCAAAAGCTATATGCAGGTTAAAACTCCACGTTTTGGGATGCGCAACTTCCCCGTCTATGCTAACCACACAATGCCTGGGATGCGCCTGAATCAACGTACAGGGGTAAAAGAAACCTTTACCGTCGGTGACGGTCAATTTATCCCCTTCTTTCATTCGAAGCACTTTTACGCAATGTAGCGATTCCTGTTCAGGCAACTGCTGCAAATGCCGGATACCGGGCGAATAAAAAACCGTATCAGCCATTTTCTGCACCCTGCCGGCGGTTTATCTCATCGCGAAGCTTTGTCGCCAACTCGTAATCTTCGTCTTTAATGGCCTCCTCCAGTCGTTTTTTTAATGCGTCTATCCTCACCTCTTCCATATTTTCCGGAATCTCTTCCACCTCCGCGTCCTTGTTCTGGAAATCCGTGGAAAGCACCTCTTTTTCATCAAACACAATGGCCATACTCTTCATAATGGTTTCAGTGGTAAAGATGGGTGAATGGGTTCTTAATGCAATGGCCACTGCATCCGAAGTACGGGAATCGATGCGAAATTCCCGGTTGTCTTGGCGCAACAGCAATTCGGCGAAAAAAGCACCGTCCTCAAATTTATAAATAAAAACTTCCAGCAACTCGATACGCAAGGATTTGAAAATATTGTAAACCAGGTCGTGTGCCAGGGGGCGGGGCGGGGTCATGTTTTCCATTACAATGGCAATGGATTGCGCTTCGGGCGTACCAATCACAATCGGTAAGCGGCGTATACCGTTCTCTTCGGCAAATATAAGCGCATACGCTCCGGCTTGCACCTGGCTGAACGATATACCCAGTATGGAGAGTTTAACTTTATTCGTCACAATTATTGCTGTTAATCGGTTATAACTTCAAAAATACAATTTTTAAACAAGAAAAACAGGAATAAATGCATTTTTTTGATTTTTTGAAAATTTATTGGGATAATGAAGAAAATTATTTATCTTTGCACCCACTTTACGACACGGTGGTTATAGCTCAGTTGGTTAGAGCGACGGATTGTGGTTCCGTAGGTCGCGGGTTCGGTAATAAGTGCTTTCTCTCTTAGATTTGTTTTAGGTAATCACGTATTTTATATACGTGATTTTTTTTGTCGTTATCCGGTAACTTCCGCCTACTTGTGCCTTCCTTTCAACACTTCTTCAATGTCTTCCAGTTTCAACGCTTTTATCTTCAACAGGATCAGGAAGTGGTAGAGGAGATCGGCCGCTTCGTTTTTAAACAGGTCGATGTTGTTGTCCTTGGCTTCGATAACGAGTTCAACGGCTTCTTCACCCACTTTTTGCGCCACTTTATTCACTCCGCTGTTGAAAAGCCTGCTCGTGTAGGATCCTTCGGTTTTAGCTTCGATCCGTTGTTCGATCACTTTTTCCAGCTCATAGATAAAACCTTTCGGTGTTTCTTCGGAAAAACAGGTTGTGGCTCCGGTATGGCAGGTAGGTCCCTGCGGAAGGGCTTTGATCAGCAACGTGTCGTTATCGCAATCTTCCCGGATTTCGCTCACGATAAGATAATTCCCGGAAATTTCTCCTTTTGTCCATAACCGGTTCTTACTGCGGCTAAAAAAAGTAACTCGCCCTTCCGCCCTGGTTTTTTCGAGGGCTTCTTCGTTCATGTAGCCAAGCATCAGCACTTGCAACGTATGGGTGTTCTGAATGATTGCCGGAACCAATCCTCCGGATTTTTTAAAATTGATGGTCATAATTCTTCTGCCTTTTTAAATCCTCACTTCAATGTTCTGTTGTTTTAAAAACTGTTTTAACCGGGGTATCGGTATTTCGCCGAAATGAAAAATGCTTGCTGCCAACGCCGCGCTTGCCCTTGTCTGTTGGAAGACATCGGCAAAATGCTGCATTGTTCCCGCACCGCCCGAGGCGACAACAGGAATATTGACGGCTGCGGAAACCGCGGCAGTGACATCGAGCGCGAAACCGTTTTTGGTGCCGTCGTTGTTCATCGATGTAAGCAGGATTTCCCCTGCACCGCGCCGTTCTCCCTCCAGTGCCCAATCAACGGCATGGAGCGGAGTAGGAGTCCTGCCCCCGTGAATATAAACCTTCCATTCACCGTCTTCAAGCTTGGTGTCGATCGCCAGCACAACACACTGGCTGCCGAATTCCGCAGCGATTTCCGAAACGATCTCCGGATGATCTACAGCAGCAGTGTTGATACTCACCTTGTCGGCTCCCGCTTTGATAATTGCCTGCGCATCTTCCACCGAATTTATGCCACCGCCCACGGTGAACGGGATGTTGATTTCACGGGCAATCTTTTCAACCAGTCCGGTCAGGTTCTTCCGTTTCTCAACGGTAGCGGTAATGTCGAGGAACACCAGTTCATCCGCACCTTCCTGGACGTAACGTTTGGCCAGTTCCACAGCGTCGCCGGCATCGCGAAGCCCCACAAAGTTAACGCCTTTCACCGTCCGGCCATCCTTGATATCGAGGCAGGGAATAATTCTTTTTTTAAGCATATAAGTTTATATTTTTTATTCTTTCAAACCCGTTATAGAAAACCCGCAACGCGTAACTCGTCCAGGCTGATTCTCCCTTCGTAAAGAGCTTTGCCGATAATGGCTCCCTCACAACCCAACTCCTTTACCTTTGTCAGATCGTCCATCGATGAAACACCACCGCTGGCAATCAGCCTAACTCCGGTCTCCCGTAGAATTTCAGCGTAAAGCTCATTGGAAGCGCCTTGCAGCATACCGTCTTTCGAGATGTCGGTACAGATCACGTATGTCACGCCTTTGCGTTCATAACCGGCAATAAAGTCCACAACATCCAGTTCCGATTGCTGCTGCCATCCGTGGGTGGCAATTTTTCCGCCGCGACTGTCGGCGCCCAAGATAATCTTGTCCGGGCCGTGTACCGACAGCCATTTTAAAAACAGGTCCGGTTCCTGGGCGGCTATGCTTCCCACCGTAACCTGTGCGGCTCCGTTTTCGAAAGCGACGCGTACATCTTCATCGGTTTTGATGCCTCCGCCAAAATCAACCGTCAATGAAGTTTTTGTTGATATCTTTCTCAGAATATCTTTATTAACAATGTGTTTTGATTTAGCTCCATCCAGATCAACCAGGTGCAAGTACCGGATTCCGTTGGCTTCAAACGTTTTCGCTACCTCCACCGGATTTTCGTTGTATATTTTTTGGGTGCTGTAATCGCCTTTGGTCAGGCGGACGCACTTTCCGTCAATAATGTCTATGGCAGGAATAATTCTCATACACTTCAATCGCTTGTTTACCTTATTTTCAAAAAATTCTCCAATATTCGCTCACCGACATTCGCCGATTTCTCGGGGTGGAACTGCGTGGCATAAAAATTCCTGTTCCGCATGGCGGCACTGAACGGCAAAATATAATCGCACTCGGCGATAGTTTGCGCACAGCTCTCGGCGTAATAGCTGTGTACGAAATAGACCGTATCATCCTTTCCGAAACCATCAAAAAGCATTGACTCCGTTTGCTTCAGGTTGTCCCATCCGATGTGGGGAACAATGTCCGTCAACGGGAATTTTTTTACAGCAGTATCAAAGACACCCAGACAGTCGGTGTCCCCCTCTTCCGAATACCGGCACAGCAATTGCAGGCCCAGGCATATTCCCAGAACGGGCTGCCCGAGCGATTTTATTACCGCATCCAGCTTCCGCTCCTTCAAATATTCCATGGCCGACGATGCTTCGCCCACACCGGGAAAAATCACCTTGTCCGCGCGACGGATTTCAACTTCGTTATCGGTTATGACACACCGGTGACCCAACCGTTCCACCGCATTTTTTACCGACGCGATGTTTCCTGCATTGTATTTGATGATAGCAACCATTGATGTTATAGTATTCCTTTCGTGCTGGGAATTCCTGCATTTTCACCACGTCTCACCGCCATCTTGATCGATTTGGCAAATGCTTTGAAAATAGCTTCCGCTTTGTGATGTTCGTTATCGCCTTCTGCTTTGATGTTAAGGTTACACCTGGCGTTATCGGAAAACGACTTGAAGAAGTGCACAAACATTTCGGCAGGAACATCTCCAATCCTCTCGCGTTTAAAATCCACCTCCCAGACCAGCCAGGGCCGGCCGCCGAAGTCGATGGCAACCTGTGCCAAACAATCGTCCATGGGCAGCAGAAATCCGTAACGTTCTATCCCTTTCTTCTTCCCCAGTGCTTGTAAAAAAGCTTCTCCCAGGGCAATAGCCGTGTCTTCGACGGTATGGTGTTCGTCGATATGCAAATCACCGTTTACCCGGATGGAGAGGTCCACATTTCCGTGACGGGCAATTTGCTCCAACATATGGTCGAAAAACCCCAATCCGGTAGCTATACGACTTTTTCCTGACCCGTCAAGATTGATCTCCACAACAATGTCGGTTTCGGAAGTTTTGCGGCGAACAATCCCTTTTCTGGGTTCCAACTTCAAGTAGGCATAGATCTCGGCCCAGTCGGTCGTACACAGCACGGCATCATCGGTTTTATCCACGTTCAGGTAAATGGCTTTGCAGCCAAGGTTTCTGGCCAAACGCAGATCGGTTTTCCGGTCGCCGATAACGTATGAGTTTTCCAAATCGTAATCGCCTTTTATATAGTGTGTCAGCAGCGCTGTCCCCGGTTTTCGGGTAGGAAGGTTCTCGTGTTCAAAAGAGCGGTCGATAAGGATTTCGCTAAAAACAATCCCTTCATTTTCGAATGCTTTTACCATTTTATGGTGTGCCGGCCAGAACGTTTCTTCAGGAAAAGACGGACTTCCCAAACCGTCCTGATTCGTCACCATAACCAACTCATATTCCAATTCCCGGGCAATCCGCGACAGGTACTGAAATACCTGCGGGTAAAACTCCAGCTTCTCAAGGCTGTCAATCTGGAAGTCAACGGGTGGCTCAATAACCAGTGTTCCGTCCCGGTCGATAAATAAGACTTTTTTCATACAAGGGTGCGTAATTTATTCAACAACTCATTATTCTCATCGGGAGTGCCGATCGTAATTCTCACACAGTTTGTCACCTGTCGGTTCCGGTTCCGGACAATCACCTTTTTTTGTACCAGTTCGTTGTAAATCCGGTTGGCATCCGAAACTTCAACCAACAGGAAATTGGCATCCGAAGGGTAAATCTTCCTTACGATTTCCAGCTTCGATAATTCTTCGGCGAGATATGCTCTTTGCTGCAGAATCGTGTCGCGGCGCTTTTCAAATTCATCCACGCGCGAAAGCGCTTCCAGGGCAACTTGCTGATTGATGATACTGACGTTGTAGGGCGGTTTGATTTTGTCCAGCAACGAAATGATTTTTTCGCAGGCAAAAGCCATTCCAACCCGGACACCCGCCAACGCCCAGGCTTTGCTGAATGTCTGCATCACAACAAGGTGGGGATATCTGTTTATTTTGCTTTTCAGGCTCTGTTCAGGGCAGAAATCCACATAAGCTTCGTCCACCACCACAATTCCGTTAAAGTTCTCAAGCAACTTCTCCAGATTGTCCAACCTGTTCCCGGTAGGGTTATTCGGTGAGCAAACGAAGATAAGTTTTACGGAACTGTCTGTTTCAGCCGTCTGCAGGATCTTTTCAATATCAAGCTGAAAATCGGATGTTAATGGGATTTCATGCAGTTTGACGTGATTGATGTTAGCCGAGACTTCATACATCCCGTAGGTGGGCGGACAGACAATCGCGCTGTCTTTTCCAGGCTCACAGAAAATCCGGTACATCAGGTCGATAACCTCGTCACTTCCGTTGCCGATAAAAATCCGGTTGAAAGGTACATTCTTAACTTCCGACAGCTTCATCTTTAACGCTTTCTGGTGGGGGTCGGGATACCGGTTGAGTGTCCCGTACGGATTTTCGTTTGCGTCGAGAAAGATGCCTTCGTTGCCCGAAAATTCATCGCGGGCGCTTGAATAAGGTTTTAACGCCAGGATATTCGGCCTGACCATTTTTTCTATATCAACTGTTCTCATAATTCTTTGCTTGCTGTGCCGACACTTCGCCCAAACGTAGTGTCATGGCATTTTTGTGAGCGAAAAGCTCTTCTGCTTCGGCCATGGTTTCTACGGCTACCCCGATACCGGCAATTCCTTCTTCCGACAGTTGCTGAAAGGTGATTTTCTTTACAAAGCTATCCAGGGAAACGCCGCTGTATGCCTTCGCGTAACCGCTTGTCGGAAGCGTGTGGTTAGTGCCGCTGGCGTAATCGCCGGCACTTTCACAACTGTAGTTCCCCA
>JALHIE010000054.1 GCA_022840285.1 Porphyromonadaceae bacterium
TGACGGATGCGCCAACAACGTGAGCGAATTCATCCAGGGAACAAAAGGTTCGTGGACAAGCCAGGGCGGACACGTGATCAAGGATCTGGCCGGAAACGTTCTCTGGCAATACGACGGCGAAGCCGAAAAGGCCAACTTCAAGCAGACCGATCCCTACACGCTGGAGCACGTGAACCTGATTAACTGCATCCGGGGAAACAAGCCCATCGAGCAGGCATCCGAAACGGCGGTTTCCAACCTGGCAGCAGTCATGGGACGCGAGGCGGCCTACAGCGGCCAGGAAACCACCTGGGACGCCATGGCGGCAGCTCCCCTGGATTATACTCCGGCAGACCTGAACATCGGCAAGATGGACATGAAAGGATTTACTGTTCCTGTGCCGGGAAGTGTTAAACAAAAGAAATAAACGGTGAAATCATGACGATAGACAGAAGAAAATTCATCAAATCTTCGCTTGTCGGTGCTACTGCAATTGGTCTTGGGAACTCCCTGGCCGCTTCTGCAGGTGAAACTCCGGCAAGTGCTCCTCCCGCTTTTCCGATCAAATCAGAGCTTAAAATATCGTTTCAGGAAGGAACGGCTCCAGGAGCAAGCCTGAACGAGAAATTCGACTTTATGGAAAAACACGGGGTGGTGGGTTTTGAGCCCCACGGCAGGGGGATGAAAGGCAGGATGCAGGAGTTCAAAGATGCATTGAAAGGACGAAACATCAAAGTAAGTGCAATTTGCGCCGGTTTCGAAGGATTCATTCTTTCTACAGACCCCGCCATCCGAAAAAAATGCCGCGACACGATGGAGGAACTGATCATCCTGGGTGGCGAACTCGGTTCAACGGGTGTGATCATTGTCCCGGCGTTCAATTCGCAGGTGCCGGTCATGCCGCACACCAGAGAAACGCGCGATTTCTTGTGCGAACAATTCAACGAAATGGGTAACACCGCTCAAAAATACGGCACAACAGTTATCCTGGAGCCCCTGAACCGCAAGGAAGCCTTTTATCTTCGCCAGGTGGCAGATGCGGCTTCCATCTGCCGCGACATCAACAACCCGGGGGTCACCTGTCTGGGAGACTTCTGGCACATGACGTGGGAAGAGACGTGTGATATGGCGGCTTTCGTTTCTGCCGGGAAATACCTGCAACACGTGCATATGGCAAGCCGTAAGCGTCGCAGTATGCCGGGGGAAGACGGTGAAGCCGACAACTACGTGAACGGTTTCCGCGGATTGAAAATGATCGGTTACGATAAATACGTCAGCTTTGAATGCGGCTGTCAGGGTGATCGCAAGGTGGTTGTCCCTGCAGCGCTCGACCTGTTAAGAAAACAATGGAAAGAAGCCTGAAAAAGAACAAGTAAGTTATGCGAGCTTTGGCTTGATCTCAAAATCCCCGGAACACCCCTGTTTCGGGGATTTTTATCGGATAATGTAATGCATCAACCGGTTATTTTTATATTTTTGTGACTGCCTGTGCCGTATAGAAACGATATTAAGTTGAAATACGGGGGCAACTGTTTCAATATCAATTAAACTATGGAAAAAATAAGACAACTTCTCGCATCCTATAAAACAACAATAGTACTCTTGCTTGTTTATGCCTTTTTAATGGCGCTTGCTACGTTTATCGAAAAAGAGATGACGACAGAAGCGGCCAAGATGATGATTTATTATTCACCCGTTTTCTTTTTCCTCCAATTTCTTTTGGTAGTAAATTTCATTCTAACGTTTGTTGATCACCGGTTTATGAAAAGACGCCGTTGGGCACTTACGGTTATACACTTCGCGTTTATAGTTATACTCGCCGGGGCTTTAACAACACATGTCTTTGGAAAAGAAGGAACGATGCACATTCGTGAAGGGGAAACAAACAACGTAATGGTTATGCATACGTCGAAAGGGGTATTTAAGGAAGAACTCCCGTTCACGCTGGAACTTACTAAATTCAGGTTGATCAGGTATCCCGGTTCCATGAGCCCCTCCTCCTATGAAAGTGATTTGCGGATACATATCGATGGAGAAGTGCGTGAGGCCCGTGTTTACATGAACAATGTTCTCGATTTGAAAGGATACCGTTTTTTTCAGGCCTCATACGACGAGGACGAACAGGGTACCGTTTTATCCGTCAATAAAGATGTGGCAGGACGAAACATTACTTACGCCGGATATTTTTTCCTGGTAGCCGGGTTTGTTTTGATGTTTGTTACTTCAAATTCACGATTAAATAAACTTAGCCGTCAACTGAACGAACTGAGGCGTTCGGCAAAGCTGACGGCCGTTTTTCTGGCTATAACCTTCAGTGCCGGCGCGCAGGACTTTACCAGCCAGGCCGTTTTTCAGGCCGTGCAAAGAAATGCTGTTCCGGTGGAACATGCTGCGGAATTCGGGCAGTTACCGGTTCAATTCGCGGGCAGGATCATACCGATGAATACATTTTCGGCAGAGTTAATGAGAAAGATACATAAGAGCAATGAAATTGGAAGACTAAATTCCGATCAGTTCTTGCTGGGGATACTCACTATGCCGCAGATGTGGATGCAGGTGCCGTTTATTGCCAATTCCAACGAAGAGGTGGCAAAAATGTTTCAGTTGCCGGAAAAGCATGTTGCGTATGCCCAGGTTTTTGATCCGAAGGGAAACTACAAACTTCTTGCCCGGGTAAATGAAGCCTATCACAAACCCGAATCGCAAAGAAATGAGTTTGATAAAGACATTATCAAGCTTGATGAAAAGGTGAACATTCTTTTCTTGTTGCTGAACCATAAACTGGTGGCACTTTTTCCAAAAGCGGATGCTCCCAACGATACCTGGTATGCTCCGGGAGATGATTTGTCGGGATTTCCTGAAGAAGACTCCTTGTTTATCTCCCGCACTTTGCCCTTGTATCTCTCGGAAGTAAACCGGTCGCTTGAAAGCGGAGACTGGCAGCAACCCAACACAATTCTCGATTCAATAGCTGCCTTTCAGCAAAAGGCGGATCAGGCCGGTCATATAAACCTCAAGAAAATACGCACGGAAATCCGTTACAACAAACAAAATATTTTTAGTAAAACCCGCACCGGTTATTTTGCCCTGGGCCTCCTGCTGCTTATTACGGCTTTCTTACGGCTTTTCAAAGAGGCAACGTGGACAACTGTCCTTTCCAAGGTATTCGTTTGGGGCATTTTCCTGGTTTTTCTGTATCACGTCTACGGGATGGCCATGCGTTGGTATATATCGGGATACGCACCCTGGAGCAATTCATACGAAACCATGGTATATGTAGCCTGGGCAACCATACTGGCCGGATTGATTTTCGGACGGAAGAGCGATCTCACCCTGGCAACGGCAACCATCTTTGGAGGAATAATTCTTTTTGTTTCCGGTCTGAACTGGATGGAACCTCAGATTACAACGCTTGTTCCCGTGCTAAAATCCCCGTGGCTTATGTTTCACGTTGCTGTCACGGTAGCGGCTTACGGTTTTTTTGGGATAAGCTTGTTGCTGGGGTTATCCAACCTCCTTATCATGAGTGTGACGAACAAGGAGACGGCATTGCTCCGCATCAGGGAGCTGAGTATAATCAACAACATGTCGCTGTTGGTGGGATTGGCCCTGATGACCATCGGTACGTTCTTGGGCGGTATCTGGGCCAACGAATCGTGGGGCCGCTACTGGAGCTGGGATCCCAAAGAAACCTGGGCACTCATTACCGTTGTCGTTTATACCGTGGTCACTCATGTCCATCTGGTAAAGAAGCTGAATAACGACTGGTTCTTTAACCTGGCATCGGTGATGGCATTTGGTTCTGTGCTGATGACATTCTGGGGAGTTAACTACCTCCTGAGCGGCTTACATTCCTACGGGGAAAACGAAGGGGTTTCGGAAATCTTTGCTTACCTGTATGCGATCCTGGCCGGGGTTATCGTTTTAGCGCTTGTTTCCTACAGAGGATATAAGAAATTCAAGAGTTAAGAGTCAACCTCTAACTTCTATTAAAATATGATTCACTGGGGTTTTATCGGTTGTGGCAATGTGACGGAAAAGAAAAGCGGTCCGGCCTTTCGCAAAGTCGACGGGTCGGATGTGGTCGCGGTGATGCGTCGCGATGCTGAACTAGCCAAAGATTACGCGGTCCGGCACAACATCGGCAAGTGGTATTCCGATGCGCATGCGTTGATTAACGATCCTGCTGTGAATGCGGTATACGTTGCTACGCCGCCCGGATCGCATGCCGAATATGCCGTTGAAGCTATGAAAGCTGGAAAGCCGGTGTATGTGGAGAAACCGATGGCTGCTTCGTTCGAAGAGTGTGTAGCTATGGCAGAGGTGGCAAAAGAGACGGGCGTTCCCTGTTTTGTAGCTTATTACCGCCGGACATTGCCCTACTTCCTGCGGATAAGGCAGTTGCTGGAAAGCGGTGAGATAGGGGAGATCAGCGAGGTGAAAATCCGGTTTGTCGTACCGCCGTATCCGGTTGACTTAAGCCGGGAAACACTTCCCTGGCGGGTGAAGAAAGAGGTTGCTGGAGCCGGGTATTTCTACGATTTGGCTTCGCATCAACTGGATTACCTGGATTTTATCTTCGGTGAAATTACTGAAGTAGCCGGTTCGGCTAAAAACGTGGCCGGATTGTACGATGTGGAAGATACAGTGGACGGGGAGTGGTTGCACAAAACGGGTGTGAAAGGCAGCGGACACTGGGAGTTTGCGGCTCACGTAAATGAGCGTACCGATGAGATTGAAATTATTGGTTCGCAGGGCTCTATCCGGTTTTCCACGTTTCACTTCTCACCCATCGTTCTTAACCGTCCCTCCGGTGAAAAAAACTATACCGAAGAAAACCCTGAAAACATTCAGTTTTACCTGATTCGAAGCCTGGTGAATTACCTGAACGGCAACGGACCCTATCCCGTAAGTGATTTTCGTTCTGCCATGCGAACCAATTGGGTGATGGATAAAATGCTCACTCCTTAAGCAGTTGATCAATTGTATTGGTAACTTTCTTGCTGTTCCAATCGGCAGCACCTACTTTCCGGATGGCGATGCCACCGTTTTTCCCAATCAAAAAAGTGATGGGAATGGTGTTGGAAGCCAGTTGAGGGGGTGGGGCGGACTGTATGTAATACACCGGCAAGTCGTACCCTTTGCCGGTCATGAACTTATCCACCGTATCTTTAGGATCTGTGGTTGCAAATACGAACGCCACACCGGGATTGTTCCTGTACTTGTTGTAAAGTTCCTGTATGGCTGGCATCTCAGCAATGCAAGGTGGGCACCACGTTGCCCAGGTATTCAGGAAAATCACTTTCCCCTGCGCCTGACTTAAATCGAAAGATTGACTGTTGTTATCGGTCAGCAGCCAGTGGTAATCGGTTAATTTTTCACGTTTTTCCAATTTTTGCACCGACGGAGTAAAGGAAGCCATCAGCTTGCTCGTCCAGTACTTCAATTTGCTGCCGACCGGTGTAAATAAAACCAGGGCGATTAACCCGACAAAAATTATGTTTGAAACCCACGGACTTTTTTTGTTGATCTTCTGCGTTGTTTTTTCTTCCATTTCCTTGTTTGCTTTCTCTTTGAACGCATTTTTCAACAGAAAGTTTTCAACACCCACCCGACAATACCACTAATACAAGTTTCGCATGTGTTTCAAAAACAGCTAAATCTTATACAGACAACGTTTTGAGAATCCTTTTACGATTTACCGGCAACCTGATAATTAACTCGCTTCGCTTTTCTTCTCTTCTTTCCGGTTGGGCAAGATCAAGTTAAGAATCACGCCGACCATGGCCGCTAATCCAATGCCCGCAAAGGTAAAATCGCCTACCTTAAATATCGCGCCGCCAATCCCCGTAGTCAGGATAAGTGAGACAATGATCAGGTTGCGCGTTACGCTCATATCGGTTTTGTTGGCGATCATGTTGTTAACGCCGGTAGCTGCAATCATCCCAAAAAGCAACAGCATAATTCCCCCCAACACCGCGTTGGGTATAGTTTTAAGGAAGAAGCTTATCTTCCCTATCAACGAAAAGACAATGCCCGTAACCGCCGCAATGCGAATCACGACCGGATCGGTCACTTTGGTCAGCACCATCGCACCGGTAACTTCCGAATATGTGGTAACCGGAGGTCCGCCAATAAGTCCGGCAATACTGCACGCAATGCCATCACCCAGCAGCGTTCGATGAAGTCCGGGTTTTTTTACGAAATCTTTTTCTGCAACCTGGCTTACGGCATAGACGTCGCCAACGTGTTCAATAACCGGTGCAATGGCGACCGGAGCCATAAACAGGATGGCTTGCCACGAAAACTGGGGGGTGACAAATTGCGGCAGACTAAACCAGGGAGCTTCAATAACGGGCGTAAAATCGATTTTCCCCATAAGAACAGCAGCAAGGTATCCCACAATGATTCCGCTGAAGATAGGGATCAGTTTCAGTAATCCTTTGGCAAACATGCTTACGATAATGGCCGTTACAAGAGCAATAATGGCCAACAGCCAGTCTTCGGAGGCCATGTTCACACCTGTTCCGGAAAGCGACAAGCCAATAAGCATGATGACCGGGCCGATGACTACCGGGGGAAATAACCGCTGGATAATTTTTATCCCTTGCCACTTGACGAGTGCACTCATCAGGAAGTAGACGGCACCAACGGCCACCAATCCCGACAAGGTTCCGGCCAATCCGAAAAGCTCGGTGGCTTTGACAATGGGCGCAATGAATGCGAAGCTGCTGCCTAAGAAAATGGGAACAATGCCTTTCGTTACCAGATGAAAGACCAATGTTCCGATTCCGGCGGTGAATAGTGCCGTGGAGGGATCCAGGCCGACCAGAAGAGGTACTAAAACCGTGGCACCGAAAGCCACAAAAAGAAACTGAACCCCAACCACAGTTTTGGAAAGAGGGGTGAGCTGTTTTACATTTTCCATGCTAAAAAATACATTGTTTTTTTGATTCGCGCAAAGTTAACTTATTTATCGATATTTTTAGTTAAACATTCACGATTTATGAAAAAAACAATCTTCTGGCTCCCGGTCTCTGACTTCTGACTTTTTTTAGTTACTTTTGTAAGTTAAAAAGTTTTGTATGCAGGAAGATAAAAGTCAGTTGATGAACTATGCCATGTACGGAGGCGTTTTTTTGGGTTTGTTTTGGATGTTGAAATATCTTTTTGTGATGGGGGCGGGCCGGATCCCGGCTTTAAGTCTCCCCGGATCGTTTTTGGCCATTGGTACTCCACTTATACTTTTTTATTTTCTGGTAAAGTACAAAACGGTTATTGTAAACAATAATATGGGGTATTGGCACGGAGTTCAGTTTGGTATCATGTTGTTTTTTTTTGCGTCACTTCTGGAAGCAGTAATGGTCTTCGTACATGTTACCTGGGTTGACCAGGCTTTTGTAGGGAAACTGTATGAGAATATGATTGAAACCGTAAAAACAATGAATTTAAACGAGAGCATGGTAAATTCCCTTGAAGACCAACCGCTACCTACAACCGTAAACTATATCTTCAGCAATGTGATCCTGGCCGATGTTCTTATTGGAACGGTTTTGTCGTTGTTTGTTGTGCCGTTCGCTCGCAAGTACACACCCATCAATCGTAAATCGTAAATCGTCAATAAAAAAATTATGGATATTTCTGTTGTAATTCCACTCTACAACGAAGAAGAATCTCTTCCTGAACTGCATGCCTGGATCAAGCGGGTAATGGAAGAAAACCGATTTTCGTACGAAATTATTTTTGTAGACGACGGAAGCACCGATCGTTCGTGGGAAGTGATTACCGGGTTTCGTGAGCAATCGGATCGGATAAAAGCCATAAAATTCCAGCGCAATTACGGAAAGTCACCTGCTTTGCATTGTGCTTTCCGAAAAGTCAAAGGGGATGTGGTGATCACGATGGATGCCGACTTGCAGGACAGCCCCGACGAAATTCCCGAACTCTACCGGATGATAAAAGAAGAAGACTACGACCTGGTTTCGGGATGGAAACGGAAGCGTTACGATGCCGCATTGACCAAAAACCTGCCGTCCAAGCTTTTTAATGCCACAGCAAGAAAAGTCTCGGGTATCGGGCTTCATGATTTCAATTGCGGGCTGAAAGCCTATAAACGCTCCTTGGCTCAAAGCATTGAAGTGTATAACGATATGCACCGCTATATCCCCATTTTGGCAAAAGATGCGGGATTTAAGCATATTGGAGAGAAAGAGGTGCGTCACCAGGCACGAAAATACGGAAAAAGCAAGTTTGGGGCCGACCGTTTTGTGAACGGTTATCTCGATTTGCTGACCATCTGGTTTTTGAATAAATTCGGTAAGAAACCGATGCATTTCTTTGGGCTACTGGGCAGTATCATGTTTATTCTCGGATTTATGGCCAGCATCCTGGTAGGTGCTACTAAATTGTACGATATGCACGTTGGAAATCCTTACCGGTTGGTAACCGAATCGCCCTACTTTTACATTTCGCTCACGATGATGATGCTGGGAACGTTGCTTTTTCTTACCGGTTTTTTGGGCGAACTGATTTCGCGGAATTCTCCCGACCGGAATAATTACAGGATAGAGGAAGAGTTTTAAGGGATAAAGGCATGAAACTTGACGAAATAATTCAACAACGCAGGTCGGTGCGGAAATACACGGACCAACCCATTGACGACAAGACTGTTAACAAGATAATTGAAAGTGCCCGTTTAGCTCCTTCGGCCGTAAATTTTCAACCGTGGAAATTTTACATATGCCGGTCGGAAGAAGCCAAAAAAATCGTGCGGGAGAGTTACCCCCGAGAATGGTTCAGTAGTGCCCAGCTATACATTCTTGCCTGCGGCGACCACCAACAATCGTGGAAACGACCGGGCGACGGAAAGGACCACCTCGATATCGATATAGCGATTGCCGTGGAACACATGGTGTTGAAAATCAATGAACTCGGACTTGGAACCTGCTGGGTTTGCAACTTTAATCCGCGGGTCATTCAAGAAAAAATGGCGCTCCGGGAAGGATTGGAGCCGGTTGTATTGCTTCCCTTGGGTTATCCACAAGTGGAAGAGACTGACGGAGGAAATAAAAAAAGAAAATCGTTGAAAGAGATAACTGAATGGATTTAAAAGCATTTTTTTTATGGGTATCGGGCTTTCTTTTTGTCTTTGTTCTGCCTTCCTGCCATCCAAACAGGCAAAAAAGTGAGAGTTATTCCTATTTTCAAAACAGCGGTGAGGTTTTTCATACCTCATATCACATCAAATATGCATACGAGAGATCGTTGGAAGATGAAATTCTGGCTGAGCTGGACAAATTTGAGCTCTCTTTGAATCCTTTCAGGGAAAATACGATCATCACCAAAATAAACAACAACATACCCGTGAAACCCGATCCGCTTTTTATAGAAGTATTCAACAAAGCCACGGAAGTTTCACGGATGACGGAAGGAAAATTCGATATCACGGCCTCGCCGCTTATTGATGCCTGGGGATTCGGTTTCAGGAATATGAAGAGTATCACTCCCGAAATTATCGATAGCCTGAAAGAATTTGTGGGATACGATAAAATATGGATCGACAGTGATGGGAATGTTGTGAAATCCGATCCGAGGGTACAGTTAAACACTTCGGCTATTTCCAAAGGATACTCCTGTGATCTGGTCGCACAGTTGCTGGATAGCTATGGAGTTGAAAATTATATGATCGAGATAGGCGGTGAGATTGTGACCAAAGGTCTGAATGACAAAGGTGTATGCTGGCGCATTGGGGTAGATAAGCCCATCGACGACAGTACAGGTATGCAGCATGAATTGCAAACCATTTTATCGCTCTGCGATAAGTCGTTGGCGACATCGGGAAATTACCGGAATTTCTACGTGAAAGAAGGTAAGAAATACGCTCACACCATCGATCCGCAGACCGGTTATCCTTCGGAACAGGATATTTTAGGCGCAACCGTTATTGCTGAAGATTGTATGACAGCCGATGCATATGCCACGGCATTTATGGCTTCGGGATTGGAAAAGTCGAAAGAGATTGCCCGGAAAATACCCGGACTACATTATTATTTTATTTACGTGAAACCCGACAGCACGCTGGATATAGCTTATTCTGAAGGGTTTGAACAGTTTTTTGCCAACTGATATGAACAACATTGTTTCCATTGTTCCTTTGAACAAAAAAGAGGTGAGAGATGCGATTGTCAGCTATTTCTTTTATGAAACCGGCTACGGGCTGGCGGTTGTTGCTTCCACTCCAAAAGGTATTTGTTATGTGGGTTTCGGAGACCAAGAACCGATGCTGGATGATTTGAAAAAGAGATACGCCGGCGCAACCATTCAAGAACAAAAGACCGGTTTACATAAACTCGCGTTGAGCTTTATTAAAAACGAAAAAGTTCCGGAACTTCCTTTGCATATTCCGGGAACCGACTTTCAGTTGAGTGTATGGAAAGCCTTGCTGCAAGTCCCCTTTGGAAAATTGTCTTCCTACAAAGCCATCGCCAATGCCGTAAACAATCCGAAAGCAGTACGTGCAGTAGGATCCGCTATCGGTGACAATCCCGTTTCCTACATCATTCCCTGTCACCGTGTTATCCGCTCAGACGGCGGATTGGGTGGATATTTCTGGGGACTGGAGATCAAAAAGAGAATGATTGAAGAGGAAGCACAAACACCCGATATCGAAGATTAAGTAAATGTTAAACGCCAAACAATCCATGTTATTAAAAAAACTATTCGTTGCTATTTTTGTGATGTTCTCCCTGCTGACACTGGCACAGGAGACGGATTCCGTTCGCTATCCGACGTTCAAGGTAGATGGAACGATGAAAAACAAATTTGAATATGCCTCTGAAACCGGAAGTTCCAGGTTTTCCGTCAGAAATTCCCGGATGGGCGTACGCGGTTACCTGACTCATTATTTTTCCTACCGTGGCCAGATAGAGCTCAGTGATAACGGCAACTTCAAAGTATTGGACTTGTACGGTTCTTTTGAACCCATACAGGGGTTGTCGCTTTCGTTGGGACAGACAAGTGTTCCTATCTTCAACTCTTATACCATTTCTCCCTCCAACTTAATGTTTGCAAACCGGCCGTTCATAGGAAAGTATTTTATTGGTACACGCGACATCGGATTCCTTGCCGATTATAATTTTAAGATTGGCGTTGTTCCCGTATCCATCGAGTTTGGAGCGTATAACGGAAACACGATAAACGACCCCGTTTGGCGAGAAAAACTGTCGTACGGCGGGCGTCTCGAGCTCGGTAGCATGAAAGGGCTACGGTCGACGTTTAAATTCTACGATTACCTGAACACGCCTACAGTGCACTACTTTTTTTACGGGGCAGATTTGCGCTATCAGGGTGACAACTGGAAAGTTGAAACGGAATTTATGAAACGCGACAACAAGGAGGTGGACGAAGATAAAACCTTTTCCTATTACCTGCAGGGCGCTTATGCAATTCCGCTTAAGGAAACTTTTTTCTTCAAAAATGTTGTGCCTGCTGTCCGATGGGATGCCATTGACAAGCACATGGAAGAAAAGGGATTCGATGTGGACAGGTTGACCGTCGGGCTTGGCTTTGGACTTACAAAAAAATATTTCTCATCGATATTGCGGTTCGATTACGAATGGTATTTTGTGAATCAGGAGCTTGACATCTTGAATCTCTACGAAGAAATGGATTCGGATAAGTTCACTGTTGAATTGCTTTTGAATTTCTAAAAAATAACTTGTAAAATTTAAAGCTATGGCTAAAAAAATGGTATCGTTCTTGTTCATCCTTTTCCTCGTTTTGTTGGGTTGTACCGAACAGGATAAGAAAAAAATCCTTTTTGACGGGAAAGATATAACGGGTTGGTCGACCGAAGGGCCGGTTACAGTTGCAGATTCCGTTATACGGATAGATAACGCCGGAAAAATGACCTTGAAAAACAGGATGTTCGCCAATTTTGAACTGCTTGTAACAGCAAAAACGGTTGAAAACGGAAAAGGAGAGATTCGTTTTCATACCGATGAAAACGGTAACGGCGGTTACGCCGTTGCGCTCAACAATGACCTGGAGGATCCGCAATGGTGGACAAAAACAGGAAGTCTGTTGTCAGTCAGGAATTTAACAAAATCTATTGTGAAAAACAACGAATGGTTTACCCTTCGTATAAAGGTTGAAGGTAAAAGGATCGAGGTCGCTGTTAACGATGAGTTGCTGGTAGATTATATCGAACCTGCCCAGCCGTACCGTACCCCGGAAAACAAGTTGCAAATCCTTTCCGAGGGCTCATTCTCCCTCCAAAGTACCGAAGGTGTCCTTGAGGTTAAATCCGTAGAAGTTATGCCGTTGAAAATCGAAAAAACGGTGATCGACAGTCAGCTTGCCCAGGCCATTGACGAATCATCGGATGAGATCATAAAACTGCATCAGGCTAATTTTCCGGTACTCGATTACCACGTGCACCTGAAAGAAGACCTGACGTTGGAGCTGGCAAGGTCCCAGTCACGCAAGTACGGCATCAATTATGCATTGGCGCCCAACTGCGGTATAGGATTTCCCATTCAAGATGATGCACAGGTGCTGGAGTATTTCAACGGGATGAAAGGCCAGCCTTTTGTTCAGGCCATGCAGGGAGAAGGGCGCGAATGGCCTGTCACCTTTTCAAAAGAAGTGCGCGATCTGTTCGATTATGTTTTTACGGACGCCATGACGTTTACAGATCGAAAAGGCAACAGAACCCGCCTGTGGATGTCGGATGAAGTATTTATTGACGATGAACAGAAATACATGGACCTGATCGTTGAGAACATTGTGAAAGTTATGGACGAACCGATGGATGTGTATGTAAACCCGAACTTCCTTCCCGATGTTATGAATGACCGTTACGATCTTTTTTGGACGGATGAGCGTCAAAATAAAGTGATTGAGGCTATGGTGAGAACCCGTAAAGTCTTGGAAATTAACCATCGGTACAAGATACCCAACAAGTCTTTTATTCAGAAAGCCAAAGCCGCCGGACTGAAATTCACATTTGGTACCAACAACTCCAATTCCGATTTCGGTAAATTGGAGTATTGCATAGAGATGATGAAGGCATGCGGTATTACCGCGCAGGATATGTATAAGCCCAATCTCTAGCCAGCCCGCCCTCTCCGGTTTCTTTGTAGAGCGAGGGCAAATCGTGGCCGGTTTGTTTCATTACTTCAACCACTCGGTCGAACGATACCAGATGGATACCGTCGGTAAAGGACGAGTAGAGGTTGGCATCCAATGCCCGGGCGGCCGCATAAGCGTTTCGCTCGATGCAAGGTACCTGCACCAAACCGCAAACCGGATCACACGTCATTCCCAAATGATGCTCCAGCCCCATCTCGGCAGCATATTCAATCTGTGCCGGGCTGCCGCCGAATAACTGGCTGGCAGCGGCTGCCGCCATGGAGCAGGCTACACCCACTTCGCCCTGGCAACCCACTTCGGCGCCCGATATCGATGCGTTTTGCTTGACCACGTTGCCAAACAATCCTGCTGTAGCCAACGCTCTCAGGATGCGGGTTTCGCTGAAATCCCGGCTCTCTTCCAGGTAGTATAGGATAGCCGGAAGTACCCCGCAAGAACCGCACGTCGGTGCAGTAACAATTTTGCCGCCGGAAGCATTTTCTTCCGCGACTGCCAGAGCATAAGCAAACACCAGTCCCCTCGATTGGAGCGATGCTTTATACCCTTTGGCTTTGATGAAACAGGATGCTGCTTTGCGTTGCAGGTTTAACGGACCCTACGGCTGCTTTCATCACCTGCCAAACGTCTCGCAAATGACACCAAAGATCAGTATCCTCATGCATATCAACGTATTCCCAGTACGTTCTCCCGTTTTGTTCGCACCATGCCTGTATCTCGGAAACGGTTGTCATCGGATAGATATCCTTGTGCGCCGCTTCCGAGAGCCCCACAACAGTAGTGCCGTCGCTTAACGCTCCGCCGCCTACGCTGTAGACCGTCCACGAATCGAAATTATTGCCTGCTGCATCGAACGCATCGTACCGCATCGCATTGGGATGAAACGGCAGGAATGTCCTGGGCAACCATTCGATAGTGGTTGGGGCATGCGGTTCCAACACGTTCAGGATAGCAGTGTCGGTTAAGTGCCCTTTTCCGGTAGCTGCCAGGCTTCCGTACAACGTTACCGCGTATCTTGCAGCACCTGGAGTCTTTTCAAGAAAGAGCTCAGCCGCTTTTTGGGGTATCCGATGCTTTTAGCAGGGGAGAAGTTATTTCAATTATTTTCTTCTCTCCTGGAATCAAATCAATGAAGTTATCGGTGAACTTCGCACCCATAACGGGAATCTCGATGAAAACGTCTTTCGCCAGCTTTTTGCTAGTGAGCGTAACGGTATATTTGCCGTCGGCATATTTTACCGAAGTCTGTACGGTGGTTTGAGGCAAGTTTAGCTTGTTGGGCCAATAGAAGAAATAATCTTTGACGGATAGTTTTTTCCCTTTGCTGTCGGT
>JALHIE010000161.1 GCA_022840285.1 Porphyromonadaceae bacterium
TTTCAGTGTATTTGCCCCGATGAAGAAGCTTTCCTGAACATAAGCACCTTTCAGTGCAGGCACTTTTTCCTTGTTTTTGTTGTATTTATCAATGAGCTTGGCAGGAGCATTGGCGTCGTTGGAAAACATGATGGCCGTGTTCCCTTTCAATATGGGATACAGTTCTTCGTAGTTTCCTTCCAGTTTTTCCAATGCTTTACGCAACAAGGTATTCTTTACCACCAGCAGCTTAATGTCCTGTTTGGAACACTCTCTTCTCAGGATGCTTGTTTTTGCCGCGTTGAGCGTGGCAATGTCAGCCAGGTAGAAGTTTTCGTATTCCTGCAGGCTAGCTGCAATCTTCTCTATAATAATGCTTTTATCTTCCTTTTTCATAGATTCTTCTTTTTACCATTAGATTTCGTCTACCGATTTACTGTCCACTTTTAATCCCGGACTCATCGTGCTTGAAAGATAAATACTCTTAATATAGGTACCTTTTGCTGCCGTCGGTTTCAATTTGATCAACGTTTGAATAAATTCTTTTGCGTTTTCAACAATTTTCTCGGGCTCAAAAGATACTTTTCCAATAGAGGTGTGAATGATACCTGCCTTATCTACTTTAAAGTCGATCTTTCCCTGCTTTACTTCCTGAACAGCCTTAGCTACATCGGGAGTAACGGTTCCGCTCTTGGGATTGGGCATCAGCCCGCGTGGCCCTAAAATACGGCCAAGGGCGCCGATCTTACCCATGATCTGTGGCTGTGTGATAATCACATCCACATCGGTCCAACCTCCTTTAATTTTCTCGATATATTCATCAAGTCCCACATGATCGGCCCCTGCTTCTTTAGCAGCAGCTTCGACTTCGGGAGAACACAATACAAGAACTCTTACTTGTTTACCGGTTCCGTGTGGCAGAGACACAACGCCCCTGACCATCTGGTTGGCTTTTCGCGGATCTACGCCAAGGCGCACATCGATATCTACGGAAGCGTCGAATTTCGTGGTGGTAATTTCTTTCACCAGTTTCGCCGCTTCTTTCAGCGTGTAGGTTTTTCCCGCTTCAATCTTGCTCAAAGCCAACTTTTGATTTTTTGTAAGTTTACCCATGTCTTAATTGAAGTTTATGATTAATTAGTCGCGGGAAATTCCCCTTTTACTGTGATACCCATGCTTCGAGCCGTACCGGCAACCATTTTCATTGCAGATTCGAGTGTGAAGCAGTTCAAGTCGGTCATTTTTTCTTCGGCAATGGTTTGTACCTGTTCCCAGGTAATTTCCGCAATTTTTTTACGGTTAGGTTCTGCCGAACCGCCTTTTTGTTTGCTCGCTTCCAATAACTGAATAGCAACGGGTGGTGTTTTAACAATAAAATCAAAAGACTTGTCGGTATAATACGTGATTACCACAGGCAATACCTTACCGGCTTTGTCTTGAGTTCTGGCATTGAATTGCTTGCAAAACTCCATAATGTTAATCCCTTTGGAACCCAATGCGGGCCCTACGGGTGGAGATGGGTTTGCAGCTCCTCCTTTGATTTGTAATTTTAGTTGTCCAGCAACTTCTTTAGCCATTTTCTTGATTTTAATAATTACTGTTTTCGAAACACTTGAAGAATTTACAGAATCTGCGTAACCAAATTTCTGGTTATTCTTTCTCTACTTGCATATAGCCCAACTCGAGAAGCTGAGCCCGTCCGAAGATTTTAACCATCACTTTGAGTTTCTTTCTCTCATCGTTCACTTCCTCCACTACGCCCGAGAAGCTGCTGAAAGGACCGCTGGTCACTTTCACGTTTTCGCCTACGTAGTATTTTACATCCAACTCATCGCCCGCTTCCTCCAGTTCATCCATTGTTCCCAGGATGCGTTTCACTTCAATTTCGCTCAACGGTTGTGGGTTGGTGGTGTTGGGAAGAAATCCGGCAACATAATTGATGTTCTTAAGTTGATGAATGACCTCACCCACCAGTTCAGCCTCGATAAGTACATACCCGGGAAGATAAGCGCGTTCTTTCATCACTTTCTTTCCGTTACGTACGGTATAAGTCTTTTCTGTTGGGATGAGAACTTGTGAAACGTACTTTCCTAAATCGGTTTTTTTAATTTCTGACTCAAGATATTCTTTGACCTTATTCTCTTTTCCACTAACGGAACGACTATCCACTCAAAGGCAGAGTCCATGCCGAATACGATTAAAGCGATGATTATGGAAGCTATCATCACAATTATTGTACTTCCGGCTAACTCCTTGCTGGATGGCCAAGATACTTTATGAACGAGTTCGTTATAAGCATCTTTAATATATGCAACTATTTTTTTCATTGATTATTCGGATCGTTTGGCACGGGCTGAGAGGCTCGAACTCCCGACCTATGGTTTTGGAGACCATCGCTCTACCAACTGAGCTAAGCCCGTAAAGACCCTCCTCGGCCCTCCACGGAGGGAGGGACAGGAGGATTAAATTTGTATTAACCCATACCTTTCAGGGGGTAAGGCTGTCTTAATCAATCAGTTCAGTGATCTGGCCTGCACCCACTGTGCGTCCGCCTTCGCGGATAGCAAAGCGAAGACCTACGTTACATGCTACCGGGTAGATAAGATCCACTTCGATGGTAACGTTGTCACCGGGCATAACCATTTCTACGCCTTCGGGTAACTGGATTTCTCCGGTTACGTCCAGGGTGCGGATGTAGAACTGAGGACGGTATTTGTTGTGGAACGGTGTGTGACGACCGCCTTCTTCTTTCTTCAGGATATAAACCTCTGCTTTGAATTTGGAGTGAGGTTTAACTTTTCCGGGGTGAGAGATAACCATACCGCGTTTGATTTCATCTTTATCGATACCGCGGAGCAACAACCCTACGTTATCGCCGGCTTCACCTCTGTCGAGGATCTTGCGGAACATCTCAACTCCGGTAACCACTGATTTTCTGCCTTCTGCACCCAGACCGATGATCTGAATTTCTTCACCGGTTTTGATAACTCCGGTTTCGATACGGCCTGTAGCCACGGTTCCACGACCGGTGATGGAGAATACGTCTTCAACCGGCATAAGGAATGGTTTGTCAATATCACGGGGAGGTAGCGGAATCCATGTATCAACAGCGTTCATCAGCTCCATGATTTTTTCTTCCCACTTGGGTTCACCGTTCAATCCACCGAGGGCTGATCCGCGAATCACCGGGGTGTTGTCGCCGTCAAAATTATAGAACGAAAGCAATTCGCGCATTTCCATTTCCACCAGTTCCAACATTTCTTCGTCATCCACCAGATCCACTTTGTTCATGAAAACAACTAGCCTGGGTACGTTTACCTGACGTGCCAGCAGGATGTGTTCACGAGTTTGAGGCATAGGACCGTCTGTAGCGGCAACAACGATGATGGCACCGTCCATCTGAGCAGCACCCGTTACCATGTTCTTCACATAGTCAGCGTGGCCCGGACAGTCAACGTGTGCATAGTGACGATTTTCCGTTTGGTATTCAACGTGTGAGGTGTTGATGGTGATACCTCTTTCTTTTTCTTCCGGAGCGTTGTCGATAGAATCGAATGATTTCACTTCGGAAAGGCCTTTTTTCGCTAAAACTGTAGTAATAGCTGCCGTTAAGGTGGTTTTACCGTGGTCAACGTGACCAATTGTACCGATGTTAACATGCGGCTTCGTCCGCTGAAAATGTTCTTTTGCCATAAAATATACTATTAATTAGTTTAATAAAATGTTGAATTTTCTATCCTGTACGTTTCCAAGTAGCTGAAATGAGATGCTGTACCCTCAGCACCTTCATTTTTCGTTTCATGAGCCGATGGCGGGAATTGAACCCGCGACCTCTTCCTTACCAAGGAAGTGCTCTACCCCTGAGCTACATAGGCGGTGAGAGCGGAAGACGGGACTCAAACCCGCGACCCTCAGCTTGGAAGGCTAATGCTCTATCGACTGAGCTACTTCCGCAA
>JALHIE010000162.1 GCA_022840285.1 Porphyromonadaceae bacterium
CAATGTACCAACTAGTACAACTATTATTCAATTTAAAGATTAATTATAAATATATATTCATTCTATATCCTTCATGCCGAAACAGAGGAAGAATGGCCAGACAAAAATGGATCACCTCTATCCGAAAACCAAAATGAGTGTCACCGATCCGATCAAGGAGATCAGAAATCTAATAGATTGTATACCGGAATCACCCTCTCAAACACAGATAACACCTCTCATTGCATTGATTGTTCGGTCAATACTCGACAAAATCGGGTTTGTTGAACTGGTAAACGAAACGGTATCCTGGGATCCAAATCAGTGTTCGATCAGCCCGGGAAACAGAGCACTCGCCCTTGTTCTGCTGCCTTTTCTCTCCACCAAGCAGCGGGTTGCACTGGTTCATGTGAGCCAGCAACTCGAAAATATCGATACAGAACTGATCTTTGGTTCAGCCATACCTGCCACATCGTTCACTGACGATTGTCTCGGAAGGTTCCTTGACAAGTTCGCAGATGCCTGTCCCGCCAACTTCTTTCAACAGCTCTCTCTCCGGGCCTATGCCACCTACGACATCCCACAATCACTCATACTCCATAGTGACGTAACCTCACATGAGGTCTGTGGCGAGTATGAGCTCGATGACACACCAGATGCTCATGGTCCAACTGTCTGTTTTGGTCTCAACAAAACCGGTCGAAGAGATCGCAGGATCTTTCAGACAGGGGTTGTCTCAGATGGCAATGGACTGATCCGGTATTGCAGAACCATGGATGGGAATCATGCAGATTCCGTCTGGAATATGGAAGCGCTCACCGTTCTTCAGGAGATCTTCGGGGAAGAGTTCAGAAACCATACCTATATTGCTGACTCCAAACTTCTTAATCGCCCTAACCTGGAGGTTTTAAATCGGCAGGGTTCAGAAGTGCGATTTATATCGCATATTCCAGCGAATTTCGCCGGAAAAATTGCCGATAAATACAGATCGATCGCTCGTGAGCGGAATCAATGGGTTGACCTTGGTCAATGTTGCACCGAGGAAGAGACGCCCGACAAACGGGCAATCTACCGTTCACAGCGATTTGAGGTTGATATCTATGGATTGCCCTATACACTTGTCGTCTATGAAACATCGGCAGCAGATGAGCGGGTGAAGAGCCAGATCAAGACGGATACAACTGATTTGGAGACACTGATCAAGGATAAGAAATTCAAAAAACCATTTGCCTGTGAACCTGATGCACTGAGGGCAATTGAAGAACTGAACGAACAGTCCCGGAAACTGCTTGTCCAACCGGTGATCGAGATTGAATCCGAACTAAAACAACGATGGCCACGGGGGCGGAGGGGAGAGGAGACGAAACCTCTTGAAGAGTGGTCGGTCTACCATGTCCGGGTGAAGGAGATCCGTGTGCACGAGGAACGGGTGAAAAGGTTCAGGGATAAGAAAGAGACATTCTCTCTCCTGACAAACCATGCCGAGTCGGATATGGATGACAGAGCCGTGCTCCGGCATTACAAACAACAGCACATTGTCGAGAATATTTTCCGAACAATGAAATGGTCGGTTATGGCAGACCGGATCTATCTGAATAATCCAAAGCGGATCGATGCCATGATGACGATACTGTATGTTTCGTATCTTGTGATGGGGATTCTGCAGATGATTGCACGGATGAATATCAGGAACCTGCCGGAACCACCCAGGATCTACATCGATAATAAACCCCTGAAATCTCCAACCGCGGCATTTCTGATACAGTCACTTGGCTCATTCGATATTCTCACTGAAGATGAAAACCGCCAGATCACCGGTGTTACTGAACAAAACAGGTATCGTCTGTCGGTTCTGCTCTATCTGATCGGCATGGGTTCAGAGGAGGGAGTATCCTGATTACTTCCTGAGTACATCCTAATCGCTCCCAGTGAGGCACACTTGGATAGCTGACGGCATGGATGTTCTGAAGGGTTGAAAGGAGGGAGACGTCATCAGGACGGTGAGAGTGAGTGTTTATCTTGCCGGGAGAGAGATGGGAAGGGATCGAATGTCGGACTAATTGACTACTTTTTGTCTTTAAGGAGTCCTAATTCAGCTCTTTCGGTTCAGAGGGTGCGGATTGCGAAAGGATCTCATCCGCGCGGGGTGCTGGAACAGGCAGTCCTCTGACCCATCTCAGAAGAAAGATTAGATTTGGTCACAACAGAGCAAACCAGACGTCCCTGAGGCCGACGTTGTACTGCGCGATGAAGAGGGCGTCGCCGACCTCGATCACGCCGTTTGTGTGGACATCGGTCTTAAGGAACTCTTCGGTGTCGGGGCCAGGCATATCCTTCAAACCCACGACCTCCTGGAGGACGAGGAGGGTGTCGGCCTGGTTGACCTTGCCGTCGTCGTTCGCGTCGCCTAAGAGGACCGGGGTGACCTTGATGTAGTCGGGTTTTGTGGCGGTCGAGAGGCCGTCGTCCACCGAGAGTGCGACGGTGTAGTTGCCGGGGGCGGTGTAGGTGTGGATCGGGTGCTGCTCCGTGGAGGTCGCGCCGTCCCCGAAGGACCATAACCACGCGGTCGGGTCGCCGGCCGAGGTGTCGGTGAACCGCACCGCGAGCGGCGCCGGGCCGGCGGTGACGTTCGCGCTGAAGTTTGCCGCCGGTGGAGGAGCCATTACCGTGATATAATCGGTCTTACTCTCAGTGCTGCTGCCGCCGGCATTGGTTGCGGTCAGGTTCACTGAATATTTTCCGGGGGTGTTATAGGTGTGAATCGGATGTTGTAGATCTGATCTCTCTCCATCACCGAATTCCCAGAGCCAGGAAACC
>JALHIE010000163.1 GCA_022840285.1 Porphyromonadaceae bacterium
TCGCTCTTCAGGTTACCGATATATGGCTGTTTGCCAGCTTTTGTGATAATCTCTTCAAACGGTCGGACAGCTATGTCCTGAATATCCTTGGATGCATCCAGGTACTCATAACTGATCTTAAGCTGGTTGATTTTCTCCTGCGCCTTTTCAATCAATAGTTGTCTTTCCCGGGTTATCTTATCACGGATCTTTTCTGCCAGGCAGTCCATTGCCTGTTTTCCCTCTCTTATCCGATCTCCTTTGTAGGGTGTACTTTCCTTGAGGAGCTGAGATAGTGTTTCCCTTTCCGGTGCTTCTATATGATCGAAATTGGCCTGGTTGTCGTTGTGAAAACGAAAAATCTGGTCGAATATATTTTTCTGCTCACTGTGCCAAAACTGTATGATTGGATCGTAGACTGTTTCTTTTAAATCCAGCAGTTCGTCTTCATAATTACGGAAGTTTTTATACAGTTCTACGTAATTCATCATTGCCAGCTTGTGTAGAAGATCAGCTAAAGGCGCCAGTGCTTTCAAAAACGGATACAGCTCACCTTCGACCAACAGCTGAAGGATCCCCTTCTGTTGTGTGAGCGCTTTTTCCCTGAAAAGCATGGCAACCTCTTTTGCTTCTGTATATGGGTTGGTTTCGTTAAAGGCTTCCAGGTACACCTCCTTTAAATGCTTGACCTCGGTAAAAGGAATTTCAAGTTGAGGAGACACTAAGGTGCTTAGCCATGTACGGTTGTTATCGAACACGTCCATCATTCCCTTATCATCAAGGTCATTCTCGGCATTTTTGGCTTCAATTTTTCCTTTCTTGAACAGCAGTGCCGTTATGCACCACACAGCCATGGTTGACCAGCCGTAGGGCTTCCTGGAAAAATGGTCTCTAAGGTCGCTCAGCGTGGTCCTGTCATGCTGCGTCTTGCGCCTTCCCAGCAGGTTGAGCATCTCCTGTTCAGGTGCGGAAAGCGAATTTTGATCATTGTTGAAGAGGGAAAGTTCTCCCTTGGCCATGATGACTCTTAATTGTGCCTCGTCGAGCGTGACACTGCCCAACAGCCGGAGCTTCGGGTATGCGAGTTGTATCAGGTCCTGTGCCGTCTCCAGTATTCGGGTACGACCGTCGTTGCTGGAGGATGTACGGTTGACTACGCCATTCATATAGATGGTAGCGTGTGCCAGCAGATCGTTGATCGTGGCCATTAGCTTCTTTTTACGCAACCCGTTCTGTCTTCCTTTTTCGAACAGGATTCGTGTGATCGCTTCTTTCACCGCTGTACTCTGTGCCAGCTTCATGTACTTTTCTGTTTGCAGGTATAGTCGTACCTCGTATATAAATCGCTTTTCGGGGGGAAGCTTCACCAGCATCAGCGTGCCATCGGCCATCGTGCTACCATTGTAAAAAGCTTCATGTTCGTAACTGTCGTTGTTGGGAGTAATGATGTCAATCTTGAGCTCTTTTTCCTTACCGAAAAGCATACCGTCCACTTTTCGTGTAAAGTCAAACTCCTGACGGTTGGATTCACTCCGGATCTTGTTGTCACGGATAGTTCCCTCATAAGCCAACTCACTGATAAATTGTGTGATCAGCTGGTTGTCTATGATTTGATTTTTGATCTCAACCTCAACGTCTTTTTCATCGTCTGTAAGGTATTCGTATTCGTCTCCCTTGACCTGGATATAGGATTGCTGCTCCAACAGGTTCAACGCTTCCTGGACTGCCGCTTTATGGGCTGTCTGATCCACTTTCAGATGGTTGATTAACAGGACCCCTATGTTCCTGGCAGTGGCTTTAAAACTGTCAAAGTATTTAATCAGGAACAATACTTTCAGCACCCGTATGGCCATGGGATGGGTATTACGAAGGTTGTTATTGGCCACCAGGATGGCATTTTGAGCTTCAGAGCGCAAGGTCCCGGCGACGCCTTCGAACATTTGGTCGTAACTCACCAGAATATCGGGATCGTTCAGATCCAAATTTTTCAATATATGTTGGAATACCCCCAACATGGATCGCTCACCTACTGAATGGTGCTGTCCCTGGAACACATTGTGTCTGGAAAGTGACTTGATACATTGCTGGAACAGATCGAATTGATAAGGCAAAAACTCTGAACTGAATCCCGTTGTTTGAAAATGAGAAAAGTGTTCTGATGTTTTCCTTTTCCCTGCCATACACGCTGGTTAAGGCCACGTTGCCGGCATCGTTCTTCTGCAACAATCGCTTTTCAATCACCTCATCAACACTTGATGAAGTCAATGGCATACGGACTTTGAACCGTCCCTGGATCTTGGAAAAGTCATCGCTCTGTACCCTGGATTCATCACCTATCAAACTTTCAAGATCTTCCTGCGACGTCACAAAGATCCAACTATTGCTTTTACACTTGGTATGCAGCGTCTCGGTCAAGGTCTGCAGGTTAAGCATGAGCTTGGTCTTTTCGGCAATAAACTGTCCTACTTCATCTACA
>JALHIE010000164.1 GCA_022840285.1 Porphyromonadaceae bacterium
CTTCTCCGGCGGGCAGGAAGCGCGCGAACCTGTCCTTGTAGTAGGCGATACTGGAGGGGGGCACGTCGAGGCGGCGGGCGATTTCGCGGAGGGTCAGCATTTCGCGGATCATGAGGGGGTGCTCCAGTTCTTGTTGTTGCACAGTTGCGCGACACGGAGCATTTTGTCAAGAAATCCGCATGAAAATATTCTCTAGAAAATTGACCAACAACCTTGGGCAACTGGATGGGGTTTGGATGAGGCGGAATGCGAACGGAGAGGCCGCGACTGTTCCGGATGTGTCGGGACCGGGCTGGGGATGGCGGACAGTGAATGATGCCCCATCGGCGGACACCAGGAAGACATGCGCAATGCCCACCATCTCCCGGCCCTGCCCGGCATGCACCACCCGCCGCCGTCCCACAACCCGCTTGACTTCACCTGCCAACTTCCATATCAAGCATGCCAGCATAGCTCAGTTGGTAGAGCAGCTGATTCGTAATCAGCAGGTCTGGAGTTCAAGTCTCCATGCTGGCTCCAGAAGAATCAAGGCCGGACAAGGGGTTTACCCCTTTCCGGCCTTTTCAGTGCGATGGTCAAAAGTGCCCAAAAGTGGCCATTTGGTCCGCCCAAGACGGACCAAATCCGGACCATTCGGCCCCTCCGTGAACACCGGCACCATGGACTCCAGCGCAACCCGCGCGCTTTCCAGCGCGGCCACGCGCCACGCCGTGCGCCGCCCCACCAGGCGGTTGCCGCCCACGCGCGACCGGAACAGAAAGGTGTCCGGTAGGCGATGCCCGTCCCCATGCAGGGCGCGCACCTGGGCCAACACGGCCTGGCGCGCCTCGCGACACAGGTACACGGTGCGGCACGGTCACGTCGCGCACCACCAGCCCACCGCGCACCACGTCCCGCAGCCGAAGCGAGAGCAACTCCGACACCCGGAACCCGCTGGTCACGCCCAGCACGAACAGGCACCGGTCGCGCACGGCATACCGCCCCGCGAACACGCGGATGACCTCGTCCACCTCGCGTTCCAGTAATGGCCTGCACCCTTTGATCGGTAGTCCTCCGAGTTATCCAACAACCATTCGTGCATATTGCGCTACATATCGCTTCATGAAATACATAGTAAAATAGCGTACAGGAGATAACAATGTCGGACGTCAAGCAAGATTCTGATTGCAGTTCTAAATCCACTGACCACACTGGCTCCACGGTAATGCCACGTGAGATATTGATAGACCAAGACATATCTACAGCAAGAAAAACATGCAAAGATACATCAAAAACTTTAGCAATTCTGTCTATATTCCTAATTTTAGCATTATTTGTTTCGTCATGGATTGTATATAAATTATCCATAACAACAGCGCTCGATTCTTCTTCTGCGATAGTAAAACAACTACAACCAAAATTTAAAATACTATCCTGCTATGAGCAACAATTAGAAGATATTACAAAAATACTTCAAATGATTGATTCTGAAAAGTTGATAAAACAAGAAAATATATCAGAAGTGGGCATTATATCATTATTTAATTCTCTTATGCTTATACAGATACCATCACAATGCTATAAATATCAAGACTATACACCATTTAAAAATAACTCTAAATATACTTTTATAAATTATAGGATCTCAAGATTTAAAAAAAGACTAGCAGAGCTAGATTTCAACAGATTAGAAGTAGACAATACAACAAATATATCTCTATATGAGTTTTCTATAGAATCACATGGAGCGTATCGGATGTCTGTCGCACATACATTTTCATTAAATGAACCAAAACAACGAAAGGATGATGAAAAGAATTATGACAGATATAAAAGTTTTTTATCATTACTTCTTGAAACAGAAGAAGAAGAAAATAGATACGAAATATCTTTAGACGCAACACTATCCGATAAAACAAACAAGAAAGAAGTCATAGATAAATTAAAAAAATATTTTATAACAATAAAAAGCCAGTTGAATCAAATTTATAAACTTATAGAGACAGAAAAAGAAGAAACAATCAAATCAATAAAAAATGCAATTGTAATCTCTGATGGAAATTCAAACCTATCATACACCATGAAAACAAGCCTTACGGGAATAATTGCAATAATAACAATCCTTACATATTCAATAACGCGGATTATTATAATATCATTTAAAAACAAAGACAAAACCATCAACATGCTTCTTTGCATTAAATACACAAACAGACCGCCCAACAATACAGAAACAACGTCACATGAAACGGACCCTCCCACAGCAGCAATTGAAATGATTCAGGATATTGCAAGGCAGATAAAAAACAAATAGCCCCTCACTGCACCACCCCGCTCCCCTCTCCAAGCTCGCGCCCCACCATGCGCCGGGCCTCCCCGGAGGGGAGCGGGGCACCCGGCCCGGCGGCGCTCGCTTCGTCACTGCACCTGACTGCCCCCGTTGCGCATTTCCTCGTCCGCGATGCGCTGCGCCTCGGCAAAGTCCGGCGGCACACCCCGCCGCCGGTACTCGTTGAACACCCGCCCGATGAT
>JALHIE010000165.1 GCA_022840285.1 Porphyromonadaceae bacterium
GCTTGTAGTGGAAGTCGTAGTCAACCTCAGTCCCGGCGACATCAAGAAACGGGGTGCAAAGTGAGTGGCCAAGTCTACATGAAACCCGGCATGACAAGATGAAGGGTTCCCAGTCTGGTATACAGCGTTAAAAGAAATCGCACAGTCTCAAGAATTGATGTACAATCAGACAACACCAGTGAATCGAAGGATCTTCAGATTGGATTGCGGTGTATTATTCCATGAAGGATTATATGCTCATGTTGGGAGCACGAGGGGACGATAGGTGAACAGAGAACGAGACAAGCTGAGAATTATGGTGTCTTCGACTGTATATGGAATAGAGGAGTTGCTTGACCGCGTGTATACACTCTTAACCTCCTTTGGTTACGAGGTCTGGATGTCCCATAAAGGAACCGTTCCCGTATTTTCCAATCGAACTGCTTTTGGGAACTGTCTGCAAGCTGTGAAGGATTGTGATTTGTTTCTCGGAATCATTACACCCAATTATGGGAGTGGTCAGGATCCCAAAGACTCATCAAGTCTCTCCATCACACACCAGGAGATTCTCAAAGCAATTGAGCTTAATAAACCTCGGTGGCTGTTGGCTCACGATAATGTGGTATTTGCCCGTTCACTACTTAACAATTTGGGGTATAAAGGTAGGGCTGGACGAGCTGATTTAAGGCTGAAGAAGAATCAGATTTTTACAGATTTACGCATCATCGACCTCTATGAAGACGCCACCATTGACCATGAATCACCTGAGACCGTTCCTTTGGATGAACGAAAAGGCAATTGGGTGCAGAAGTATCACTCCAACAATGATGGATCAATTTTTATAGGTTCCCAGTTCTTCAGGTACCAGGAGGTTGAGGAATTCATCAAGGAAAACTTCCAGAACGGAGAGCCGCTTCAGAAAAATGGAGGGGCTTCATGAATCTGAAACAGATTAAGACACTGCTTTCTCTTGGAGAAAATCAACGTGTTGAGTTCAAGTCCTCCATCCGAAATCTTGAGGAATTGGGGAGAACCGTATGTGGATTTTTGAATAGCGCTGGGGGCTATTTGATTTGCGGGGTGAGCGAGAGTGAAGGTGTCATCGGCATTGAGAGTTCTCATGACGCAGTAACCAAGCTTGAGCGGTATTTGCTTGAGCATATCTCTCCAAAGGCTTTCGTTGCGGTTCAGGCTGAGGAATTGGATAAGAAACTGGTGATTTCCATTGAGGTTCCCGCAGGGAGTGATGTCCCGTATGCCTTCAAAGATGTTATTTACATACGAACGGGTGAACTCACGCAAGTAGCAAAATCACAAACCATTCGTGATATTGTGATGCGACATCAAGTTGAACCTGAGCGTTGGGAGCGCCGCTTCTCTTTCGCTGATATAGAGAGAGATCTTGATGTACAAGAAATACGAACCACTATAGCAGAAGCAGGAAATGTGCGCAGGGTGTTGTTTCGGGATGCAAAAGATATCTCCA
Organism: Porphyromonadaceae bacterium; assembly: GCA_022840285.1. Classification (GTDB taxonomy): domain Bacteria; phylum Bacteroidota; class Bacteroidia; order Bacteroidales; family Dysgonomonadaceae; genus Petrimonas. The sequence continues at coordinate 1,466 of JALHIE010000165.1, forward strand.
TGGTATTGGAAGACTTCTCGGTTGCTCGATACGGACGGTTGACCAATGGTGGTGATGTTCTTTTTTCAACAAATCCGGCCATCCGATTGCCACAAACCCGAATCAGGGCTATGTGCTACAGCTCGGATAAAGCAGGTGATACATTCATTGACATGAAATCCTTCGAAGGCCCGTTGCATCGCATCTTCGAGGATGCCTATGCATTCATCATTCGTAATACTTCCAGCAGCTCCAAATTCATCAAAGGTAATCCCAAACGTCTGGATGCCCCGTTATATCCTGAAGAAGCGGTTCGCGAGGCATTGATAAACGCGTTGGCACATAGGGACTATAGTGCAGCATCCGGAGGTGTCAGCATCCATGTATATCCTCATCGACTGGAGATATGGAACTCAGGAGCACTCCCGGAAGGGGTTACCGAGCAGAGCCTGCTGAAAGGGCAAATTTCAATTCTTCGCAATCCTGATATAGCCCATGTATTGTATCTTCGGGGGTTTATGGAAAAAGCAGGGCGCGGTAGCGTGCTGATGGTACAGAAATGCCTTGACAGTGGCCTGCCTTCTCCGTTTTGGAAGTCAGATCCAAAGTTGGGAGTCACCGTAACCTTTTCTACCCCGGAAGTGAAGTTATAAAGCTATTGAAACATCTCACAAGTGAAATGAGCCGGGGGGATTTACAAGAGGTTATTGGCCTCCGGGATGCAGAGCACTTCCGAAAATCCTATATAATTCCAGCGCTCGAAATCAAAGCTATAGAAATGACAATCCCAGAGAAACCTACAAGCAGCAAACAAAAGTACCGGATCAGTTCAGTTGGTGAACGAATATTGGCAGGCTTAGCCAATAACAGCGCAAGGTAGAAAATAGGCAAGCTTGTATACAATCTTGATGATTCCATCGGGTTACCTCTCGTGGACAGAGAATATTGATTTGTTCTAAGCGCTTCCAACAACAAAACGATTAAGGTGTATACCAAGGAAACCCAACAGATGGTAAGTCTGTTGGGTTTCCCTGTTCTTAATCGTCATGTATAAAATCCTTTCAAGGTTTTCTGCTTTTCTTTCCCGACACCTGCAGTAAACCTGCCATTTACTTCTTTTTGATGATTAGTAGGAGGTTTGTTGT
>JALHIE010000166.1 GCA_022840285.1 Porphyromonadaceae bacterium
GTATTTAAGTTTTTTGGTTATCCTGATTTTCAATACATATGAACTACTGGATCTCCTTTTGGCGGAGTTTCTGCACATTTTCTTCAGCATTTCCAGTGCCCTTACAATGAGGATAGTTTCCTTTTCTTTTATGATGCGATTCAGACTTATATGGAACCATTATAATAGCTGGAAACTTTGAAAATCCTTCTCCTGTTATGGTTATTGAACCTTTTTTCATGTTTAGTATATAGTCAATTCCTTCAATTAACATAATACCATTTTTGCCTTCGATTGTAATTGTATTTTTAGACATTTTTACTTCCTTTGGATTCAGTATATTGGTTCATTAATTTTATTTCCTTCAGTTTTAGAACTATCTATTGCAGTGTTTATATAAAAGTTACCACATTTTTTATGTTGTTTTTTGGATGTACTTTGTTTCATTTTTATTGCTGTTATGTACGCGCCTAGCAATGCCTCTGCTGGGGAATTTGCTTCTTTCCATGTTATACCTGATTCATGGTATTGGTTATAATAATCTCCGTCGTATCCAGGACCAATTTCACATATTTCAGCATAATGTGATTTTTCTTCTTCTGGGGTTTGTTTATGTACGCTCCATGTCCATCCTTGTTTTTCACATGCCCGCTGGATATGACTTTGAATTATAGAATCTATGAAAAATGTGTTTTCTTTTCCACACACATACTTAATTTGCCATGTTAGAGTATTCCATATACCTGGATCAATTTCCCGAAGTTCGTCTAAGAGTTTAGAAATGGTGGTCATACGTCTTCCTTATTGGTCCCAATCAATTTCTGGGTGCTCTTTTGCAAGCTGGCGACGGGCCATAGCAAGCCTTTCTTCGCGTCCCTCGTAATCGTCAACGCGTGTTGGATTTCCAGCTATTGCAGCGCGCGCGGACATACTAATATCTCCACATCCATTACCACAATTACATATATCAGCAGTGAGTACAGCAGATCGTTCTTCCAGTGCTATCTTTTTGAGGGTCACGATCTGCGTCTCTGCTTCGCTTAGCTGAATCGCCATAATTGATTCTTCAAATTTCAAGGACTTTTGCGCATCTTTTCTATAGCTATCCTGGTCTTTACGCGACAACTCGTCAAAATTCCATGCAACTATGTTTGGGTTTGTATCTAGGATAAGTAGATACTCTGCCCTAGAATCTGTTAAAGCAGCTTTCAACTTCGTGATTTGGGTTTTTAGTTCCTGATTCTCGTCTTTCCATGCTTGCACTTCTTCTGGAAGGCAAATGATTGCTTTTTGGGTTTTCGTGGGTGGAATTGGATAATAATATTCTTCAAGGATCATTTATTTTCCTCCTTTATCAGTACCAATGAATAATAGATACCGTGGTTGCTGGTTTCATTCCCTGCTTGGTAGAAGATGGAAGTATAACCTCCCCAAAGGTAAAAGGATAAGTGCCCTCATCAACTAGTAGATCATCTTCGCTGGATGATCTTGCAACTTTGCCACTTCCATTACATACCGGGCACACGATTAGGTCGGGATCACATAAAGTGCAGCGACGGTAATATTGATGTTCTTTTTCAGTTATCATTTTTCCTCAAAGCTGCTGTATTTTCCAACAGCAAATCTGTTAAAATCTTCCTCGCACGTACATCTTCCATTCTTTTCCCTCCCACAGTCATCTTTTTCTTCTAGATATACATTAATTTTTATTATATATCCTTTGGTTATCCAGTCGTATAAATCCGACATCAAATTAAGAAGTCCGCCCAAATGATCACTGCTTAAATTATATACCCTAGTCGGAATTCCATATCTCATATCAATTCACCTCACTTTTACTATATACATATACGTCTTACTAGAATAAATAGTTTTTGGTCACCAAGTATCATAGTCGCTAACGTCTTCTTGATAACGGCTATTCCCAATTACAATTTTCGTTCCAATGCCGGTTTGCATTAAGTGAATTACATAATTATGCGACGGATGTTTCTTTGAGAATTCATATAATCGTTTCAATTCTTTATTAGATATAATTGTAGTTATTTCGGACATAATACCTCAAAAAAATAAAAAAAGTTTTTTAGTTTTGTAGTTGTTC
>JALHIE010000167.1 GCA_022840285.1 Porphyromonadaceae bacterium
GTTCGGAAAAATCCGACGGATTGCTGCGGGTTTTATATGTTCTAATGACCTAAAAGCGTACCGGGTGCCGCGTGCGGTGCCCGAGTGTGCGCGGGGGTCTCTCCATCCACGGTTGACGCCCGGATGATAGAGCCCCGCATGCCCGGAGGCAAAGGGAATGTACGCATTCCGTGTACTTAAAATGTGTGCCTCTTCTGTCCTCCGGCAAAGAAAAGAGGAGTTGGAACACATGAAAAGAAGAACTGGAATGCGGGCATTCTCCATGCTCCTCGCTGTGCTGCTGGTGAGCGTGGGGTTTGTGCCGGCAGTGAGTGCAACATCGGTAAACGCTGAAAATAGTGATGTTTCGTCTGTCTACAGAGTTACAGATTTCTCAAATCCAATTACTCTGAGCGACTTGAAAGAGATGAGAGCGAGTGTGATCAACAATTCCCCGCAAAGGGCCGAAAACGATGCACCACATGTATTAGCCGATCTCGATGTGCCTGAAGGCGCCGCAATAGTAGCCTATGGTTTCACTCTCGACGCTTGTGGAGTTCCTGTCCAGTATGTTGGGCTTGCGGGTGATGAGAAATCTGTTTCCATCATCCAAAAGAAAGCACAGGAATGGTATGATGTAAATATTGTCAATTCGCAACCTGGAGGTACCGAACAAACAGGAACACTGGCTCTCTCCGAGTGGGTACCTCTTGGTCGCAATACTGCCGACTACTATCTGAGCCCGTATGGCGGCGTGACGAACAACTATGAACTTTGGCAGTTGTCAAGTGATGGGGACAACACGAGAGACTGGTTTGCAATTAAGCATATTTTTGCTATGGAGCCAGGTTGTCAGGTCTATAACTCCTCATGGACGAACAAAAAAGGGACAATGTTACATGATTGGGCTGCGGGAACATTTGGCAGCCCCGAGTTGTATGAATGGGGTCCTCTTGGAACCATATCGGGAACACAAACAATCGATGTATCGATAACGGGAGGTACCGGAGGCGTTTCAACAACATTGAGCTGGAGTTACACTCAGCCAGAAGTGACAACATATGACCGGAGCAGCACTGCCACTGAGAAAGCGAAGTGGGAAATGAACTTCAATAGTGATGCATCGAAACGATCGACCGGCGGCATGATACCCGGCAGCACTGCTTCAGTGGTTCAGCACAGCAGTGGAACCTACAGAATCTTGAATCTTCAGGCCGACGGCCAGTTCTATAATGGACTTCTCACGTACCATACTTTAAGCCATGTCTGGAACATTGATCTCCTGTATTGATGGTTGAAGTGAATGAGATCTCTGATCTGTCATTTATTGATGCGCTATGAGGTGTGAGACGATGTCTGAAGACCCTTCACCGAAGAAGAAGAGACCGCTCATCGTTCTGGCGGTCTCCATTGTGTTTGCTGCCGGTGCTCTATCCACCCTCCTCCTTATTTATGAACCGCCCTCGACCGCCGTCTCCATCCGTCAGAATATCCATGGCCTCCCGCTCTCCGAGGTCTGGGCCGTCCTGGAGGAGCAGAGCGGTGTTGAGAACGCAACCGCTGCCCTTGGCAGATTAAGGCTCGTAGCCGCAGATGATGGGTCGCTGGAACTGTTATACATGGAGTTCTACGGAGACGACGAGGATGGTCAACATCTATGGTGTCGGGTTAGAGTCAGCCCGGTGGGTGTCGTGACCTGGGATTCTCAGACGATCGATAAAGTGGCGGCAGGAGACCACCCGCTTCTCCTACTCTCCGAGATCGAGCGGATCCCTTACCGGGAACTGATCGGCGAGAACGTTGGGGTGATCGTCGACGTCGACGCTAACGCTGGAGATCTGGGATACTATGCTAGGTATAAACCTCTCTTTGCCCTGCATCAGGGTGAGGTTACTCCGCTGGAGAGGGTGGCGTTCTCTACGGACGAGCCCTTCTATAATATCGCCCTCTTCTGCAGGAGGGGTTCTGTAAGTGACGGATACACCACAGAGGAAACAACTCACTGCTGCACGCTCTTCACCCTCCACGATCTTGCAAAAGCCGAGATCGTTGAGAATCGGAGTGCAGAGGCTGCATGACAACCGAA
>JALHIE010000055.1 GCA_022840285.1 Porphyromonadaceae bacterium
TCAAAGAACTTTTCAGGTGAAATTTACCTGATTTATAAAATTTATTGTACAAAAAATTTTAAACTAAATTATCACTCCGACTTTTCGGAGCGGACTCAAGGATTATTTTGTGAGATTCTTAGAAAGCCTTTATTTGAATCATATGAAAAACAATTAAATTTTTCAATTTGTGTTACAATCTCTTTATCCTTATTGGTTGCTTTGATATACCATGCATATTCACCAATCTGCATAGGAGAAAATCTAACTTTCCATATCGGTTCTCCAATCATGGTAAGGTCACTTCTTGTAATACTTGAGGTAATCAAGATTGGTTTGCCTGACAGGCCAATATCTTCTTTCCTATACTCTTGATAAAAAAATGCCGGGACAATGATTTTTTCTCCTAATGGTGTTATAAAAACAGCATCAACTTTTATTTGTTCAGGGTCAAATGGATTATCCCATTCACCTGCTAAATCAAAAGAGATTTCAAATTTTTCATAGAGTCCCACATTTTCTGTATTAATATTTAGTTTGTCAATTTGAAATACACTATTTGATAAAAGTTGAACAATTCTATTATTCTTCTGAGAATAAAATGCCTGGATCGAAAAGAACAATATTCCTATGCACAATAAAATTTTTTTAGTAAAATGTCTCATATTTTCTTTCAATATATTGTGATACAAAATTCGCCAGAATTAATAATCCTTTTCTCATACTCATTACTATTAATAAATACAAGGCAATCAGTTTGTTATTTCTTGATTCAATTCAGCCATTAGCCATAATGTATAAGCGACCATCGGCATCCAATATTCTCCCACCTGCCATTCACCATTATTATAAAAATAAGGTTCGTCCAACTCTGTACCACCATGGCCGTTAAATACAGCACCTATAATATTAGGTGTTGCGGGCCTGAATTCGCTATTAACAAAATGCTTAGGTTGATTATATCCTACTTTTTCAATAGTGCTGGAATTAAAGGGATTTACTCCCAGGATCCAATCAATCTGTCGTTGTGCTAATGCTGCAAGTTCAGTATCATTAAGTATTTGTGCAGCTCTCTTTAAACCGACACCGGTTGAGGCTAGATGGGCATTAATACCAACCCACCAAGCTCGCGAGGGTGCCATAAAGTAGCGGTACCAGTATTGTCCAACCTTTCTATCTCCTCCTTGCTTTTCATAATAAAGTCCGATAGGCATAATTCCGAAAGGGTTTTTCGCACACATTTTCGCCACGTAGTTACCTGAGTAAATTGCTAATGCATTCTTCCAGATAGATACTTCATCGTGTTCAGGAAATGCATTTATAAGTTCTGTAAGTCCGATCATAATTGGTGCCATATACCCAGATTGTTCAATTTCTACACGATGAGGGTGTTTTTTTTCCATTGTTTGAAAGAAAAAGCCATCGATGGATGAATTTTCATCAACCGGAGCCTGTAGTTGAAGAAGTTTTTTTGATACCGTAATAGCATCATTACGATAAGACTCCTCTTCAGTTGCTTTGAACAACGCAACAGAAGCCTCAATATGTGCTGCATATTGACCGGCATCTTTTGCTATATTTTCTTTCATAGCCCAGGTATAAGCCCGCTTGGCAGCATTAAGGCATTGATTGGCATATTCTGTATCTTGATGTTTTAATAAACGAGCAATTTTGGCCTGTGTTATTATAAATCGGAATTGTCCAATTTCTCTTGCTGGAGACACATTTAAAACACGATCATCCGAAGTGCCATAAACTGTTAGTGGAAGCCTAGTTGGGCCAGATGGCATAATTGTGTGAAGTGGGCCATCTGGTTTTTCTATTATATTATTCGTCCAATAGTTACCACTTCTGTTTTCTTCCATACCCTGCATTACATAGCCGTCAGGTTCTTGCATTTTAAGAAAATATTGATTCCCCCAGCGAAGTTCATCCATTATATCTTTATTTTCAGGATTTAATTCCAACACGTTCACCAGACCGATAGCTCCCGTTATAATACTTTCTAGCCCTTTACGCAAATCAGAAGCATCATGCCAACCGCCGGTGACATCTTGGTGTGTTTTTGTATCAGATCGAATTGCATCATCAATATGGCAAGGAGACAGGAACCCCGTTGTGCTAGGTCCACAGCGCTGCTGGCTGAAATAATAAAGAATCTTATTCATTGAATCTTCATAAACATTCCTGCTTATTGCGAAAGGGTATGAGCGAATTACTTCGTTGGCTATAGTAATGTAATAATTACCCTCCTTGTTAAGATTACTGAAATCACCTGCCAGATATTTCCCAAAATCACCTTCTATGAGATACATTGAATCTTGGAAAACAATCTTATTGGATTGTAGGGTTCGAACCTCAAATACTGCAGAATAAAAATCGAGTGTGTCCAAGGTTGCAACCCAGTTTTGTAGTTCAGAGGGAAGAGTGCGAATTTCAAGGCTTCCAAGTGCTTCAAGGGGCATCATAACTTTTTTCACAGACTTGGGAGAATAACCTACTTGATTTATCAGGATATCGACTTTTAAGTCTCTTGATTGCGCTGGTAGATGCTGAGGCGTAAAATAAAAGAATAACAGAGGAAAGAGAACTGATTTAACAAATATTTTGATTAATTTATACATAATCTTAAAAAGTTAGGAATAGTTTTCGGGTTTATTTATTAAAAGTAATTTACCGGGAAAGTGGTAAAAAAAATATGATTTCTCCAAATCAGAAAGGGCTACTTTTTCTGAAATATACGTATATAGTCAACAAGCATCTTATTTGATGTGGTCTCAAATGATCCATATCCTTCTTTGGGTATATTGCCCGCCCATCCTTTATCCTGTATTTCGGTACTTAAAATCACATACTCCGGAACATGGGAAATACCATCGATCGAGCTCCAGGTTTTTTCACCGTCAACATAGAAAATATATTCTTCAGGTGTCCATAACAAGCTATATATATGGTATCCTTTTAGTTGTCCATTCTTTACTTCTCCGCTTCCCAACGTTTTGTGAAACTCTCCGTATCCGTTCCAGTGTAAGTTATGACATCCGTATCTGTCATTTACCGGGACAAATTCAATGATATCAATTTCAACACCTGTTTCGTTAGGATTATCATTTGGGGTGAATGCTCTTTTAAAATTATTATACATTATCCAGAATGCTCCCCATGAGCCGACTTCAATGTCAAACTTGATACGCGCTTCGTAGTAGCCAAAAGTAAAATTCTCCTTAGTTTCTATCATTCCTGCATAATGAACTGTATCGGTTCCGTTGATATGGGTCCAATTACGGATTTCAAGTTCTCCATTTTCATTAACGATACATGCTTCCTTTAAATTGACAGCGCTTCTCCTTTTACCCAGATTATGAAAGCCCCATGTAGTGGTATCCAGCTTATTATTATTGAATTCATCGTGGAAGACCAGCTGATATCCAGGAAGATCCAGATTGGGTGTAATACTGTGTTTATTGCCACAGCCAATAAATAAAAACACAAAAAGAGGATAAAAAAGATTTTTTCTCATTATTTCATTATTTTAATTCGTTTTAATTATATGTATAAATATTGTCATAGATCATTACCTCATATCCTTTCAGTGTAATCATTCTATCTTTTAATTTTATTATGAAAGATTTTTTTGTTTTGTTTATAAGTAAATTTTTTTCTAAAGAAGATAACACCTCAATATCATCCGTAGTTGGAGTTGTTTTATATAATTGTGTGCCAGGTCCAAAATAATTATTAAATGTGCTAACAACATTTTGGATTTCAAGGATACTTTCTTGCTGCGGAATTATATCGATGCTTCCCTTTTAATTCCATAAAATAACCAATGTGTCTTCACTGTTGACAGTTACTCTATTCTTGTTGATCTTACCAGTTTTACTTTGATAGAGTACCTTTGGTTTCTTGTATTGATGAAAACCCTTTAATGTGATTTCTCGATTACTTTTCGACTTGTTGATTATTACCGAGATCATGTTCTCTCCGGACTTTAGGTTCTTCATCAATATCCCTTCCTGGCACGATTCGAAGTGCAACTCGTTCGAGATATCCAGAAATGGCATCAGAAAGTCTAGTAAAGGCTTGTAGTTGTTAGAATTTCTCGCTCCTATCCCTATTAATGATGGTAACCAAACAACTTTTCCTTTTCCAAAAGTATTTATCGTTCCTATGGTTTCTCTTTGTGTGCCTAGGATCTTTTCCCCTTCTTTTGCGTTCACAATACCCTTGAACGCATGTGCTTTTAATGTATGCCCGTTACTTAATTCCAGATTAAAAAGGTCTTTTTCAAAAAAGTATTCAGAGACATTGCCTCCAAATAAGTCGGATAACGGAAACTCGTTCACCATGATGGAGATTACATTTTCATCATAGAATGCGGTGAGTCCCTCAACGATCAAGGTGCCTCCATTGGAGACGAAGTGGCGTAACTTGTCATGTTCTTTTTCCGGTAGGGCGATTTGATGGGCGAGCACGATGGTTTGGCCTGAGTACTCTTTCTTTTCGAAATCGAACTCTTGAAACTCTTTGAAAGTTGGTTGTAATCCCATTTGAGAGAAAGCCTCAAAATAACTTATGGCTGACTTCATCACTGCACCTGGGGCCCGGGCTTCGAATTTATTATTGTCGAAACCGGGTGTCATCCGGTGCTCCACCCACAACGATTCTTTGTTGTACAAGATGTTTATTTTGCTGTTAACCGGTTTTGCCCTGCTAAATAAATCCTCGTGCTTGTTAATTATACCGGCGATTTTTCCTGCTTCCGTCAGGCGTTTCGTCGGCTTGTTTTGGAAGTCAAGCATTGCCCATTCCCCGGCTTCGGTGCCTGACATTCTTGGGTTCAAGCACCAGAAGATAGCTCCCTTGCTTCCCGTAGCCACCGAGATCCATAGCCACTGGGCAATCTCTTCCGGGGTGGGGCAAAGCGGCTCGTAGCCGCTGTAGATGTTGTTGCCGCCTTGGAGCTCGGTCATCAGCCAGGGAATTTTGCCGGCTCCCGACAAAATTATCTCGCTGTTCGCCGACATGGCCAGCGCATATTTATCTCGTCGGAAGTAGCCAAAATGCCAACTCGCATGCGCTGACCCCCCTAGACTTGTCAAGAACTTGTTCCACGCTGGGAAATCATATTGGGCTACATTCTCAAAAATTTGGTGCGTGTTTACGTGAACCGGGTGAATCGGATCGTGCTTTCGGATCTCACGGGTCAACCACTCTAGGTACCAAGTATTATAATAAAGCAGGAAGAGGTGGTCATCGAATGAAAAGTGATGAATATCTGCCAAAGGATTTTTCTCTTCAACCTCTTGACTATTTTTCCATTCGGCGAAAACTTCCCTCGCGAGAGGATCGCGAATGCTACCTCCACCTGGCTCGTTAATCGGTACCCAGCCGTACAGTGCCGCATGGTTTTTAAAGTGAGATACCAGTGCTCGGATGTATTCTGCCACCCGGTTTAAGTGCTCCCTGTCATAGGGGAACTTGAAGCCACCCACGTCCGTAAAACTTGTTTCTGGGAATAGGTTCGCGTAAATTTTCACGTTGTATTTTTCGGCGTATTCAAATGCCTTATCGAAGAGGGAAAAGTCCCACTTGCCGCTCTTATTTTTCATGTAGTTCTCGAACATCCGTATCCGGGTTAAATTCATATTGTGGTCGCTTAGCGTCTTGAACCAATCCTCGATGAGTTGATCCGATTGACCAGGCTCGATAAATATCTCGGCACCAAACATCAATACATCGTTGCCACTAACTTGAGATTTTATAGCTGCTGGAATACTCATATAAACGATAATTAGAAAGATTCTGTAAAGTTTAAATTTTTTTTCATTCATATTTAGATGATTTTGTTACTTATTTTTTTGAATTTGGGGATTTAAGAGACATTCATTTTCTTTTTAAATATAGCAACCAGTCATCTTGTGAGGGAGCAGCTATTTTCTCTCCATTGTATAAACCGACAGGAATTCTGATATTTGTTTCTGCCCCTTTTACCCATTCAGCTTGATAAATATTTTGCATAGTGTTGACGGATATTTCTCCTCCAAATGGTAAATATATCAAATAAGCTTCTCCATGTTTTGCTAGGCAAAATCCATTGTTGACAACATTGGGTGAAGGAGACAGCTTATAGAAAGGAATACTTTCGAAAAAGTTCCAGACTTTCCATATGATTTCGTGTTTCTCTTGATGCATCTCTTTAAAGTTTAGAGTACCGGAAAATCCAGATGAACTATCTCCGTTGTTATCAGCAAAGTTTATTGTACCACCAGCCATTACAATGGTCCATGCATTCCTACGAAGCTCGTCATCCGAATATTCACGTCCTATTATTTCATGATGATAAAGATTCCCATACCAAAGAGTTTCTTGAGCATATAACGGCTGACTCATATTTCGGTTTCTTATTATCCTCCAATATAAATTATCAAGATTTGTGGTTTTGGGTCCTTGTATACATTGATAACTTGTCCAAGTTGAGTTAACGAATGGATTTTGATCAGGCTGATTGTGAACTGTAAGTAAGTGGTTATAAGTGTTTAAAGAAGAAATTAACTGCCCCCATAAATCAATCTGTCCTTTAGTAAACTCATTCACTCTCCGTAGGAGAGGTTCAGGTCCGGAAACATTTAATAAAATATTCCAATAAGCTCCCAACCTTGCTAATGTGTATTTAATATAAAGATGTTGGTTGTCAGTGTTATGTGGGTAATTTGCGCTTTGGCCAAAAAAGCCTCCAAATGGAAAAATAATTATTTTTCTTTCCGCAAGGTCATCAAGTATACTTTCCATTTTAGAATATTCATCTGGATTTGGTCTTTGTTCTTTTGAATTCCAAAGATTAGGAGTTTTCCAGCCCTGTCCTCTCCCTTTTGCATTGCGGTTTAAATAGTGACTAGCGATAGAAAGTGTGTTGTATTTACCTTCAACCCAATCAAGAAACTCATTCCTCTTTTCCAAAGGCCAATTGGAAGCGAAAAATCGATCTCCCACGTGAAAACTACGAAGAAAAGCATGGTGTCCTCCTTTGAATCCAAACCAAATAGGATTTTTTTCATCTGCAGAAATCATTCCCGGTATATCTGAAGGAATACACTGAAATTTACCATATATTTTCTGTCGAGATTGATCTGAAAACCATATGATATATTCCCATTCTCCGGTTTGATCCGGCATAAATCTCAGTTTCCATACACCGTTGTTATCATAAAAACCCCATGTCTCCACTTTGCGACCATCAGGACTTATAAATTCAGCCAATAACTCAACATCAGTAAATGGATTTTCATAATTATTATTATTTATGAATTCTATTTCAAACTTATTCCAACGTTTAACCTCACTTTTTTTAAGTCGATTAAGATAAATTGGTCGGAGACTTTCGTCGCGGTTGTAAACAGTACAAGAATCACAAGTGTCAATGAATCCTAGATCATTATTCCATTCACCCCATCTACGGATTACTGAAATACCATAATACTCAAATTTGTTTAACCATTGCAATTGACTTTGGGTATTACTATTAAATGTTGGATTATACAATGCATTAAAAAAGCTTATCCCCGTGAAATTAAATGCTACACTATCAAGAGTGAAATTTGTTCCTCGAACCGCAATTACTGGGGAAGGCCGTAATTGATCTAAAGGACCTTCAATTAGAAAATTAAAGGCGAATAATCTAGATGTTGAAAGTAAAATGAGTAATAAGAAAATTTTCAATTTCATATGACTAAAATATTTGTTATAATAACGATGTTTCAGAATAATATTTGTTAATTATTTCGATGCCTGATATATTTTTACCCAGTCAACATACATTTTCACCGGATCTCCCATCTGTTTTTTAAATGCATCGAGTTGTATACATATATGGTGTGGGTTGTGAGGTATCGCATCTGTGTCGGTCAATGTCCACAATAATTCACCATCAACAAAAATGAAAATAGCATCTTTATACCATTCCATAGCCCATACTGCCCACTCTGTGCCGTTGATACCCTTAAAAGCTTTATGGTACTGGCTGTTCTCCGGGCCAAAATGTATAAAAGTATGCATTGGTTCACGTGTGGGATTTGTAAGAGTTTCGAATATGTCATTCTCCCCGTCTACAGGGAATCTCTCTGATTGTGGCCATGTAAGAACAACGCCGCTGGTAGCACCTGACGGGTCGGCTTCACATCTTACCCTGAATTCGAATTTACCATATTTGTAGTTACGACGATGAGCCATACCTCCGGAGACTATATTCTCGTTAATCATTTGAGCTGTTACAACTAGTATACCATCTTTGACAGTGTATGCCTGCGGACTACGAATACCATTACCCGCATGTCCGGGTCCATCATACATAGACCATTCGCTACGATCGATTTCAGTTCCGTTGAAATCCTCCTGAAACACGAGATTCCATTTGACGTCAGACTTTGGCGCTACGTATACCGGACCGCTTAGAGGACCATCAGGAATATTAGGCTCAATAGATACTCTTTTGCGTTTACCGTTATCGTCAACCGGGTGTATGCGTTTACCATTTACAAATGTGCCGGTTTCCGGATTGTCACTTGTTAGTGCAGTTTCCAACCCCTGTGAACCTTGAAGTCTTTTTTGTGTCCAGCAACCTGTGAACATAAGTATTGCAACGATTATGATCGATAGGAATAAAAATTTAGTTTGCATATACGGGTATATTAAATTTTGATTTGATCTTACTATTTATCTCTTACTTGTCAGAGACTACCATTTTTTATTATTACCGGGAGCAGGATATCCACAACGCGGATCATCCAGCACGAGTATCCAGTCATTACCTTTACCATTTGTAGGGGGTGTGAATTCGTGATAATAGTCTTTTCTAGTACGGTTGAAGCGCACTAGGGGAATGACTTTTCCCGACCTAGGATCGAACCACCAACCATCCAGTCCTTCGCTCCCTCTGTTATTACTTCCTAAAGAGTTCAGGAGGACTTTGAATGACCTGCCACTCTCGGAATATATCATAGCATAAGTGCCCTCCTTATCACGTGTTGCAGTTATTCTGTCGTGACCTTCATAAACATTTTCAATAAAACTGTTGTCAGGAATACGAGTAAAATAGGGGCGGCTCATAATAAGTTCTTTGCCGTACCCCATCTGGTAAGACGATTCTAAACTCAGGGATTCCTGCCATGACCTGATAGGACCATTTATAGGACTTCTTTTTTCAGGATCCCAAAATTGCCATACTGCATGAACGCCATAGGTGTGCCCAAAAGTACCGGAGAAGACATTGTGGTAGAAAAAGCGCCTTACATGGTACCCTGTGGAAGTCCCGAGCTTGTCCCTCTTGAAATCTATGGGATGCTCGTCGTAAAGAGGTTCGCCATCAATAACCGGTTTCGTAGGTATCCTGTCGTAATCTGACTTTATCATATCCCACAAAGAGACATCGTAAGGATGTCCGGTCTGCCACATATTGAAATCTATCCAAGGTTCCGTATTGTCGAACCATTTCGATGAAGAGGTACCTCCCCATGAATGGTACGTCATAAGCATCTTGGAATAATCCTCTTTTCCTGTGATGCCGATAGCTATCCCTTTTGCCATGGCACGTATAATATGCTCGAATCCCTCTGCCGGTCGGTCGCCCCCCAATATCCATATAATGTTTTTCCGGTCCTTATAGCGATTGCCTAAATATTGTCCCCATTTTTCTGCCTTTTCGGCGGTGGTAAAGAGAACGGGCTCGGTGCCCCATAGTTTATTAAATTTATCCCCCCAGGTAGGTAGAAGCCCTATGACCATGCCTAACGAATCGGCTATATCAATCACCTCGTCAACATGGATAAAATATTTTTCATTGGGGATTGTATAAGCGTCGTCTTTGAAGACGTATTCCCCATAAACATTGGGTGTTGTAATGCCTCCGTTTTCCGTTAGAAGAGCAGCTTGAATAACAGTAAAACCTTTATAAGCCCTGTCTTTAAGATACATTCGAACTTCATTAAGGTTTAATCTGTGAAATAATAACCACCCCGTATCTCCCAGCCAAAAAAAAGGTGTTCCGTCTTCGTACATTAAATAGCGATTTTTAGGATGTACAACAACAGATCCATGAATGGATGTTTGAGCGTTGGCTTTGAAAACCATAAAAATTAATCCTGATAGAGTAATAAGAATAATTTTTTTCATTTCTCTTAATTTTATCAACGACTCATTATTAGTTAATATCAATAGCAAACAAAAAACAATATTCTGCATTGTCCAATAAATATTCTTTATGAACTCTTGGAGACCAACTGTCATCACCACCCAATCCCATCTGTTTAAAATCGATGTGAACGTAGGTTTTGTTTCCTCGTTTCAATTCGTGACTAGTTTTTGATTCATTGAGCGCTTCGGCCGAGTAATCCTGCACATTGAAATTGATCAACGGCATCCCTGAAAAACGAACGGAAACTTTATCGGACATCACTTTTACCCAACGCACATCGGTTTTGTTTCCATTTTCCTGCGGCATTACGTGCGGAAAATGTTGTTCTTCCACCGTGGCAGTATATATTCCTACAGGGGCCGACTCTTTCCTGTCTTGGTACGACTCGTGCGGGCCTCTGCCGTACCATTCCAGTTTATCGAAACTATTTGATAACGCTGTCCGTAGTCCAACCCTAGCCAGCGGCGGGACTCCCTCAGGTACGGTAAAGTAGTTCTTGACCAATATCCTTCCATCTCCTAGAACCAAGTATTCCCCCGTGTAAATGATATCACCCGGGATGGTTTTCAGCTTGTTGACCACGTGGACTATTACCTGTCCTTCATTGAGCCTTGTGAAAGTGATGCTTTCTGGACGGACATCCGTTTTATCCAATCCTGCCTGCTGCCACCGGTCTGCAAAACTCCTTCTTCCTCCACCCTCATCATTATCCGTGGGTACACGCCACAAGTAGGGTAGCAGAGTCTCCGTAATCACTTCATCATTGTGGTAGACCAGCCTGCTCAATCCTCCGCTCTTTTTGTCGAACGTCACCGAAAAGTTATCCCCGCCAAGTACCAACAACTCGTTTCCGTTTGAGATTTGCAGTCTGGGGAGTAATGCCGTGTCAACGCATTCCTTCACGTAATGCTTCAACCCGAAGTCCAGTTGTTCTCTTGCCACCTCGAAGCCGGCATCCGCCCATTGGGTATCCTCTTTTAGATGGAAGCTGAAATTCATGAAATATTCTTTGCCCGGCGTGATCAAATCCCTGTCAAAATCGATATTCAATAATTTACTTTCTCGTGGAGCAATATTCAGTTCTTCCACAATACCATCTGCAATCATCTTTCCGTTTTCGATGATTTCCCATCGCATGTAAACACCGCTTGCATCCATGAAATAGTTCCTATTGGAAATGGAGATAATGCCGGTATTCAGATCGATATCTTTCACATTAAAGGACTGATATACTTTTTTTAGTTCATGCATTTCCGGTTGTGGTGTCCTGTCTGGGTTTACCAGCCCGTCGTTTGCATTGGCACCATCACTGTAATTGATGATGTTCCAGTACTCCTTACCATCCTTATCCTTAGATCGTAGCCCCTGGTCTATCCAATCCCAGGTAAACCCTCCCTGGAAGCGCTCGTATTCATTGTACAGGTTCCAGTATTTTCTAAAATTTCCTAATCCGTTACCCATCGTGTGGGCGTACTCGCAGATGATTACTGGACGGGCTGTATCGCCATTAAATAGGAATTCCAGCTTTTCGATTGACGAGTACATGTCCGAAATAATATCGTAGCGGGAACTCTTATACGCGTATGCTGGGTTTTTGGATTCATAGTGTACCGGACGTTTCTGTGGGTCGGCATCTTTCATCGTTCCATATGCCGTGTCGAAGTTCTTACCCCATCCTGACTCGTTTCCCATGGACCAGAAAACGATAGAGGGATGGTTCTTATCTCTTAACACCATGTTCACGTTGCGCTCCACTATCATTTTCTTCCACTCTTCGCGTTCCCCCACGTAATAGCCCTTTTCCCAAAGGCCGTGGCTTTCCACGTTGGCTTCGTCCATCACATATAGGCCATATTCATCACAAAGTTCATAAAACATCGACAAGTTAGGGTAGTGACTCGTTCGTACTGCATTGATATTGTGTTGCTTCATCAGTACGACATCTTTGATCATTGATTCTCGGGTGACAGTACGGCCATTGTACATATCAAAATCGTGCCGGTTTACCCCTTTGATTTTGATCGGTTGCCCGTTCACCAAAAAGAGTCCTTCCCTGATCTCAATCTTACGGAAACCGGTATTTACTACAAATGCCTGGATGGTTTCTCCATTTGCAGTCTGCAACTCTATTCCCACCCGATAGAGATTGGGTGTCTCGGCTGTCCATTTCAGTGGATTGGAGACCGTCGCCATCAGTTTTACTGATTCTTCAGTACCTCCTTTCACGGTAAATGGTTCACTTTTCTGAGTGCTAATCATCTCACCCGATGGATCTTTCAGTGTAGCCTGAATGATAAGATTGCCGTAACTGCGTCTGTCCATATTTTTTACGTTCACCTCCAGATGCAGTTCGGCATCCCGATAATTGTTATCCAGTTCCGGATACAGTGAGAAATCCCGCATCCGTATCCCGGGTGTTGTAAAGAGGTAGACATCCCTGTAAATACCGCTTAACCGCCAGAAATCCTGATCTTCGATATAGCTGCCGTCGGACCAGTTAAAAACCTGTACTGTCATTTCATTGCTGCCAGTTCTCACATAACTCGTGATATTGAATTCTGCCGGCAACATACCATCCTCATGGTATCCCACTATTTCACCATTCACCCAGAGATACATAGCCGATTGCACACCTGAAAAATGGATAAATATCTGCTGATGACTCCATGCCGTAGGAATCACAAAGTTCTTTTTATAAACCCCGGTTGGATTATAATCCTTAGGCACAAACGGGGGGTTCGGATCGAAAGGATATTTTATATTGGTAAAGAAAGGAGGATCGTATTTAGTCGATCCTTAAAATAGGCATAATTATCTGATGAGCAGCAAAATAACGTTAGTATTTCTTGTGTGTTTTTGCCGTTTTTTGTATCTTTACGGTATG
>JALHIE010000168.1 GCA_022840285.1 Porphyromonadaceae bacterium
CCAGCGCTCCGGGTCCACCAGCACGATGTCGCGCGCGCCCATGTTGGCGCACGCCCGGGCCACCATGCCCACGTTTTCCGGGAACCGGGTCTTTACCAGGACGACAGACAGGTTGTGCAGCATTGTCGTATGGGGAGGAAGTGTTAGGGGAAAGGAGGGAGGGAATCGGGGGAAGGGAGGAAAAATTTCGCTCTGCGGTCGCCATCCGTAGCTATGCTGTCCCTAGGTTCGCAAGGCTCACCTACGGCTGGGCAGGATTCGCGCTATGCGCTCGCTTGACGGATGCCGCAAATTTTTTTCCCTTCCCCCAGCCCCCATCCCCACGCTCAAAATTTTTGACTCTGTTATACAAGTTAGTACCTCTGTCCATCTTTTTCGAAACCCGATGGTTCCGGTCTGTTGTTAATAATAAATAATTTAAAGCAGTTGAGATGATCCTTGAGCAGGCCTCCCAAAATCTGATACGATTTCGTTCAAGACAATTTTATAGTAAGAATTACGTTGCGTAAAATACTATACTGCATGAGACGGAGTCTGTTTTTTTATAAAATTTGGTTTTGAGTATTGCTGGCTTTCGATGGGATGTTGTAGAGAATCTATATTTAAGAATACAAATACTAGCCGGGTGTAAGATTGATGAGCAATTCAATTGTTGATCTATTTGACCGTATAAAAAAAGAAAAATCCACTCTTAAGATTGTTACAAAAACAAAAAATGAAAATTTTTTCATTGAGAAATGGATTGTTCATCATTTAAAGATACTGCAAGACACAAAATTGATCATATTTGATAATATGTCAGATGATGAATATGTTCATGGAATATATAGAAAGTATAAAGACAATATTATTCTTGTTAAGTTTGATATGTATATGGATACTATCCATATGGGACACAAATTTATACAACTTTATAAATCGCTTTCGGTTTCGTCAAAATTTTTTACAATTATAGATTCTGATGAGTTTTTATGTTTTTATGATGGCGATAGAGTCGTAAAAGATAATTCAATGGTGGAATTTCTTGATAGGAATATGGATTGCAATTTTTTTGCTCCTTGTTGGATGGAAAATATAGAGGACAATGAAAGATTATTGTCCTTTAACTCTCAAGATTTATCGGTGTTTCATTGGGGAAAGCCAATAATTAATGCAAAAATGATTCCGGTATTTGAATCTCTGTTGTCGAAACAACAATATCCCATACTCCATCATACAGTTCAGCTGCCGATACAGACATATGGTAAAGCACCAACGCGATTCCTGCTTTTGCATTTAAAGAATTTGAATAAATACCAACGGATAAAATCAAACATGCAAAAACTTGCTGCTCTTGGTTTTGCAAGGAATGCTAATGATTTTTCTGCCCTGCTCAAAATTGATCTGGATACAATTCAAGATGCTGATCTATGTACAGCGCATGACGCTAATGCGCGCCGGTACATAATCGAAACACGAAAACTTGTAGAAAATCTGCACGCCACTACAACGAAGCAGCCTGGAGAACATGGAACAGTTGAATTGCGTGATGATGGATTGCTTGCGTTTTCTTCAGGGTCGTATGAGGAAGAATTTGTTAGAATGATGAATAGTGATTATTTTGACTTGATAAATTTTAATCCGAGTAATGTGGATATGGATAACTGCGCAACAATACATTCTTGTGGGCACTTGTTGCAAAATAAGTAGGCTTCTTTTTTGCGGGATTGAAATTCTTTGGCATGAAATATTTTGCTCTGTATACTGGGGTGCCGGAGTGAATTTTTTTACTTGTTTTGTTCTGGTGTCTATCCGGGCCAGACCTGCTCCGCGCCCATGACTGCCACCACGGCGCCGGCGGCGAACTTGAGGGACAGCCCCAGGAACTTGCCCACAAAGGCGCCCCAGGCGGCCTGGCGGGCCGCGTCGCGCGGGCGGCCATGGCTCAGTTCCGCGAGGTAGCAGCCGAACCACGCCCCGGCCAGCGCGCCGGGCAGCGCGCCCAGGCCGAACAGGAAGGGCGCGCCCAGAATGGCCCCGGCAATGGCCCCCACGATG
>JALHIE010000056.1:0-18010 GCA_022840285.1 Porphyromonadaceae bacterium
TGGGGATCCACCTCTTCCCATTCCGAACAGAGAAGTTAAGCCCAATGGCGCCGATGGTACTGCACACAAAGTGGGAGAGTAGGTAGCCGCCGTCCTTTACCGAAGGCCCCCGATATTTCTATCGGGGGCTTTTTTATTTTAACCTTTCTCGTCTGTTATTTAACTTGTTTCGTCGATAGAATCTGCACGTTTGTCTATTTCATTTGTTATCCATACAACATCTGGTTATTTTTGTGGCCACTCATACGGCAGATTTACAATATCAGACGACTTTTTAAAGACAGAGAATTTTTTTAACCCTTAGTCAAAAGTGTATCAGAACAGGATACTTTTGAAAAATTAACGATGAGCATTTCAATACGGTCACTAAATAAGATTTACCCAAACGGGAACCATGCGTTGAATGATATCAACATGGAGATTCCGACAGGTATGTTTGGCCTGCTGGGACCCAACGGAGCCGGTAAATCCACGCTGATGCGCATTCTCGTGGCCTTGATGGAACCCACTTCGGGAGAGGTGGATATATTTGGATACAACCTGCTGAAAGAACGCAAACAGGTGCGTGGGATCCTCGGTTATCTGCCTCAGGATTTTCGTTTTTTCGCCAGATACAAAACCCATGAGTTTCTGGATTATGCTGCCCGCCTGTCTGGGATGCACAATGGAAAACAGCGTAGACAAGCTGTGGATGAGATGTTGGAGAGTGTTGGGTTATTTGATGTCCGCGAAAGGTATGCTTCCCGATTGTCGGGCGGGATGAAGCGCCGTTTAGGTATAGCGCAAGCGTTGATTCATAATCCCAAGTTGATTATAGTGGATGAACCCACAACAGGACTTGATCCGGAAGAGCGGATCCGCTTTCGTAATCTGCTTGCAAAAATCAGCGAACAGGATGTAACCATCATTCTGTCGACCCACATTGTAGGCGATATATCCAGTACCTGTAATTGCATGGCCTTGATGGACAAGGGTGAAATCGCCTTTTTCGGTTCGCCGGAGGAGATGAGGAGAGAAGCTGAGGGAAAGGTGTGGAGAATGAAAATCAGTGGGGACGAACTACCTCTTGTAGATAAAAAATATCCGGTGATTACAACCGTACCCTCGGGAACAGGTTGGGAAATTCAGGTTGTTGCCGATGAGATTGATGGATACGATGCGGAACCCTATCCGCCGAACCTTGAACATGCCTACGTCTATTTTATGGAGAAAAAGTTAAACCGTTGGATTGAAGACTAACAAATGAAACGATAAAGGATGCTCGCATTATATAACATACAATCTGTTGCCAAGTATGAGAGCAAACTGCTGATGCGGAGCTGGTTTTACCGGATCTTTCTGGTATTGGCGATCCTGTTGCTTTGTTTATTCAATTTTATAGCATTGGTTTCAGAGGATAGTGGCGGATATTGGCTGATGAAAGCGCTGCCTGCCAATATTCCTTATATTAACCTTATGTTCCTGAATACCGGACAGGCAATTATTGCCGTTTTTCTCTCATCAGAATTCCTGAAAGCCGATAAGAAGCTCGATACATCGGAAGTCTTCTACGTGCATCCCCTGAGCAATGCGGAGTATGTGATTGGAAAGATTTTGGGAAACTTGACGGTTTTCATTCGGTTAGACCTCTTTATCATCCTGCTGGTGGTAATCTTCAACGTTATTTCAGGAGTGACGGTAGACTGGATGGCTTACTTCGTCTATTTTTTACTGATCTGTATCCCTACCCTGATTTATATCTTCGGCTTGTCCGTGGCTCTTATGCTTGTGCTTAAAAGCCAGGCCGTTACCTTTGTCCTTTTGTTGGGGTATATTGCTCTTACACTGTTTTATATAGGAGATAAGTTTTATTATCTCTTTGACTATATGGTATATAACCTGCCTCTGGTGAAATCTACGGTTGTTGGCTTTTCAAATTGGACAACACTGATCAACCACCGTATGATTTACCTCCTGATCGGATTGGGATCTGTCTGCCTTTCCATCTTCCTGTTCAGACGGCTTCCCAATACAAAAAAAGGAAAATATCGTTGGTTGTATTTATCGATACTCTTTTTTACAGCGGGGATATGGGCTTCCTACAATCATGTGGGCAACATTCTACAAGCGGCAAACAGACGCCAAATGTATACCGACGTCAACAATCAGTATGTTAACGGACCCAAAATGGTGATCGATCGTTATGATATCAACCTGATTCAGCATCCCCAAACGATCTCTTCCGAAGTAGAGTTGCGAGGAGTGGCTTTGAATCGGGCAGCCGAATTTACTTTTTGCCTGAATCCGGCATTGATAGTAAACGAAGTGACAGAAGGCAACAGCCCGTTGTCATTTACTCGGGATCACCAGATCCTGTTGATTGATTTTGGACGTGAAATTGCCGCAGGAGATTCCGTCCGTTTTAAACTGAAGTATGCAGGATCAATCGATGAAACTTTTTGCTACTTGGATATTCCTGACGAAATCTTACAGGAGGAGCATGCGAATGGAATGTTCAAAATCGATAAAAAATACAGTTTCCAAGGTGAAAATTATTTGCTTTTCACACCAGAAACCTATTGGTATCCACGTCCGGGTACCTCCTACAGCAGTGAGAACCCCGATTGGCAACAGGCATATTTTAGCCATTTCCGTTTGAAAGTGAAGACGATAAACGGATTAAAGGCTTTGTCGCAAGGAACCATGAAATGGCCGAGCGTGAAAAGAATTCCGGCTGAACCGCACGATTCACTGCGTGCCGGTAGAAGATCGACAAGGGGAGCCGACTCGGCAGGCGTCAGGCGCATGAGGCCCCGAAGCATGCACTCTTTGGGGGACAGTGCTGCAAGGAGAGTACGTCCCTCAGGGGGATTGAGGCCGGGAAGAGAACGACCTGCCGGCCAGGAGAGGAGCATAAGAGGTGGAGAGTGGAGCACGCCAAGACGGAGGGCTGATAGCGAAACGCGTCGAATGCCAGGAGGTCGCGATTCGGTGCCGGACCGGGACAACCTGTTGCAAGAGAAAAGAGCCAGGGTGTTGACTGAGGTGACCTACGACAGCATTTTTGTTTATGAAACGGATTATCCAACCCCAGCCATCACACTGGTTATTGGTGATTATGAACAGAAAAGCATGGAGGTGGATGAGACACTTTTTAGCCTATGGCACCTGAAAGGTCACGATTATTTTTCGAATGTGTTTAATCCGATCACCGATACTATCCCTGCACAAATCAGGGAGAGAAGACGGTCGATCGAAAGCGCCTATTCGCTCGACTATTCGTTCAATCGTTTTTCTCTTGTCGAGGTTCCTGTACAGTTTTATAGTTACGTTCGTACATGGACGCAAGCCCAGGAAGTGATGCAACCCGAAATGGTATTGTTCCCCGAAAAAGGGAGCCTGGTCAATGAAGCGGATGTGGTGAAAGGAGTGCGTGATGAGAAGAGACGGGCGCAACGAAACGGACAGGAAATCAGTGATGAAGAAGCGGCAATGCGTATATTGAATAGGTTCACGAGGCTTTTCGAAAGAACGGAAAGCAATCTTGACTGGTCGCGGGATCGAGGCTCCGTGAATGTTTCCACGAAACCAAATCCATACTTTCTCTTCCCGCAACTGTATAATTACAGGTATAATATTTTCTCTTCCGAATGGTCTGTCTCCAACCGGCTGATCGAGCTCTACCTGCAGGATAAGTCGGACGGGAACAATTGGATCAGGCAAATGAACGGGATCAGTAATAGCGAAAAAGCAAACTTGCTGATGGCGCAATTACCGTTTAAAGAATTGCTTACCAATGTGGAACACCGGGATCTGCTCGATAACATCACCTCATTGAAAGCCAATTATCTTTTTGCATATGCCGAACGAAACGTTGGGTATAGGGAGTATCGGGATTCGCTGCGGGCTGTTTTACAGCGCAACAGGTTTACCAACTTGAGGTTCGAGAGCCTGTTGGACACCCTGGGGATGATTGCTGATACGGATCTGCGCACCCCCCTTGAGGCATGGCATCATCCTACTGCTCTTCCCGTTTACCTCATTTGGACGCCCGAAGTTATCCAAATCACGAACCGCGACGGAGAAGCGTTTGTTCTAAAGCTACAGATTACCAATGACTCGGATCACGATGGGGTGGTTAACGTAGAAATCAATTTTGGCGGGGGACAAGGTGCCATTTATGACCCGCGGGCGAAGAGAAAGGTGCCGATCAAAGCGCGTGAAACGAAAAACCTGATCTCTGTATGGGAGGAAGCACCACGTAATATCAACATCAACACCCTGATTTCTGCAAATCTACCCGCATCAGTCAATCTTCCGGTAAGCAATATTATCCGTGAACGGAACAAACCCATAGACGAGGAGGGTGACTTCGTCGTTGAAAACGCCTCATTCGATGTGCCCGGGGAGGTGATTGTCGATAATGAAGATTCCACCTTGTTCCTGTTGTCGGCACCCGAAGTAGTGGGCCTGTTGCCACAATGGCTCGATCGGGTGGAGGATGACTCTTTCCCTTACTCGGGCGTCTCTAACTGGAGGCCACCGTTGCAGTGGACATTGACCACGAACGATAAATATTACGGCACACATGTTCGCTCCGCCTACGTGATCAAAAGCGGTAGCGGAAATCAGACTGCCACATGGAAGATTCCTGTTCCGGATGCGGGACAGTATGATCTATACTACTGGGTATATAAACCCGATGAGCTGCGCAGGGGGAGGGGAAGACGCGGTCGCGACCCAGCCGGCGGAGATGCCGAATATCACTTTAAAATTCGCTATGACGATGACGATGAGGATGGATACATCAATCTGCAACGTTCGGAAGAGGGTTGGAGTTTATTGGGTACTTATTTCTTCAATAACGATACGGTAGCAGTCGTTTTAAGCAGCGACTCCAAATTACGGACCGTAACGGCAGATGCCGTTAAGATTGTCAGGAGGCAATAGCCATCGGGCCAAACCTCTTCTTATCTTAAAAAATTAGTTTCAATCAGATACACTCGAACAGAAAAAGAAATAATTATGGACATGAATCGGTTAAGGATACAACTATCTTGTTTGCTGTTATTTTGGGCGGGAGGATTATGGTTTTCATATACGCATGCACAAGCACCCGTGACCATAGAACAGGCTCTGGATATCGCGGAGGAGAACAACCCCGATCTGAAAGCGGCAAAACTCAACCTCGAACGATATCAGTACAACCTTGTTGCGCAACGGGCTTCGTTGAAGTCCCGCTTTTCACTTGACCTGAATCCGGTCAATTACAGCAAATCCAGAAGATTCGATAACCGGCTTTCGGGACATTCACGGTGTCCCAGCCGATCCTGATGACCGACGGTGAGCTCTCGCTGATAAACACATTCGGATGGCAGGATAACAAGTCGACAGTGGAGGGGAGGGATAATCGGAACAGGGCATTTAGCAACGACCTCTATTTGCGGCTGAATCAGCCGATATTTACCTACAACCGCCGAAAAATGGAGCTGCAACAGATCGAATTTGATTATGAAAACGCGGGTATCCGGTACGCGTTGCAGCGATTAAATACGGAACGAAGCATTACCAATCAATTTTATGCCGTCTACATGGCTCAAAACAACCTCTCCATCAGCAAAGAGGAGTTGGAAAATACGAAGCAGAGTTTTGAGATTATTCAAAATAAGGTGGAAGCTGATTTGTCTGCAAGAGAAGAACTCTATCAGGCAGAACTGAACCTTGCCAACGCACAGTCTGCGGTGGAAGAGCGGATTGTCTCACTGGAAAACGCAAAAGATCAACTGAAACAAACATTGGGGATGGCTTTGGATGATGATGTCGAAGTGACCGCCGAGATCGATGTGAGCCCGGTGGCGATTGACCTGGTTCAGGCGGTGCAGAGCGGACTGAACTCGAGAATGGAAATCAGGCAGCGTGAAATTGATATTGAACTGGCCGAACTGCAAATGATCCGGACCAAAAGCCTCAACGAGTTCAGGGGTGACATCTCCTTGTCGGTGGGGATCATTGGCGACCATGAAAAGTTTGGCAGCATGTACGATAATCCTACCCAAAATCCTCGCGTGGCGATAAGTTTTGCTGTTCCTATATTTGACTGGGGAGAAAAAAAGGCCAGGGTCAAAGCGCAAAAAGTGGCACAAACAATTGCCAAGCTTGAACAGGAAAACTTGCAGATCGATATTGAACTGGACGTGAGGCAAACCTGGAGAAGACTGGAGAACCTGCGTACACAGATAGATATTGCTGAGAAAAGTGTCCGAAACGCCCAGCTTACCTATGACATTAACTTGACCCGGTATAGGGAGGGTGACCTTACCGGGATGGAGATCAATCAGTTCCAAACCCAGTTGTCGAACAGGAAAATTGCTTATGCGCAAGCACTCATCAATTATAAAATTGAACTCCTTAACCTGAAAATATTGACTTTATATGACTTTGAAAATGAACAGCCCATTGTGCCGGTTAGGGAATGGACAGGCACTACTACCCATTGAATTTATAGACACAAATAATAAATATCACCGGATGAACTACAGAATCATATTGCTTACGGTAATTGTTGCGTTGTTGACGGCATGCGGAAATCAACCCCAAAGCAGTCAAAGCGAGATTGAAACACCTGTCTCCGTGCAGGAACTGAAAAAAAGTTCGATCAGTAAATTGATTAACACGACAGGAACGGCACTGGCAACCTATAGCGTTGATCTGAATGCCGAGATGAGTGGTTTTTACAACCTGCAGGCCAATCCCTCCACCGGCAAACCCTACAAGTTAGGCGATGTCGTTAAGAAAGGACAGCTGATCATTCGCCTGGAAGATAAAGAGTATGAAAACGGCATCGCGCTGGAGTCCCGAAAACTCAGCCTCGAAATTGCGGAGCAGGAGCAAAGCAAGCAGAAAGCCCTCTATGAAAAAGGAGGGGTCACCTTAAGTGAAATGCGCAATACCGAAGTACGGGTTACCAACGCCCGTTACGACCTCGAAAACGCGACCCTCAATCTTGAAAAAATGAGCGTGAGGGCACCCTTTGATGGTGTCATTGTCTCGTTGCCGCACTATACCCCGCAGAGCAGGGTGTCGCAAGGCAGTCAGATGGTCGGGCTGATGGCCTATTCACGCATGTATATGGACATTAATCTTCCGGAAAGTGCAATAGAATACGTGCAATCCAATCAACCGGTTTATATTACGCATTACACATTGCTTCAGGATACGCTCAGTGGCGTCATCAGTGAACTGTCGCCTGCCATCAGCACGGAAACACGTACTTTCAAGGGGAAGATATTGATCGACAACAAACAGCTGAAATTGCGTCCCGGTATGTTTGTGAAAGCCGATATTGTAGTGGACAGGGCAGATAGTGCTATTGTTATTCCGAAAGAGGTGGTCATTTCACGGAGGAACCGCAAATATGTCTATATTGTGGAAAGGAATACGGCGATTCTGCGTGATATTCAAACGGGGCTCGAAGATGAGGATAATATTGAGGTTACCCAGGGATTGAATGAGAACGACAACCTGATTATCCGGGGATACGAGACGTTGCGTGAAAATAGTCGCGTAAAAGTGTTGAAATAGCCATACTTTTAACATGATATCGTAAATGAGGAACATACTCCGATTCGCACTGAAAAATCCCGTTACCATCAGCATGATCGTGTTTGCGATCTTGCTGTTGGGGAAGATTTCGTACGACAGGCTCAGCGTAGATTTATTGCCCAATATGAACACGCCGCGCCTCTTCGTCGAACTGGAAGCCGGTGAGCGTCCACCGGAAGAGATCGAAAAAATGTTTGTCGAAAGCATCGAATCGATGGCTATCCGGCAGAGTGATGTGATACAGGTCTCTTCGGTGATCAGGGCAGGGTCTGCTCAGGTAACGGTAGAGTACCTGCAAAACAAAGATATGGATGAAGCTTTCCTGGATCTTCAGAAAGCGATGACTCCCTTTTCCCAGAATTCAAGTATCGAGTCCATCAACATCACCCAGCATGATCCGAACACGGCACCGGTCATGTTGATCGCGATGTCGCACCAGTCGATAACCGACATGGCGGAGTTGCGAAAAATGGCGGATAGCTATATCCGGAACGAGCTTATACGCCTGGAAGGAATAGCTGAAGTATCCCTGTCGGGTGAGGAGTCGGCGGTGCTGACCATAGAAACGGATCCCTATATATTGAACGCTTTCGGTATTACCATGGAGGAGATCGCTTCGAGAATCGAAGCAAATAATCAAAGCATATCGGGTGGCCGGGTGAGTGAGCTGGGGTTGCAGTACCTGGTCAAAAGCTCGTCGCTGTTTAATTCCGAGGCAGATTTCGAGAACCTGATCGTCAGCTACAAGCCTACAGAAGCAACCTCGGGGAGATCCGGAACGCAAAATTCAGGGACTGATGTAGAAAGTGCTCCCCTGTTTTTACGTGAAGTAGCCACTGTCAGGTTTGAAAATGCACGTCCCGACAATATCGTGCGTATAAACGGGGAGCGTTGCATCGGCCTCTCGGTTTATAAAGAAACGCAATTCAATACCGTAAAGGCTGTAAATCTGATCAGCAGCCAATTGTCAGTGATCGAACAAGCGTTGCCGGGGTACAGGTTTCAGGTGATCGGCAATCAGGGGACTTTCATTAAACAGGCCATTGGAGAGGTGATCAACAGCGCTTTTTTGGGTATGCTGCTCGCCGTGTTGGTCTTGTTTTACTTTCTACGAAGGATAGGCACGACCCTTATCGTGAGCGTTTCTATTCCAATTTCCATTATTGCCACCTTTACCATGATGTACTTCAATGGACTCACGCTTAATGTGATGACGTTGAGTGGGCTTGCTTTAGGGGCGGGTATGCTGATCGATAATGTGATCGTGGTGATAGAGAGCATATTCCGAAACCGGGAGCAGGGTCTGGAGCGTAGAGAAGCCATTATCAACGGTACTACCGAAGTTTCCGGAGCAGTCATCGCCTCCACCGTAACGACCATCGTCGTGTTTATCCCGATCGTTTACCTGCACGGCGCTTCAGGCGAACTGTTCAAAGACCTGGCGTGGACCGTGACATTCGCGTTGCTGTCGTCGCTGTTTGTGTCCTTGATGGTGATTCCCATGCTGTATGACAGGTTTACGGGACGGAATCAGGTCAAAGCAGAGTCAGAGGCGGTACAATTCAAAGGGTACGGCAACCGTCTTCGTACGATGCTCGCTCATCGCTGGTGGGTGATTGCTGTTTCGGCAGCGATACTGTTCGTTTCCATACTCCTGATACCCTTTGTCGGTACCGAGTTTCTACCGCGTACGGAAGGGAAGGATTTCACCATATCGGTCAAACTGCCGGAGGGCACCCGACTGGAACGTACCGACGCCGTGGTCAATAACCTGGAACACCTGCTGAATCAGATCTGTAGAGACAGCTTGGCGGTGGTCTATAGCCATATAGGTAAAGGTTCCTCGGACAATGAGATATTTGAGGGAGAGCATACAGCCAAGATGAAAGTTATCTTATCCGGGCAAAGCAAAGTTTCTCCGGCAGATCTGATTGCACGTTTCTCCGAAGCAACCCAGGATATGGATGGATTGGAGCTTGCGTTCAAGCAGGATGACAATTCGCTGGGTGAGTTCCTGGGAAGCGAGGAGGCTCCTATTGTTGTGGAGGTGAGAGGCGAAGATCTTGAAGAGATTACTTCCTTGACGGACGACGTGTTGTCGCGCATGGCCTCCGTAGAGGGAATTTACAACGTAAAATCGTCGATGGCAGACGGGGCACCTGAACTCAATGTCAACATCAACCGTACCATCGCCGGAATTCATAACATATCGGTGGCCACCGTGATTCAGCAGATCGGGCAACAACTGCAGGGACACAATGTGGGGAAAATGGATTATAGGGGAGAGATGCGCGATATCGTGATCAAAGTGCCGGATATGACCAGCAGGGAGCTGGGAGAGTTGGTGATCAAAAGCGGAAGCCAGGAGTTTCGGCTGAACGAGATTGCTACCGTCACCCATTCCCAGGCTCCAAAAGAGATCTATCGCCGGAACCAAACCCGCCTTAACAAAATTGTTTCCAATATGGAAGCAGGCCGTTCCCTCGACAAGGTTGCCCGGGAGATTCGTACAGCAGTGGCGGATATCGAGCTTTCCCCCGGCTATTCCGTCTCGGTGACAGGAGAAGAGGAGAGACGTGCAGAATCGATGGAGAGTCTCCTGTTTGCGTTGTTGCTTTCCGTGGTGCTGGTATATATGGTTTTGGCTTCTCAATACGAATCGTTGTTGCATCCCTTTACCATATTGTTAACCACGCCGTTTGGACTGGTAGGGGCCGTCATGTTTTTCCTGATTACCCGAACCCCGTTGAATATCATGGGAGCGATGGGTATAATCATGCTGGCGGGGATAGCCATCAACAATTCGATCCTTCTGGTAGGACGCATCAACCAGCTGAAGAGAACGATGACACTGACAGAGGCAATCGTTCAGGCAGGGCAACAGCGTATACGACCCATCATCATGACCAGCCTCACGACGATATTGGTGTTGTTGCCCATGACATTCAATTTCGGAGAAGGTGCGGCGATGCGCTCCTCCATGGCTGTGGCAGTCATCGGCGGATTGGTTACCTCTACGTTGATGAGCCTGGTGTTGATCCCTTGCGTCTATTACCTGTTTGAGCAGATGAAGCGAAAGGTGACAAAGGGGGAGGATCGGGTTCCTGTGCAGGATACAAAGGAGAGCAAGAAAGGTTTACCGTTTGATAGATAAAGCATGGATTTTCTTTTAAACAGAAGAGTAACGATCAGTATGTTGTTTATTGCATCTACCCTGTTGGGGTATGTGTCCTATAAACAATTACCGGTTGAATTGCTTCCCAATGCGGAGTTGCCCGTGCTGTATGTTTCTGTGAACGCACAGCAGGATATGGATCCTGCTTTTGTGGAGTCGGAGGTGATCATTCCGCTTGAAGGAGCCATCAGTTCCGTGGGCGGGGTTGACAAGATAGAATCGGAGATCAGCAGCCGGCAATCGTCCATTCGTGTCGATTTCAAGAGCAATGTGAATTTTAAAACCACATCGTTGAAACTGGAAGAGAAGATGAAAGAGGTATCCTCATCGCTTCCGGATGGTTTTAACGTTCGTGTACAAAAGATGGATGTCTCCAGGGTGAGCAACGCATTTATCTCTCTTCAGGTGCGTGGTTCCGGCGGAGTCGACCGTGTACGCAATATTGTGGAAGAGGAGATTCTGCCCGAATTGGAAAATATTGACGGAATTGCTGCTGTTCGGGTTTATGGCGGTCGCGAGCGTGCAATAGAGATACAACTGAATAAGGACGCCAGCAAGGCCTTGAATATTACCCCCTCCAGGTTAAGCAGCCTGCTGAACAGCAATGCGCGAGAGAAAGTGTTTGTCGGCACCGTGAAAGAAACGGGCAGCCAGTACTTTGTTCATGTGCACTCTACCTACACCAAGGTGTCGGATCTGGAAAACATTGTGGTAGCTCCGGGCCCTGTCTTGCTGAAAGACATCGCGACCATCTTTTTCGATTTGAAAGAGGAAACCTCATACAGCCGGGTCAATGGAAAAGAAGCCATATCGGTATCTCTTGTTAACGACGCGCAAGCCAACCTGATAGACCTGTCGCACCGTACGTTGGAGACAGTTGAAAAGCTCAACGGACAGTTGACATTCCAGGACGTGGAGATTGTGGTCGACTCCAATACGGCTGAAACCATGGAGAACAACATCAACCAGATCATCAACCTGGCATTAACGGGTGGATTACTTGCGATCCTGGTGCTTTGGTTTTTCCTGAAAAATGTGCGGTTGGTCTTTTTCATTGCCCTCTCAATCCCGATTTCTGTCTTCACGGCATTTAGCTTCTTCTACTACGCGGGTATCTCAATCAATAGCCTGACGCTCGTAGGAATGGCGTTGGCCGTAGGTATGTTGCTGGATAACAGCGTTGTGGTACTGGAAAATATCTACCGGCTGTCGGGATCCGGGCTCACAGCCGACGAATCGGTCAGCCGGGGAACGAAAGAGGTGTGGCGTTCCATTGTTGCAGCAACGCTCACCACAGTCATTATCTTCCTGCCTTTTATCTTCTCCGATAACTTCCTGCTCAAGCTGATGGGGAGCCATATAGGCGTTTCGATTATCTCTACCCTGCTGGTTTCACTGGCCGTAGCCTTGTTTTTCGTCCCGATGGCAGCCTATTTGATTTTACGCAGTAAAAAAAGTAAAACGGTCTTTTATGAAAAGGTCACCTTGCTGCAACGACCGATACAGGTGTATCTTGTCCTGTTAAAGAGCTGCCTGCGAAATCCGGGCAGGACCATTTTCGGCTCCCTCATCCTGCTTTTTGCTGTCCTGATCTTATCGCTTTCCACCGCTGTGCGGCAAAACAGGGAGGTGGATTCGGACCGGTTCAACCTCTACGTGACGATGCCTGCGGGAAGCACATTGGAGAGTACGGATAATGTGGTCAGAGTGATGGAAGAGCGGCTGGAAGACATCCCTGAAAAGAAAGACCTGATTAGCCGGATTAATGAAGAAGAGGCCATGCTAACACTTATTTTGCAAGAGAACTTTCAAAAGATAGGGAAGCGTAAAATTTCGGAAATCAAAGCGGATGTGCAGTCCAGAATCCCCAATGTAGGAGGTGCGGAGATCATGGTGGCCGATGCTACGGGAGGTGGACAAGGCAATGCCGGCGGATTGAGCGGTATGGTCGGCTTCATGAGTCTGTTGGGGATTGGCGACAATCAGGAACGGATCGTTGTCAAGGGATCTGATTACGAGATGATGCAGCTGGTTGCTGAAGATATCCGGTATCAACTGGAGCAACAGGAATTCATACAAAACACCCGTGTCTCTTTTATGCGTCGTCAACCGGAGATCTTGCTTGATTTCGATCAGGTTTTGCTTACCTCTTACGGTATTACACGTGCAAATATCCTCACGGGCTTGTCGGAGTTGAACAGTGAGTTTTCATCAGGAACCACATTTAAGGTGGGCGATGAATCATACGATATCGTCATTCGTGACAAAACAGCCGAAGAAGAGGAGGAGGAGCAGCAAAGGCAAAAAACCATCGATGATCTGGAAGCGGTGCAGATCATGAACAGTAGCGGGGGCTTGCACAACCTGAGAGATATTGCATCGGTGAACAAGGGGTACGGGCGTTCCCGCATCATACGTGTCAATCAGGACAAACAGCTGGACGTGCGTTACGGCTTTCTGAGGAGCATCGAACAATCCAAAACATTGCTGGAGGGGTATCGTGCCGATATCGACCAGCTGATTGCCAACTATAACCTGCCGGCCGGTGTAGCTATCGAGGTGATCCATGAAGAGGATCAGTTTGCCGACTTCAAGTTCCTTATCTTTGCCGCCTTCCTGTTGATATTTATGATCCTGGCAATGGTGTTTGAGTCGGTCACCACACCCCTGGTCATCCTTTTTTCCATTCCCCTGGCGGCAATTGGCTCGCTGGTCGCACTGTTTCTGACGGGAAACAGTCTCTTGAACGCGAATACGTTAATGGGATTTCTTATCTTGTTGGGTGTGGTGGTGAACAACGGCATTATCCTGATCGATTACACCAAGTTGCTTCGTAAACGCGGATACAGGCGTGAAAGGGCATTGATGACAGCGGGTATCTCCCGTATCAGGCCTATCCTGATTACCGCCATCACAACCATCATCGCCATGATGCCACTCGCAATGGGCGATACGGAATATGCGGGAGCTATAGGTGCACCGTTTGCCATTACCGTGATCGGAGGCCTTGCATTTTCGACCCTGTTGACGCTGGTTATTATTCCAACGGTCTATATGGGGCTGGAGAATGCCTTGCAATGGTACCGGTCGCTGCCGGTGAAAACAAAAATCATCCATCTCGTGTTGTTTGTAACCGGTGTGTCTGCTATCTATCTCTATGGAGAAGGGATGTTGTACCAGATACTCTACGTAACGGCACTTGCCGTTTTAATCCCCGGGATTACCTTTTTTATGCAGACCAGTCTGCGGCGTGCAAAAGCGGATGTGGTGGACCCGGATCAGGAGATCCATATTGTTGTACGCAGCCTGGTGAAGATCTACGATCGCTCCGGCCGTTTTGTGCGTGAATGGAACAGTGGGTTGGAGGTGCGGAAGCGGTTGGGCCTAAGCGGCGAATACCATTCGCTGAAAGATTTCGTTCCTGTTGCCTGGCAATTTATCCTTTGGGGATTTGGCATCTATTTCACCTACTTTTATATCGAAAGCAAAACGTGGGGGTTCCTCTTCTCTTTCGTGATCTATGCCGCGACACTTTACTTGTGGCGCAAGATACGGAGCTACCTGTTTTGGCGGTTTGAAAGGAGCGGATGGGTGAGATACCTGAACCGTGTCATGTTCTGGAGTATCCCCCCCCTGATCCTGTGGGGCCTTTACAGGAAACTGGATAATCTCCCGATGGTATTGATCATCGGCGCATTGTGGGGATTAGGTATCGCCATATACGTTTCGTCGCAATATCTCTATGGCCGGAACATAAATATCGAAAGAATATCCGGCCGGTTTACCGGATTAAAACGCTCCTATTACCGTATGGTCATCTCCATCCCGCTGATCGGCAGACGGCGTCGGCCATTTAAAGCGTTGCGCGGTGTGTCGTTTGAAATCAAGACCGGCATGTTCGGCCTGCTTGGACCCAACGGTGCTGGTAAATCGACGCTGATGCGTATCATCACAGGGATTTTGGAACAAAGCTACGGGAGTATCTGGATCAACGGTCTCGACACCCGTCTTTACCGGGAAGAGCTTCAGGGATTGATCGGATTTCTTCCGCAGGAGTTCGGGATGTATGAAAATATGACTGCCTGGGAATTCCTCGACTATCAGGCTATCCTGAAAGGACTAACCGGCAGCAATGTGCGGGAAGAACGAATCGGATACGTACTGAAATCGGTGCATATGTACGAGCGCAAAGACGATAAGATCGGATCTTTTTCGGGTGGAATGAAGCAGCGCATAGGGATTGCCTTGATACTCCTGAATCTTCCGCGTATTCTTGTTGTAGATGAACCTACTGCCGGGCTCGATCCCCGCGAGCGAATCCGGTTCCGGAACCTGCTGGTGGAGCTGAGCAAGGACCGTATTGTCATTTTTTCCACCCACATCATTGAGGATATTTCCAGCTCTTGCAATCAGGTAGTGGTAGTAGACAAAGGAGAGTTGAAGTATTTCGGGGTGCCGGAGAAGATGGTGGATATGGCTTTGGGTAAAGTATGGCAGTTCCTGATCGATAAGGAGTCGTTTGAGGAAAAATTGGATAAATCACGGGTGGTGAATAATATACAGAGTGGAGACCGGATACAGGTCCGGTACATTTCGGTGGAAGAACCTTGTCCCGGTGCAACTCGGGTGGAAGCTAACCTGGAAGATGCTTACTTGTGTTTGTTGAAAAATATCTGACGCTATGAGCTTGAAAAAATATATTGATTTGACAATCCGTATGGTACGGTACAATTTAAAGATTATTTTTGCCGGTAAATTCTTCTGGTTTCTGCTGGCTGCTTTTGCTTTTTTTGCCTTTTTTATGTTTCAGCAAGCATGGAACAGGGCCGAAATCAATGAGGGTTCAATCTATAATTTGTTGTTGTTCCCTTGCCTGCTGCTTATTTTCTATCCGATCGTGTTCGGTATTCAAAACGATGAAGACAACCGAATATTGGAAATCATTTTTGGTATACCCAATTACCGCTTTAAAGTGTGGGGCGTGCGCATGCTGATGATTTACGTGGCCAATTATTTTATCCTGGTTCTTTTTGCTTATGTAGCCCGTATACTGCTTTATCCGGTCAACACAGTTGAAATGGCTTTTCAGTTACTGTTTCCAATGCTTTTTTTTGGCAACCTGGCGTTTATGTTTTCAACCACCACCCGGAGCGGTAACGGTACAGCAGTCATCATGATTATTTTCGGCCTTGCTTTTTTTATTTTCATGAATGCCAATAAACAAATCACTCACAGCTATTGGAACATCTTCCTGAATCCCTTTTCCATTCCTAACGATATCCATCCCATGATCTGGCAGAATACCATCCTCAAAAGCAGGCTATTCCTCGTGATTGGCGCGGTTGTATGGTTGATGGTCGGCTTCCTTAACCTTCAGGAACGCGAGAAATTTGTGTAGTAAAACAGGGGAGGGTTTTGGAAAAAAATCAACCATGCTTGCGGCGGTAAACCTCAAGTGGTAAACTTTAAATTGAAGAAGTGCATACCCTGTTTTGCTACACAAGTTTCCCGCATCCTGCTTGACAGCACCGGGACGGCATCGGCCGACAAGATCGACTACTTCGACGGCCTGGGACGGTCCTCGCAGACGGTCCTGAGAAAATTCTCGCCCGGATTGAAAGATATCGTCACCCTGCGGGAATATGACACGGCGGGCAGGCTTTCCCGTTCCTATCTCCCCGTGCCGGTAACCACCGCCACGGGGGAATATGTCTCCCCCGCCACGGTGAAGCCGGCATCGGACAGCTTTTACGGCGATGCCCACGCATACGAGAAGCCGGTCTATGAACCGTCACCCCTGAACCGGGTCATGGAGCAGTATGGCCCCGGCTCCGCGTGGCATGCCGGAGGCAAGCCGGTCAAGACCGGATGGATGGTCAACGGCTCCTCGGGGGAGCTCTCCTGCGCCCTGTATGCCGTGGCATCCGGCGGCGCCCTTGAGCGGACCGGCTTATTTTCAGCCAGGACGGGAACCAGAGGTCAAAAAATGAATGGTCATTTTTCTTTTACGACCTGTTCGGCCGGCTGACCGTAAGCGGCACCTGGAAATCGGCAACCCTGCCCGACCTGGACACCGTTGTGGTGAAAACCGCATACGGAGGGAGCGGACCGCTGGGGGGACACACCGTCAACCTCGCACTGCCCGGCCTGGAGCTGACGACGGTCAACTACTACGACGACCATGCATTCACGGCGGGTTTCCCCCAACTCGACTATGCCGTGCCCCCCGCGGGATACGGCACGCGGTTTGGCAGCGCCAAGGGACTGCTGACGGGAACACGCACCTGCCGGCTGGACGACCCGGCGAAATTCACCCTATCGGCCTTCTATCACGATGACCGGGGACGGGTGGTGCAGACACGCTCCACCAACCACCTGGGCGGTTACGACCTGGAGTACTTCGCCTATACTTTCACCGGAAAAGTCAAACAGCGACAGAGCGTGCATTCCGCACCGGGGAAGACCACCCATACGGAGACCTGTACATACGATTACGGCACCCCCGCGTCAAACCCGGCCGAACGGCTCCTGTCGGTAAAACACAAGCTCAACAGCTCCGCCCAGGTCACCCTGGCCGCGTACACCTACGACGGGGCGGGACGGGTAAGCGCGAAGCTGTTCCATGGAACGGCCGAGACACTGGCATACAGCTACAACGTGCGCGGCTGGCTCACGCGGATTACCGGCACCAGGTTCAACCAGACCCTCGCCTACAACACCGCCGTGGACGGCGTGGTACCAGCCACGGCCACTTACAACGGAAATATCAGCGCCATGAAGTGGAAGTCGGGCAATGAAACCACCGAGAGGGGATACAGGTTCGCCTATGACGGCCTGAACCGTCTCACTGCCGCCGCCTACGGTGAGGGAGCATCGCTGACAGCCAACACCGGCCGGTTCAATGAAGCGGTCACCGCCTACGACAAGACGGGCAACATCGTTTCGCTGCAACGGCAGGGAAAGCTGGACGGCGGTTACGGCTTGACGGACAACCTCGCCTACACCTACACGGGCAACAAGCTCACCAAAGTCGCCGATGCGGTCACCGCGCCGATAACCTATCCCGGCGCATTTCATTTTGTGGACGGGGCGAACGTGGCCAATGAATATGCCTACGATGCCAACGGCAACCTGACGAAAGATTTAAACAAGAACATTACCTCCATATCCTATAATTCATTAAATTTGCCAGGCGTGGTGACATTTTCGGACGGGAATACCGTCACCTACGGTTACGACGCCTCGGGCAGCAAG
>JALHIE010000056.1:18047-21498 GCA_022840285.1 Porphyromonadaceae bacterium
ATTGTTCGGTGAAGGCGTTCAGACATCCAGCCAGCCATACAGGTACAACGGCAAGGAGCTGGACCGTCAACTGGAGCTGGACCTCTACGACTACGGCGCGAGACATTACGATGCGGCACTGGGTAGATGGTTGACTGTTGACCCGCTGGCTGAGAAGTATTACGGTATCAGTCCCTATGCGTATTGTGCCAATAATCCGGTAAGGTTTATCGACCCGGACGGGATGAAGTTTGATGATTATACTATCGATAGAGATGGCTATATAAAGAAAGTAAAAGAGACTCAAGATAAATATGACATGCTTTATACTAAAGAAGACTATAATGCCGGGAAGCTCGATAAAGGACTAAAATTGGATAAAGAAAGTGTAGAAAGTCATACGATATTAAGTGATTTAGCTCAAGATAGGAAAGACTTCAAAGGTAGTTATGCTGAAAGTATCAACAAAGAGAGTTCTTTCGATGTATTTCATTTTGCTGCGAATAATTCTAATGTTGAATGGTCTATATCCGGTTTTGGGAAAGGTAAAGCGAGTGAGTATCTTGTAGGAACATTGCACGAAAAAGACATATCTCAAGCCTCTATTACAGAAAAAGGGTACAATGAATTTAACATGATATTTTTAATTCATAGTCATCCAAGTATTACAGGAACAAAGGGTGGTTCTTACGTGAAAGATATCGGAGGAGATATGCATAACATTGTAAACCGATATTATCGTTTTCAAGAAAAAGGGATAAGTCCTATTTATATGCCCAAAGAATATGTGTATCACAAATATGGGAAAACACTTTATAATTATACGCCATGGACTTCTAGTATTTATATTCGTCCAATCAGAAAGGCTAATGATTTATATAGAGGTTTAGGATTTTAATTTTAACAAGAAGTTTATGAAATTATTTATTTTATTAACAATATTGGTATCTACCCTGTCATTAGATTCTTGCTATAGGCAAAAAAAAGAAGTAAAAATCGACACAGTGATAAATTTGGATGATGAAACAATTAAAGAAACTTTTAGACCCATACTGCAAGATTATATAGAACAATTAAATATAGAACAATCTAAAACAGACATTATTATTATCATTTGCTATTCTGTTTTTGGTAAAGAATGTATATTATTAATTAACGAGATTGGATATGATTCTATATTGCTGAAAGGATACACAAATTATAAAAATTTCTTAATCTGTTATTATGGGCTTGAAGATTCTATAGCTGGGAAAATACTTAATTTAGAAAAAATAAATAAAGATATTCCAGATAAAAAATATTTAAATATAAGAAATATAAATGATGTTATTCTTTTTGAACCAATAGGAGAATATTATCTAATAGATAATTTTGATAAAATTACTCCCTATGAACCATCTATTGAAATCAGAAATGAAATGAGAAAATTAAATGTCAAATATGGTATCTCTCCACCTGTCCCGCCATCACCAATATAATTGGTAATAATCCAATTTGGCGATGTATAACCTGCTGAACAAGAATTAAAATCGTAGCATAACTTGAGAGAACGTGGCGATAAGCCGGATATTAAGGGCAACAACAGGGTGGTGATCGACCAGGCCGGAACGGTGCTCCAGGTGAACCACTATTACCCCTTTGGAGGATTGTTCGGTGAAGGCGTTCAGACATATCCCCTCGCCGAGAAGTATTGCGGTATCAGTCCCTATGCGTATTGCGGAAATAACCCTATAAGATTTATTGACCCAGATGGAATGCGGTATGGAGATTTTCTCAATGAAAAAGGAAAATACTTGGGTAATGATGGTATAGATGACGGTAAGGTTTACGTAGTAAAAACAACTGAAAAAAGCTTTGATAGTGGCGTTTCATCTGCGGGAATTTCAAAGAGTGATGCTAAATCTACTGAAAACTTTATCGCCAAAAATTCAGGAAATACTGAAGCATTCCAAAATAATTCAATAGCATACGATAATAGCGTAGAAATTGTTGGAAACCAAAGTGTACGACAAGAAATGGTTGATATAGTTAACAAGGATAATGGACGTGGCGGAACCTCAGATGCTAACAATAGAGAATACGGAGGAGTTCTTAGGGATGGAAAGATAGTAGAATCTCCAATGGGTCCAGTAGGTAATCCTAAGACCGATTTAACTGCTTCTGTTACACATCCGGATGTGAGGAAAGGTGATGTTACTTTCCATAGTCATCCAAGTGGACAGATCGTAGAGCGTTCCGGAAGCGGTGCAGGAACTGGTTCAGTAACAACTATGGGAGGAAGTACAACCACTTATCAATGGGGAAGAGCTCCATCAGCATATGACGTTAATAGAGCTTCGGGAAATGGATATGTTTTCTCGCGCGGTAACGGAACGGTTTATATTTACAATAAATCGGGAGTTATAGCTACTATTCCGCAAAATCGTTTTGTTACACCTAAAAAATAAAAAAAATGAAGATTAAAATCAGTATAGTAATAGGCTTCATATTTTCTATTACGGTTTGTTATGGTCAATCAGCCAATCATTTGAATGACTTACTTAATGAAAGTATTGAGGAGTATATGCTAAAGGAGAATTTAGATAAAGCTGTTTTCTTAAAAGAGAGTGTTCCTGTAGATTTTGAATTTTCAAAAG
Source organism: Porphyromonadaceae bacterium (assembly GCA_022840285.1). Taxonomy (GTDB): domain Bacteria; phylum Bacteroidota; class Bacteroidia; order Bacteroidales; family Dysgonomonadaceae; genus Petrimonas. The sequence goes on from JALHIE010000056.1 coordinate 20,663, forward strand.
CAGTTATTGATAAATTTGAAATTATCTTTTTTGATAGGAATAAGTACTGTAAATCCGAATTGAAAAAAGGTATAAAGTCTTTGAGGTTACTGCCTATTGTTCTGAAAAGTAATACTCTGTCAATTACAATAGCAAATGCATTTGTTACACAAAAAGGTAAGAATATTACAATAAGTAGTGGTGATTATTCGACTTACGAATATCAATACTCATGCGAGAAAAGTCAATGGGAATTATTGAATATTAAAGAAAGTGGAATATAAAAAAAATGAAGAAATTATTTTAGTATTATGCTTATTATTTCAACAAGTAGTTTTTACTCCCTTTCCCAACGGAGATGCAAAATAAACGAGCTGGTCGGGGGTGTGATAATCCCCATGACCAATGTAATGACACCGCTTACCACCGCGCAAATATCTACTACGTTTAAAACCGATTATTGCGAGAATGTGATTTACGAAAACGGTGCAGTTAGCAAGATTCTTACGGAAGAAGCATACATAACGCTTGCCGGTACAACGCCTACGTATCATTATTACCTGAAAGACCACCAGGGAAACAGCCGTGTTGTAATCAATCAAGCCGGCACGGTGCTCCAGGTGAACCACTACTATCCTTTTGGCGGGTTGATGGGCGAAAGTACGACGGGAGGCGTTCAGCCGTACAAATACAACGGCAAGGAACTTGACCGTATGCACGGGTTGGATTTATTTGATTATGAGGCAAGGCATTATGATGCGGCCATCGGCAGGTGGTGGACGGTGGATCCGTTGGCGGAGAAGTATTGCGGTATCAGTTCCTATGCGTATTGTGCCAATAATCCGGTAAGGTTTATC
>JALHIE010000057.1 GCA_022840285.1 Porphyromonadaceae bacterium
TTACTTTTGAGAATAATAGAAAACTAAAAAAACATGTCTGATAATATGACGGTTGGAAGTCAAGCAAAATTAAAATCAGTTTTTATCGGACGGCAATGTAAAAAAATCAAATATTACAAATCTATGAAATTCACCAATCAATTAAAAAAAGAATTATTATTTTTTATGATGATGTTTTCGCTTTTTGCCTTTTGTGTTCCTGTCATGGGACAAAATACGAAAAGCAATAACCTCTCACTCAATGTGGAAAAGCAGCCTCTCGACGAAGTATTTAGTCAAATCACTGAATTAACGGGCTACAAATTTTTTTATGATCAGGAGATTGTGGAAAATGCTCCCGCCATTACGTTAAAAGTCCAAAACGCGACGATCGGGGATATTCTGGATCAGATTACCGCACAAACCGGACTCTCGTTTCAAAGGAAGGATAATACGATTACCGTATTTTACAATTCCTCCGATAATACGGTTCCGGAAACAAAGCCGGATGGAAAAACCGTTTTGGTTACAGGTACTGTTACGGATGAAAACGAGATTCCCCTGCCCGGCACTACGATCACCATTGTGGGTTCCACAAAAGGGGTAATTACCGATGTCGATGGCGCTTTTTCCATTGAGGTGTCCCCGTCTGATGAATTGGAATTCTCGTTTGTCGGTATGGAAACGCAGAGAATCAAAGTAGGCAACAACAGAAAACTGAGGGTGATCCTGACAGAAAAAGTCGATGAATTAGAGGAGGTGACGGTGGTCGCTTTCGCTAAACAGAAAAAAGAAAGCGTCTTATCTTCAATATCGACCGTGAGACCAAGCGAGTTGAAGGTTCCAAGCAGCAATCTTACCACTGCCCTTGCCGGAAGAATTTCCGGACTGGTCTCCTATCAACGGAGCGGTGAGCCCGGTGAAGATGATGCGAGTTTTTTCGTACGTGGGGTGACCTCTTTCTCTTACGCTCGTGGGCCGTTAATTTTGATCGATGGGGTGGAGATGTCCTCCTCCGATCTGGCGCGCCTTCAGCCCGATGATATTGCCAGTTTTTCCATCATGAAGGATGCGGCGGCGACTGCTTTGTATGGCGCTCGGGGCGCCAACGGAGTGATTTTGGTTACAACCAGGGGGGGACGGGAAGGAAAAGCGCAGGCCTCATTTCGTTACGAGACTTCTATTTCCCAACCCACTTCAAAAGTGCAATTGGCAGATCCGATCACCTATATGACCCTGAACAACGAAGCCGTCACGGCACGAAATCCGTTGATGGCAGTTCCCTATGCCTACGAAAAAATCGATAATACCAAGGCCGGTACCAACCCTTATGTCTATCCTGCCAATGACTGGTATGACTTGTTGTTCAATGATTATACGGTCAATCACCGCGCCAATTTAAATGTGTCTGGCGGCGGCAAGGTCGCCGTGTATTATATCGCAGCAACATTCAATCAGGATAATGGGGTTTTAAAGGTGGACCCGAAAAATAACTTCAATAACAATATCGATTTAAAGAGATACCAACTACGGTCGAATATCAATATCAATATTACTCCCACCACAGAAGCCGGCATCAGACTATACGGGACTTTTGACGATTATACAGGTCCGATTGACGGAGGAACAGCTATGTACCAGAAAGTAATGAGATCTGATCCGGTTCTTTTCCCTCCTTATTTTGAGCCGGACGAACAATACCGGCATGTTACCCATACCCTTTTCGGCAATTATGACCAGGGACAGTATGTCAATCCTTACGCGGATATGGTAAAAGGGTATAAGGAATATTCCAAATCTATGATGCTTGCGCAATTTGAATTAAGACAGGATCTCGATTTCATTACACAAGGGTTAGTGTTGCGCGGACTATTCAATACGAACCGCTATTCCTATTTTGATGTCAACCGATTTTATAATCCATTTTGGTATTCTGTTGCCAATTATGACAAACAAACCGATACCTATATGCTGACACGTTTGAATCCTGAGGAAGGGACGGAATGGTTGAGTTATAACGAAGGCCCAAAGGATATTTCATCCACTACCTATACGGAGGCGGCAATCAACTACGACCGAACATTCAATCTGCATAGTGTAAGCGGACTGCTGGTTGGAACAATGAGAAATTTCATCACGCCCAATGCCTCTTCATTGCAGCTTTCGCTCCCTCAGAGAAATTTAGGGTTAGCCGGTCGGTTTACCTATTCCTACGACAGCCGCTATTTTACCGAATTCAATTTCGGATACAACGGTTCGGAAAGGTTTGCGAAAAACGAACGGTTCGGATTCTTCCCGTCGATCGGCGCGGCCTGGATCGTTTCCAATGAGCAATTCTGGGGAGATGATATAAGTAAAGTCATTCACAATCTCAAGTTAAAAGCTACATACGGGCTCGTGGGGAATGATGCCATCGGGGATGCATCCGATCGTTTCTTTTACTTATCCGAGGTAAATTTGAATGACCCCGGAAGGAGTTTTACGTGGGGGGAAAATTTCGACTATACGGTAAACGGAATCGCCACTTCACGCTATGCAAACGATCAGATTACCTGGGAAGTATCAAAGAAGATGAATACCGGGATAGAGGTAGGGTTTTTCAATCGATTGGATATTCAGGTGGATTATTATACCGAGCATCGTACCAATATCTTGATGGATCGTGTCGATATCCCTACGACGATGGGGCTGCTGACGACTCCCCAGACGAATGTCGGTGAGGCCAAGGGAAGTGGGGTTGATTTTTCAGCCGATTATCAGCATTCCATCAGTAAGGATTTCTGGATCACAGGTCGTGCCAATTTTACCTATGCAACGGCCAAATATGAGGTGTACGAAGAGGTCGACAATACGTTGACACCTTGGCTTTCGCACATCGGCCAGCCCATTTCTCAGACATGGGGATATGTGGCCGAACGATTGTTTGTGGATGATTACGAAGTGGCGAATTCCCCGCAGCAGACTTTCGGGGAATACATGGGCGGAGATATCAAGTACCGGGATATCAATAAAGACGGACAGATCAATTCGTTGGACAGGGTTCCTATCGGTTATCCCACACAACCAGAGATCATTTACGGATTCGGACTGTCCACCGGTTTCAGGAATTTCGATATATCCTTTTTTTTCCAGGGATTGGCCAGAGAGTCGTTCTGGATAGATGCTTACGCTACGTCGCCTTTCATTGATACCGACGGGAATTCGGCGATATCCTCCAAAAATGCATTATTAAAAGTCTATGCTGAAAATCATTTTTCAGAAAACAATCCCGATATTTTTGAATTGTGGCCGCGATTAGCCGACAGGCATATCGCCAATAACACACAGACCAGTACTTGGTTCATGCGGGATGGTTCTTTCCTGCGACTGAAATCTCTCGAATTCGGATATACATTACCTGAAGAACTTACCAAACGTGCCGGCGTAAAGAATCTCCGCTTCTATTTTTCAGGGACTAATCTGTTGACATTTAGTAAGTTTAAATTGTGGGATCCTGAAATGGCAGGCAACGGGCTGGGGTACCCCATCCAAAGAGTACTCAACCTAGGTCTTCAAATTTCATTCTAATAACAATGAATACAATGAATACAATGAAAAATTTAAAGTTTGCTGCTGTAATCTCTCTTTTTGTATTAAACTTTGCATGTGAAGATTATTTAGATGTGGTTCCCGATAACGTGCCGACCATCGATCATGCATTTCTCGACAGAACCAGTGCAGAAAAATATTTAGCCACCTGTTATACATTTTTGCCTAATCTGTCCACACCTTCCGGCGATCCAGCTATTCTTGGAAGCGATGAGTGGTGGGCGATTGAAGATCAGTACTATAACTGGCTTAATACAAATTATGCTGGTTTGAAGTTGAAAAAGGGGGAACTGAACTCGAACGACCCGTTTTTCAATTTTTGGGATGGCTTGAACGGCGGACGGGCATGCTATCGCGCCATCCGTGATTGTAACGTTTTCCTCGAAAATATTCACAAGGTCGGGAACGACCTGAGTGAAGAAGAAGCCAGAAGGTGGATTGCCGAAGTAAAGTTCCTGAAAGCCTACTATCATTACTATTTGATGCAGATGTACGGGCCGGTTCCGATTATCAAAGAGAATTTACCCATCTCTGCCAGTATTGAAGAGGTACGGGTTTATCGGGATCCGTTTGATGAGGGAATCGACTATATCGTCAGTTTGTTGGATGAAGCTGTTCCTGATTTGCCTTTACAAATATTGAATGTAAGCTCCGAACTGGGAAGAATTACCCAACCGATCGCTTTGGCGTTGAAGGCGGAGATCCTGGTAATGGCGGCCAGCCCGTTATTCAATGGCAACAGCGATTATCAGTCTTTTACCGACAATAGAGGCGTGGAATTGTTTCCGCAGGAATTCAGCCGGGAGAAATGGGAAAGAGCCGCCGTCGCCTGTAAGAATGCAATCGATACTGCTCTTTTGGCCGGACACGAACTCTATGAGTTTACAAAACAGACGAATATATCCGATTCTACCAAACGATTGATGTCTCTTCGACACGTAGTTACTGATAGGTGGAATAAAGAAATTATTTGGACGGAAGCCAAGCTTTCCATGTATAATTATCAGAGAGACACCACGCCGTTTTTCTTTATGCAACAGTCTCAATGGTCACCTACTGATCCTTATATGTGCCCGACATTGAGAATGGCTGAACTCTTCTATTCGAATCATGGTGTTCCGATTGAAGAAGATACTCAATTTGATTACATGAACAGGTTTCAGACCGAAGCTGCTCCGGCGGATCACAAGTACTATATCCAACCGGGTTATGAAACCGCTATGCTGAATCTCAGAAGAGAGACTCGTTTCTATGCCAATTTGGCGTTTGATGGCGCTGTCTGGTTTGGGAATGGCCGTTATAAAGATGTAGGGGATGGCGCACCCAATGAGCAGCCATGGGTATTCAAGACAAAAAAAGGAGAGGCGCAGGGAAAAACTTCTAATTTGAGGTATTCGTTGTCCGGATACTGGGTGAGGAAAACCAGCCATTTTGAAAGTGTAAGCACTTCCTCTTCGTCGAATGTGATTGTGCGGTCTACCTTTCCGATCATTCGCCTGGCCGATCTCTATCTTTTATATGCCGAGGCGTTGAATGAAGCGCTGGAGATGCCATCCGAGGAGGTGTACCATTATGTCGATCTCGTGCGGGAAAGAGCCGGTTTAGATGGGGTAGTGGAGAGTTGGCAAAACTTTTCGAAATATCCCTCCAAGCCAACTACCAAAGAAGGAATGAGAGAGATTATTCGTCAGGAGCGAATGATTGAACTGGCTTTTGAGGGGAAGCGATTCTGGGATATCCGAAGATGGAAAACCGCTCACCTCTGGTTGAATCAACCGATAAGGGGATTGAACCCCGACGGGCAAACTCCAGAAGAATTCAACACCATCAGAGTGCTCTATGTCCCTGAATTCTCCACCAAAGATTATCTTTTCCCAATACGACAATATAATCTCCGGGTCAATCCCAACCTAATTCAGAATCCGTATTGGCAATAAGTTTAAACATGCTAAAAAGTAAATAAAATGAAAATGAATAGAATAAGAAACAATATGTGTCCTGATAAAGGTACAATCATGTCAAAGATATTGATTCCCGGTTTTATGAGAATGTCGTTTTTGTGCTGCCTGGTCGGTTTGCTCTTCTTGATTTCCTGTAAGGAAGAGGAGATAGGACAATACCCGGTTGACAGTATTCCACCGCAGTCAATCTCGAATCCCGTCATTACCAATTTTAAAGGGGGTAGCACCATCACTTACGACCTGCCTGTTGATAAAGATTTACTCTATGTGAAAGCCGTATATCAACTACCGAACGGTGTACAGAAGGAGACATTGGCCTCAGCTTTCGTGAATGAGTTAACGGTCAGAGGGTTTGCCAAATCCGCCAAGACGACAGTGCGTCTAATTGCCGTAGACAGAAGCCGAAATAAATCCGCTCCGGTGGAGGTGGAAATAGAACCTTTGGATTCCCCGATTTTTGATATTTACGAAAGTCTTTCGGTGATTGCCAGTTTCGGAGGAATCAAGCTCACTTGGCAGAATCCAGAAAAAGAAGACGTGGTGGTAAGTGTTATGTATCGAAATGAAGATGGGTCTTACGAACAGGTCGAAAATTTTTATACCTCAGTGGAAGAAGGTATCGGCGCTGTACGTGGTATGGAGAGCAAAGAGATCGATTTTGCCATATTTATCAGAGATATATATGATAACTATACCGACACGCTTTTTACCACACTGACTCCATGGAAAGAGTCGGAATTAGATAAAGAATTGTGGAGAGGGTTACCGTTGTGCTCTTCCTTTTCATATAAAGTTGGTCCCATCACCAACCTGTGGGACGGTAAGACCATTGTGGAATATTTTGACACTTATTACCTGGGTATGTTATCTTCCGAAAAAATATTTTTTACGTTTGATCTGGGAGTGACGGCAAAATTATCACGATTCAAATTCTGGGGTAGAAACAACTGGTATTTCAATTTACACCATCCGAAGGAGTTCGAGATATGGGGAACCAATGATCCCGCTGTGGCCAATGGAGATCCTTGTTCATGGAACGGTTGGGTGTTATTGTTGACCGGAACATCGGAGAAACCCTCCGGACCGGAGCCTACGGCATTTACCGATTTAACCAGTGAAGACTTGGCTTTGGCCCACAACGGAGAAGAGTTTGAATTTCCGCTTGGAGTCCCCCCGGTACGATATATCCGGTTCAGGACGCTGCGTACATGGACAGACTCAAATATGTCGTTTCTGGGAGAATTGACATTCTGGGGACAGGTTAATGATTAATTGATTATTTAATTTGTGAAATGCATTATGAAAAAGAAAAAATATCTGTTACTGATGCTGATTTTCTTTGGCATCGTTTCCGCCTGTTCGGATATGAATGATAAACATGATCTTTATCTGCGGGATGGAGAGATAATTTATATCGGTAGGGTCGATTCCGCAAAAATCCTGCCGGGAAACAGCCGGTTTCTCCTGCGTTATTGGATTACGGATAACCGGGCTAAGGAACTGCATATCTATTGGAATCAAAGGCGGGATTCCCTGATGCTACCGATACCGGTTCACCAACCTTCCGATTCCATCGAAGCATTGATTGGCGACATTCCCGAAGGAAATTATACGTTCCAATTGGTCTCAAGTGATGAAACCGGCCTGCAATCGATTCCTTTCGAGATGCTGGGGAATGTATATGGTGAGAGATTTGCGTCGACACTACTTACCGACAGGTTTATCAAAAGCGTTGATTATGATCCGGATGGACAGACCGTCACCTTGTGGTGGGGATCGCCCTCATCTATCCGTGAGATTGGGGTTGAAATAGCATATTTTGAGGAGGATAAAGAAAAAGTGGTTCGACTTTCAAATGAAGATATGGGCTCTGTAACGGTTATCGAAAATGTAAACGTGGAGAAAGAGGTCACTTACAGAACCATGTTCCTGCCGGAACCGGCAGCAATTGACACTTTTTTTACCGATATCAAACCGATTACTATTCTTCAGAATGTCGCCCTGAATAAACCGGTGAAAACCAGCAGCAACTTGAATGATAGCTATAGTGGTGCAAAAGCGGTTGATGGCAATATCTCTACTGATGATTCGAGATGGATTAGCAGTTCGGCAGAGGGTTTGGAGCATTGGATCGAAATTGATTTGGGTAAAGAATATAGTTTATACTCTTTTAAATTGTATAAGCATTTGTATAACGAGTTTTTACTTCCGAATTTTATCATCCAGGTTGAGAAGAATGGGGAATGGGTAGATGTTGAAAAAGTTGAAAACTATTTTGGGGAGATATTTGAAGTGATTTTTGACGAAGAAATTTCCACAAGCAAGGTAAGGCTTTTCATACCAGCATATGAAAAGAATCAGACTAGAATTAGGGAAATAGCAGTTTACGTTAAGCCTAAAAATCTCGGATAAAAGTTGCATATGTTAGGTAAAATGTTTAATTTTAGAGCATTAAATTAAAAACCAACATTCACCTAACACATGCGACACAAAAATACAAAAAAGATGGCATTCACTCCTGCTTCTGTAAAAAAGGAGTTCAGTTCGGAACAATTAACATCGTATGCAGGGTTGAGCGTAATTTCTGATTTCATCAATCAGTGCGGCGTTTACCGCAAGTTAAATGCGCTTTTCCCAACCATACGCCATAGTGCAAGCCGGTTTTGTACGGCCCAAATTCTTTCGGGCATTCTGTTGGCTGCTTTGTGTGGGGTTCATCGTTTGAAACGGATTGAAAACTTCTCGTTTGATGCGTTAGTTGCCCGCTTACTTCGTTTACCCAAAAACATTGATGAGGATACCATACGCCGTCATCTGTCCAATATGGGAGAACGTGGGGCTCGTGTGCTGCATGAATTTTTCCTGCATTTTGCCGCCAAACAGGTTTCCCTTTGTGGGTTAAAGCGCATCACGCTCGACTGCGACTCAAGTGTATTCCTCGCTTATGGCAATCAACAAGGAGCAGAGGTGGGGTACAATCCGCACAAAAAGGGAGCAAAAGGGTATCACCCGATTTTCTGTTTTGTGGCAGAGATGAAGTTGCTTGTAAACAGTTGGTTGCGTCCGGGTTCGGCCTACACCTCAAACGGAGTTTGTGAATTTATCAAAGAGACCCTGGCAGCACTTCCCAAGACAATAAAGAAAGTGTTTTTCAGGGCTGACAGCGGTTTTTTTGACGGAGAGTTGTTTGATTTGCTCGAAGAGGGTGGGCATGAGTATTTGGTAAAAGTTAAATTGAAAGGACTCAAAGAATTGTTAGGCGAACAAAACTGGCAACGAGTTGACGAACGAACTGAAATATGCCAATTTTCATATCAATGTACAGGTTGGAAAAAACCTCGAATGTTTTATGCCGTCCGCATTGTAAAACAAATGGTTGAAGTTGATTTCTTTGGAGAGAAACAGTTTGTTCCCGAATATGAGTACTTCTGCTATTGCTCCAACCTGAAGGGGTTGGATGCTTTGCAAGTGCATGCCCTTTACGGGGCCCGTGCCGAGAGTGAAAATTGGATTGAGCAGGCCAAAAACTCGCTTTGTGCCGGAAGCACTTTAACGCAGGATTTTTGGGTAAACGACATTCTTTGGCAATTATCGGCTTTTGCTTACAGTCTGTCCGTAATCATTTGTTATAAGAGCCACTTTGGGGCATGGCGCCAGGAACACACCACTTTCCGCGATTGGTTTATCCGGGTACCGGGCAAGGTGGTAACATCCGGCAGGATCACTACGGTTAAAATGCCGAAAGAGTATTATCGTAAAGTAGGATGGCGCAATTTTGAGCAACGAATAACGGTTGCGATGACCGGCTAACAGACCGTCGGTTAATTGGCTGCCTCCTACTTTGGTCATAAACTCTTTTATGACGGGGGATTGCTTGTCATGAAATGACAATTATGTTAAAATGTGTATAAAAAGACAGACGGAGTGGGTAACGCAACCACCTTAAACCGGTAAGGTGCCACCTAAAAGGGAAGGAAAAGCGGCGATATGTTTCAAAAAAGTGAAACATATCGCCTCAGAGGATCATTCATTTGAAGGGGAAATTTTAAAATGAGATTTTTAGGTTAAACATGAAAAGAAGAAAATTTATAACATCAGGAGGGGCCATCCTTGGAGGGGCATCTTTAGTAGGTACAGCCAGGGCTATGGCAACTGAAAAAGCAAAACCAGTTGAAAAAGAAAAGCTTTGGATGTTGCTGTCCTCCCTGAACCAGGAAAATATCCACCTGGTCATCCCCACCGTGGCATGGATCGCAGAAAAGGCGGGGGTCAGGTTCGAAAACTATCTGGAGGCAGAACGGGATGGCCGATTGTTTGCCCGTACAGGCAGCACTGTTTTAGGCGGTTTCCACCACCAGCAGTTCAATTACCTGAATGCCATTTTCGATGTTGAATACATCTTTTTTGGCGAAGCCCCATTGTTTCGTTCTTCGGTTGAAGTGTTTGGTAAAAAGACAATCGCCGATTCTTCATCGATTTCAGAGCTGTATACATTGTTGCTTGCTCTGGCCGGGATCAAAAAAGTCAATGGTATTTTGTTCGGCCCGGGCGAAAAATCAAAGATCAATAATAAGGAGTTTGAACTTGGTCCGTATTTATATGCCGATATCTTTAATAATAAGTACCTGGCCTATCCGGTCCCGGCAGAAGAAGCCAATGTTCCCTACAGCGCTTGTGAATACTTGTATTTGAGTGGGGAAGACAAAGCAAAATTGGCTTTAACCCATGCTGGGGCAAAAGAACTGGACGGGTATTCTTCCAGGGATGACTACGGAACGATTACACTCAGGATCGCCAACCGCTGGAAATCGCAGGCAAAGGGTGTGGCCTTTGCCGACCCGAGTGCCATCTTGTCTCAGATACCCAAATTATGCCGTGAAAGGAGGGTCGCTGTTTACGCGCCAACCAAACCAATGAAGTCCTCAGAAATCGTGTTTAACAACTATCAGGAGGCTTGTTCGGCGATTGTAGTGGAAACTGCCGCACTGGCAAAAGAAGTTGGCAACCTGACCATGGTGGGGAGGCAAACCACTGACGGCGATTTAATTGAATGGTCCAAAGACGGGGTTTGTTTGCAAATTATGGACCCCAACCGTCCAGCATTTCCTGTTGTTGATACGGTACCGCATGTGTGGACTAACGTCGGGGGGACACTGTATGATGAAGAACCGGACGATGACCAGTTGAGAAAATATGCCAAAGAGGGAAAAATATTGAACAGCCTTTTCTGGCATTCGGGTGAAATGGCCCATAACGAAGCGATGATCAATTTATTCGACCTGGTTGCCTTTACTGGTGTGAAGATGGGCGTGGGAGCACATGCCGCCCGTTATGAAACTGCCCCCCAGTTGTGGGAAATGATCAACATTCCCAGGGCAAGGGGAGGGGTAAGGGGCTATATTGAGCCAGTATTGTATTCAGGCGGTATGGGCATCATGGCTGAGATGAATTGCCCTCCTTCGATATTAACAGATCATTGCAAGAATGCACTTTCAAACATACGAAAATTAGCACACGATGAAGCTACACCTAAAGGGCATTGGGCATTTCTGGATTCCGATTTATCATCATTTACGGAGTCTGATGACAAGCTGTTCAAGGCGATAGAAGCATCGGGTCTGGAATATGCTGTGACATTGGCTCAGCCCGGGCGCAACAAAATTCTTTATCAATCGGATAAATTCTTGGTAATAAACCAAACCCCGAGGCATTTTTACGCTGGGTCACCTTTTGTCCGCCTTCGGACCATAGATGAATACAGTTCAGCTCCGTTGACCAGCCCAGGATGGTTGCTGGGAACCATTGATTCCCCGGTACATGCATTTACCCAATATATATGGAGAAACGGGCATGATATGATCAAGCTTGTCGAATACATGACAAAGGGAGGCCAGTTTGTCAATGTTCTTCCGCATACCATTGCCCGTTATGCAAGAATATTGAAAGAAGAAGGATTTTTACACGATTGATATGGAACGACGGAAATTCATTAGAAATACAAGTGTAGTTGCAGGGGTATTGGCTTTTTCAAATGGTATAGCGAGCACTGCAAAATATGGTTGCAAACGTCCACCGCTTTCGGAACGCAAATTTACAAGTAAAGCAATTGAGGATATTATCCAGGACGCAAAAGCAAAAATTTCGGACCCGGAAATAGCCTGGCTGTTTGAAAACTGCTTTCCAAATACCCTTGACACAACGATTTATTTTACTGTGGAAACAAACGGACGCCCCGATACCTTTGTGATAACAGGAGATATTCATGCCATGTGGCTCAGGGACTCAACCGCATATGTATGGCCATACCTGCCATACATGAAATCAGATCCTCGGCTTCAACAATTGATAGCAGGTGTGATCAACCGCCAGACTAAATGTCTGCTGATTGATGCTTATGCCAATGCGTTTAATAAAAATAAGGAAGGCCCCGGCAAATGGTCTTTGACCGACGTGACTGAGATGAAGCCTGAAATTCATGAACGAAAATATGAACTCGACTCGATTTGTTACCCGGTCCGGCTGGCCTATGCCTATTGGAAAGAAACAGGGGACGTATCGCCCTTTGATGCCGATTGGAGTGTGGCTGTTCAGAACATAATAAAGGTAATCCATGAGCAGCAACGTTTTGATGGCTCAGATAACTACAGCTTCTTTAGGGAATCAAAAAAAACAACAGGGACAGCTCAGGGGGCAACAGGTAAAGGTAACCCGGTAAAGCCCAATGGCATGATCTGTTCGGTTTTTCGACCGTCCGATGACGGTACGATTTTCCCTTACTTGGTTCCTTCGAACCTGATGGCTGTAAATGTGCTCAGAAAGCTGGTCGAGATGCTGAATGAAATTAAGGAAGAGCAACATTTAGTAGCTCAATGCAATAGTCTTGCCAACCAGGTTGAAACAGCTATTAACAAATACGGGATTATCAATCATCCTGAGTTTGGGAAGATTTATGCTTTTGAAGTCGATGGTTTCGGGGGGCAGCTCTGTATGGATGATGCCAATGTGCCGAGCCTTGTTTCGTTGCCATACCAGGGATGTGTGGATATGGAAGATGAAACCTACCAACGGACCCGGCAGTTTATTTTCAGCAAATGGAACCCATATTATTTTGAGGGTAAGTCTGCTTCCGGTGTCGGGAGCCCGCACACGGGGTACAATAAAATCTGGCCTATGAGTATTATCCTGCGCGCCATTACTAGTATAAAGTTCTTTAAATAACTTGACATTTTCGTATAATTTTTATATTTTTACGCCAAAAAAAAGCTATGGCGGATAAATATAAGAAGAGGGGCAA
>JALHIE010000169.1 GCA_022840285.1 Porphyromonadaceae bacterium
ATATGTTGTTTTGCATTTTCAATATCGCGCAGTAAATCTTCGAATTTTTCCGCGGCATGGGTATAAAACCGGACATCGTTCCCTCCCAGCAACGGGGTATGGTCAAGGTTTTTCAGTAAACGGATCAAACTCGCATGCTCCTGGGGATAAGCAAACTCCTCCAGCGGGCCCACTTCATCCAGTGGACGTTTCTTGAGCTTGCTGTACATCCGTTTGGTAATGACTTGTTTTTTGGTAAAATCCTGGCCGAAAACAAGGTACCAGATCAACCCCACAAAAGGCAAAAACACAAGCACCATTACCCACGAAAGCGTCTTAATGGGATTCCTATTCTCGGAAATCACCACAATAACCACACTGATGACGGTTAAAGCGTAAAGGATCTCGAGAATAAGCATCTTCACCGGTATTTTTCTTCGTTTGCATCTTCCAGGATATTCAAATAAGACTGATACCGGCTCTGACTGATGTAATGATTTTCCAACGCTTTTATCACGGCACAGCCGGGTTCGTTCAGGTGCAGGCAGTTATAAAACTTGCACTTCGACGAAATCCTGAAAATCTCGGGAAAATAGTGAGAAACCTCAGCCGTTGTCATGTCGATGGTTCCGAAGCCTTTGATTCCCGGAGTATCGATAACGAAGCCTCCCTTTTCAAGTTCAATCATTTCCGAAAAAGTGGTGGTATGCATCCCTTTGTTGTGGTAATCCGATATCTTTCCTACTTTTTGCGTTGCGTCTTTTTGCAGCATGTTTACGATACTTGATTTTCCCACACCGGAATGTCCGGCAAGCAAGGTAATCTTTCCACAAACGTGTTTACGTACTTCACTCATTCCCTCTCCTGTAAGCACCGAGGTTTTAATGCATGTATACCCGACAGTTGAATACAAGTGAACTAACCCATCCACGTATTCCCTGTCGTCGCTGTCGTAGATATCCGTTTTGTTGAAAACAAGAACAACAGGAACACTGTATGCCTCTGCGGTAGCCAAAAACCGGTCGACAAATACTGTGGTTGTTTCCGGAAACCTTACAGTAACACAAAGAAGAGCCAGATCAATGTTGGCAGCAAGAATGTGCGAGTGTTTGGAAAGGTTGGACGCCTTGCGGACAATATAATTTTTACGGTCTTCAATTTCGGTAATATATGCCGTTCCATCAGAATTTACATCGATTTTCACCCTGTCTCCTACTACCACCGGGCTCGTGCTCCGGATACCCTTAAGACGGAAATTCCCTTTTGCCAGACACGACATGTCCGTACCTTCGTCCGTTCTTACCAGATAATTATTGCCCGTATTCCTGATTACCAGCCCCCTCTTGCTTCCCCCCTCGCTCATCGCTATTTATACGGTAAGTATTTCCTTTTCTTTCTCAGCGAATTTTTCGTCAATTCTTTTGATGAATTTATCGTGAAGTTTTTGAAGCTCATTTTCAACGTCTTTCCCCATATCCTCGGGAAGTCCTTCTTTTACGGCTTTTTTCACCTCATCAATCCCTTCGCGGCGGGAGTTCCGAATGCTGATCTTGGCATCTTCCGATTCCTGCTTGGTCTGCTTCACCAGCTGCCTGCGGCGTTCTTCGGTGAGCGGCGGGATTCCCAGGCGGATAACTTCACCGTTGTTCTCGGGGGTAATTCCCACGTCAGAATCCATAATCGCTTTTTCAACTACTTTCAGCATATTTTTTTCCCACGGTTGAACCAGAATAGTTTTGGCATCAGGAGTAGAGACCGTTGATACATTCGACAACGGAACGTGGCTGCCATAATATTCTACTCTCACCCCGTCAAGAATACGCACATTAGCTCTCCCTGCACGAATTCGTGCGAAAGTTTCTTCCAGAAATTCCAAGGTCATCTGCATCTTTTCCTCGGCATCTTTTTTAATTGTTGAAATATCCATATCTTTTTGTTTGATGTTATGTTAGCAAAAATAGTGAAAATATTTGAATAAATCTTTCACACGTGCACCAGGGTTCCAATATTATCCCCGGAAAGGACCTTCTTCAGGTTTCCGTATGTGTCCATATCGAAAACAACAATGGGCAGGTTATTTTGCTTGCACATTGTCGTCGCCGTAAGATCCATTACCCGCAAGCCCCGATCGTAAACTTCATCAAATGAGATCGTATCGAACTTGGTCGCCGACGGATCTTTTTCGGGGTCAGCAGTATAAACACCGTCAACACGGGTGCCTTTAAACATGGCATCGGCCTCAATCTCTATTCCACGCAGAGCAGAAGCGGTGTCGGTGGTAAAGAACGGATTTCCCGTATAAACCCTGTTTTTCTGACCAATGGCCGTCAATGCAGAACTCAATGCCAGGCTATTGATAACGGTGGCAAGCATGCCCATTTGGTCACCTTTTACCCGGTCGAATCCTTTTTGCGAGCCGCTCAAGCCCCGGAAAATATTCCCGCCGCCAATGACTATCGCGATTTGCACGCCCATTTGTGCAGCTTCTTTTATCTGCCGGGCATAGTCATTCAAGCGGACTTCATCTATCCCGTACCCTTTTTCTCCTGCCAGCGACTCACCGCTGAGTTTCAGTAAAATTCTGCTGTATTTCATCTATATCTGTTATATAAAAGCTATTTCTTTAAACGCATACATTCGCTCCTCATTGGTCTCAAGCGTCTTCAATACAAGATGACCGGACGGAAGCACGTTATCGATCTTTGCCTGAAACTTGCCGTTGGCGTCTTCAAACCAGTAATAACCGTTTACCCGGTACAAATCAAGCATGTATTCATCTTCAATAACTTGTTTTTCTCCACGCTGCAACCCCCTGTATAACAGAAAAAATTCTTTCATCAAAAGATCCAGGATGTAGTCTTTATCCTGTTCGGTAGCAGTGATTTGCCTCAACGATACC
>JALHIE010000058.1 GCA_022840285.1 Porphyromonadaceae bacterium
CAGCGAGAGTGGTCTTGCCCGATCCTGAATTGCCAACAATAGCAATATTCTTGATTTCGTTTGTTTTGTAAACTTTCATGATTAGTAAAATTTATGTTTTTTAAATGTATAAGCCTCTACAATAAAACGACTCTGCTCTTTATTAAAGATACAGAGCCGTACTACAAAAATAGCGACGCAAGTTAGCCATTTTTAACGATATCTTCTCTTGTGGAATATATGTTTTATAACATATATTTGGCCTGTTTTAGAGAGAATTACTGTTTCTATAATTTTCAGGTAAAAAATGGATGTGATTTTTTTTTAGACAATAACTTGCGAATGCAAACGAGCATCCCGTAAATAATTTAATGATAATTATAAAAAAATATTTTATTTTTATGAATATAACAGACGATTTATTAAATTTGTAGCCTAATCACCATATTTTCCTCGTTGCTTCTTGAAACTAAAAAAGTGCGTTGTCAGCACGTTAAACTCTGACGTAATTCTATGAAAAAGTTTTTCTCTTCTTCCTGGTTTTTTCAGCCTTATTTCTTGTTATTGCTTCGTGTTCCAAAGTAGAAAACAATAATGAACTGTCGGAACAGGAACAACGGGCAGTTATACTGGCCATGTTTAATGCCGGTACCAAAGGTGTGAATCAAGGCATGAACAATGAAAGCGGTGCGGGCACGAAATCCACGGTGCATGCTGATTTGAGAAGCGCGAGTTATCTTATTAAATACAACGGGACCTACGATCATCCGGATGGGAAAGGGGGCAATATACACCTCGCGATCAACCTGGGTGGTGCTATCAACTACAACCTGGAGCCGTATCAATGCCTGGGAGGATCTATACTGATCAATATCGACGAGACAATAAATCATTTTCGGGTACCCCTTACCAACGGCAGGGAGGTGTATCTGGACACAGATCAGAGTGTTACCTTTGCAGGAACATTCAAGTTACAGCCCGGTTGTTCAACGTTCGATCCGTCCGGCTCACAATTTCGGATAGAGGGACGTTATCGCTGCAACGGCATTGAATATGACGTTATGTTGCTCGGATCCATCAAAGCTGATGGAACGTGCGACAGCATTAGCGGAACCGTCAACGGAATTATCATGAGTTTTGATTTTTAACGGATTAGCCGTATCGGTTGGCAGGGGCGTCATTTATGGCGCCTCTGTTGGTATTTGTTTGGTTGTTTGACAGCTTAAGAAAATCCCAAACAATTTTTCCTCCGGTTTGTTTTATCAGGTACGGTGCTTTCGGCTGGAGCGGGGCGAAAGTTGAACAAGCAATTTCTTAATGACCGCAAACAAAACAAACAACTATGAAACAATTTTTCAACCAACCAGTAGGAGAGGTGTTGCGACAGTTCAACGCGTCTCCTGAAAAAGGCCTTTCTTCCGCCGAAGCAAAAAAGAAACTCGAAGAGGTGGGACCCAATCAGCTGGTGACTAAAAAACAGAAATCCATAGCGACAATTTTTTTCGAGCAGTTCAAAAGCAGCATGGTGGTTATATTGCTTATAGCCGCAGCTGTGTCGGGTGTTATCGGTGTGATGGAAGGAGAGGGGCTGACCGAAACCTTTATCATCCTTGCTATTCTTATCGTGAACGCCGTTATTGGCGTGGCGGAAGAGACCAAGGCTCAATCGTCGCTTGATGCCCTGAACAGGATGAGTGCTCCGCGGTCGAAAGTATTGCGGGACGGTGAAGTGGCTGAAATTGTATCCACGCAACTTGTTCCGGGCGACATGGTGGTTCTTGACACCGGCGATATTATCCCTGCCGATATGCGGCTCACCGAAACGGTAAACCTGAAGATTCAGGAGTCGGCACTCACGGGAGAATCGGTGCCGGTAGAAAAAAGTACGGAGGCAATTGATAAGGAAGATGTTCCACTGGGAGACCGTGACAACATGGCTTTTTCTACCGGTGTGGTGACCTACGGGAGAGGAAAAGGTGTGGTTGTCGGCACGGGAATGAATACCGAGGTGGGAAAAATTGCCGGTATGCTGCAGCGTGCACAGGAGACGGAAACTCCGATGGGAAAAAGATTGGAACAGCTCGGAAAAATCCTGGGTTATGTGGCGCTTGGTATCTGTGTGCTGATTTTTGCCGTGGGTATGTTGTACGGAAATCACTGGCTCGATATGTTTATGATGGCTGTCAGCCTTGCAGTGGCGGCTATTCCCGAAGGACTGCAGATTGTTTCGACCATTGTGCTGGCGATTGGTGTTCAACGCCTGGTCAAGCTCAATGCCATCGTGCGTACACTGCCGTCGGTTGAGTCTTTGGGAAGCACCACCGTGATCTGCTCCGATAAGACGGGAACGCTCACACAAAATAAAATGACCGTGGTGGAAGGAATGGTAGGCGGAAATCGCATCGATTTCAGAAATCCGCCTCCTCCCGAAGAACTGGGTAACGATGAAAAAATACTGTTGAACTCATCGCTCCTTTGTACCGATGCTCACCTGAAAATGTTGCCCGACGGCACACACGAGAACGCCGGCGATCCTACCGAGACAGCTATTGTAGATGTGGCTCTTGCCCTCAACTTGAACAAAAACGAAGAAGAACGGAGGTATCCGCGTGTCTCGGAAGTGCCTTTCGACTCGGAACGCAAGCGGATGGCGACCATCAATCGAATGCCCGGAGGGAAGTTGCGCGTAAACGTCAAAGGCGGTCTCGACGAAGTACTGGCGGTTGTCACGCATATCCTGATGCACGGGAAAGTCCGTGCTATCACCGAAGAAGACATGATCACCATCCGGAACGAGAATACCCGGATGGCTAAATCTGCACTAAGGGTTCTTTCCGTGGCGTATAAGGACCTGGACAGTCTGCCTGATCTTGTTGATGCCGGAACAATTGAGGACAACCTGGTGTTTGTAGGCATGCTGGGAATGATTGATCCTGCCCGTCCCGAAGTGGTGGAAGCCGTAAAGAAATGCAAGACCGCAGGAATCCGTCCGGTGATGATAACGGGTGACCATAAGGTGACCGCTGTGGCCATTGCCGGTGAAATTGGAATCTATGCCGATGGTGATCAGTCGGTCACGGGAAGTGTATTGCAGGAGATATCCGACGAAGAGCTTTACCGCGACGTCGAGAAATACTCGGTTTATGCGCGCGTAGCTCCAGAACACAAGGTGAGGATAGTGAAAGCGTGGCAATCGCACGGTGATATTGTGGCGATGACCGGCGATGGTGTAAATGATGCTCCAGCACTTAAGCAGGCCGATATCGGTGTCTCTATGGGGATTGTGGGTACCGAGGTGGCCAAAGAAGCATCGGATGTGGTGCTTGCCGATGACAATTTTGCTACCATTGTCGGAGCTGTAGAAGAGGGCCGCCGCATTTACGACAATATTCTCAAAGCTATTCAATTCCTGCTGTCCGCTAATGTAGGGGAGGTATTGCTGATTTTTATCGCCTCCGTCTTCAACCTCGGAAATCCGCTCACGCCCATCATGATTCTCTGGATAAACCTGGTTACCGATAGTCTTCCTGCATTGGCACTGAGCATGGACCCGGCAGAAAAAGACGTCATGACCCGCCGTCCGCGTGACCCGAAGCGGGGCTTTTTCACTCGGGGAATGACCTGGCGCATTTTTTACCAGGGCACGACCATTGGCCTGATCTCCCTGGCTGCTTACCTGATAGGATTCAACGACGGCGGGAAGCAGCTGGGCCAAACCATGGCATTTGCCGTGCTGGCCTTTTCACAGCTGTTGCACGTGCGTAACCTGCATTCCAATAAACGGTCGTCTTTCAGAACAAGTCCGATGAGCAACAAGATGTTGGTGCTTGCCATTCTCGTGTCGGCTGCATTGATGCTTGTTGTACTGTTTGTACCTGCTCTCCGCGACATCTTTAAAGTTGCCGGAATGGATGAATCACACTGGTTGTACGTGATCGGATTGTCGTTTGTTCCGATTGTTGTGGTGGAAGCGGTAAAATTGCTGGGAATAAATCATACCCGGGACGAGTATTAAAACAACTTGATTTACTCTTGCTATTTTTTGTAATAAATTGTAAAATGAGGTGAAGATTTTATATCTTTGCGTTCGAAATTTGATGTTATTTATTTCAAATAATTAAAAAACATCTGCTCGTTGGCAGTAATTCTCTAATTTACAATCAATAATGGGTAAGTACAAGATCAAAACCCTGAATGGAATTTCCGAGTCGGGGCTGGAAAAATTCGGACAGAACTTTGAAGTAGGTGAAAAAATGGATACACCGGAAGGAATCATTTTACGCAGCGCGTCGTTGCATGAGATGGAATTTCCAGACAGCTTGCATTGTATAGCACGTGCCGGAGCCGGCGTCAATAATATCCCCGTGGACAAATGTGCGGAAAGAGGAATCGTTGTTTTCAATACACCCGGAGCAAATGCCAATGCCGTAAAAGAGCTTGCCATTGCTGCCATGCTGTTGTCGTCGCGGAAGATCGTGGAAGGGATTAACTGGACACGGTCGTTAACGGGGGATGATGTGCCCAAGCAGGTAGAGAAAGGGAAAGCGCAATTTGTAGGACCGGAAATCCGCGATAAAAAGTTAGGCGTGATTGGATTAGGTGCCATTGGAGTAATGGTTGCCAATGCAGCGGTAAACATGGAGATGGATGTTTACGGATACGACCCCTATATTTCCGTTGATCATGCGTGGGGGTTATCGCGCTCGGTGAAAAAAGCAAACGATCTGAAGAAAGTTTTCAAGCACTGCGACTACATCACGCTGCATATCCCCTTAACGGGTGAGACAAAAGGCATGCTGAACAAGGAGGCGTTTGCTCAAATGAAAGAGGGCGTGCGAATAATCAATCTTTCCAGGGGAGAACTCGTGAATGATGTGGACATGATCGATGCTTTGGGAGCCGGTATTGTGAGTGAGTATGTGACTGATTTTCCCAACGAAAAGGTGATCAATGTCCCCGGTGTTATTCCTGTACCGCACCTGGGCGCTTCTACTCCGGAAAGTGAAAATAACTGTGCAGTGATGGCCGTACTGCAGACGAAAGATTTCCTGGAGAACGGCAATATCCGGAACTCGGTGAATTTCCCGGTCTGCGACATGGGTATCAGTATCGTCAAACACCGGTTAACCATTGCACACAAAAATATTCCCAAAATGCTGGGGCAGATTTCTGCCGTACTGGCCGAGCAGGGCACCAATATTGCCAACATGATCAACCGCAGCCGCGGTGATTACGCTTACACGATGGTGGACCTCGAGGAAGAGATTACCGATGAAAACGTGAAACGCATCAAAGACATTACGGGTGTGTTAAAAGTAAGGGTTATCTAGCTGTTTCTTACCGGTTACTCGTCTATAGAAGTAACCTCTACCAGCAGTTCGTCCTGCATGATCGATTGTCCCGGCACAACATGTATTTTGCGGATTACGCCGTTGCAACAGGCATTGATCTCGTTTTGCATTTTCATTGCCTCGAGCCTCAATAGCGGTTCGCCTTCGTTCACCAGGTCGCCTTCACTGACAAAAATATCGACAATTTTTCCCGGCATGGGTGATTTCAGGTTGTTGCCGGCTTGTACTTCAACTCCTTTGCTGAGCAGGTTACGCCGCAGGTAGGAGAAGATGGATTCGATGCTGAATTTGTATTCCACTCCGTTCACTTTCACCATAATCCGATGCTGGTCGCGTTGGGTTATTTCACATCGGTACGTGGCATCGCCCATGCTGAAAGACGAGAAATTATTTTTGTGTTCAATGAAAAAAACATCTTTTTCTTCACCGTTGATGATCGGTTTTGATTCTTTGGGCAAATAGATTTTATACCTGTCGCCGTTATCCCGCATGGCGATAAACAGCCGGGTGGCGTCTCTTTTATATACGTAGGATGTTGCCATTTTGTTAATTACCGTTTATTTATTAATTCTCTTGTTGAGCACCCAAACATTGAGTGATTCGCTTTTGAACATTGGAGAATCGGAAGAGTACTGCAGGTACTCTTTCGCATAAGTGATGGTTGCTGCCAGCGCTGCCATCATGGCTTCGTCTTCCGATTCGAGCATGTCGGTCGTAAAAAACGAGTCTATCCAATGAGTGGTATAGGAGGCCTCCCTGAATTCTTTGCTGCGCAGGACAGTCCGGCAAAACGGCACGGTTGTTTTCAGTCCCGAAATTGAAAATTCTTTTAAGGCATTCAGGGTTTTATCGATACAATCGTCCCGGTTTTCGCCGTGAACGATGATCTTGGCAATCATTGAATCGAAATAGGGAGTGACCACCGAGAAATCCTTAACGCCGGTTTCCACGCGGATGTGATCTCCGTGAGGAAAGAAAACCCTTTCAATAAATCCGGTTTGCGGCGTGAAGCGGTTTTGCGGATCTTCGGTGTTTACCCGGCATTCGATGGCCCACCCGTTGAACCGGATCTCTTTTTGTTTCAGCCCGAGTTTCTCGCCCAGGGCGATCCGGATCTGCCATTCGATCAGGTCTACCCCGGTTATCATTTCAGTGACAGGATGTTCCACTTGGATTCGGGTGTTCATCTCCATGAAATAGTAGGATCCGTCTTCGTCGAGGATAAACTCGATGGTGCCGGCTGAGTAATATCCTATGGATTGGGCAAACTTCACGGCCAGCTTGCCCATCTGTTCCCTTGTCTTGGCATCGATGCTGGCAGAGGGTGCTTCTTCGATCAGTTTCTGGTGTTTCCTTTGCAAGGAACACTCCCTTTCTCCCAAATGAATGACGTGTCCGTATTTGTCTCCGAGGATTTGAAACTCCAGGTGTTTTGGGTTCGTCAGGTATTTCTCGATAAAAATATCGCCGTTACCGAAAGCGGCCACCGCTTCATCGTAGGCCGATTTGAAGTGGCGCTCCATGGTTTCGGCTTTCTCCACGATGCGCATTCCGCGTCCGCCACCACCTGCTGATGCTTTCAGGATGACCGGATAACCGATTGTATCGGCAAACTCTTTGGCCACCCGTGCATCGGTAATGGCGCCTGCACTGCCCGGGACGAGCGGCATTCCGGCCTCGGCTGCCATTTTTTTCGCAATGGTCTTGATGCCCATGTTTCGTATCAAATCGGAAGAGGGGCCGATAAACGTAATACCGTTCTGTTCACACAGGGTGGCAAAATCCGGATTCTCCGAAAGGAACCCGTATCCGGGATGAATCATGTCGATCTGATGCTCGAGGGCGAGTCCGACAATCTCTTCGGGATTGAGGAAGATTATGCTTTCGGTCAGGTTTTCCCGCACGGGAATGATTACATCGGCATATTCCAGGTACATGGCATCAGGCTCGCGGTTACCCTGGATGACGTAAGTGGTTAAACCGAGTTTTTTTGCCGACCGGATAATGCGTATAGCGATTTCACCTCGGTTGGCGATAAGGATCTTTTTGTTCATGCTGTGATTCAGTTTTTTTGCAGGGACCGTCCATAAGTCCCTGCTTCGAATTATAACGGTATGTTTCCGTGCTTCCTCTCGGGTTGGGAATACTGTTTGTTGGCCAAAATATCGAAAGCGGTGATGAGTACCTGCCGGGTTTTCGAAGGTTTGATCACATCGTCGATCATCCCCAGCTCTTCCGCCCTGAATGGGTTGGCAATCTCGTCCTTGTACTTTTCCACCAGCTCTTTTTCCACAGCTCCCCGGTCGGAAGCCGTGGCAAGCTCAGCCTTATTTACTATCTTGATGGCTCCGGCAGGGCCCATCACCGCAATTTCTGCCGTCGGCCAGGAAAAATTGAAATCGCCGCCGATGCCCAGGCTGTTCATCACGATAAACGCTCCGCCATATGCTTTCCGGGTAATGACGGTGACGCGGGGGACAGTGGCTTCACAAAACGCGTAAAGCAGCTTGGCTCCGTTGCGGATAATTCCGGTGTGTTCCTGTTCGGAACCCGGCATAAATCCGGGGACGTCTTCCAACACCAGGATAGGAATGTTAAAGCTGTCACAGAAACGAACAAAGCGGGCGCCTTTTATGCTGGCGTTTATGTCTAATGTCCCTGCCATTACCTTGGGCTGGTTGGCTACTATTCCAATTGTTTTTCCATCCAGGCGCGCAAAACCGACGAGTATGTTTTGTGCGAATTTCTCGTGAATTTCGAGAAAGGTGTTGTTGTCAACCAGGATGTTGATGATCTCTTTCATGTCGTACGGACGGTTCGGATCGTCAGGAACAATCTTGTTCAGGTACTCCTGACGTTCCGCATTGAAGCTGATATCCATGGAAACAGGGACCGGGTCGAAGTTGTTCAGGGGTAGGTAGGCCAGCAGTTTGCGAACCTGTACGATGGCATGCTCTTCGTCCTCGAACACGAAGTGAGCCACGCCGCTTTTTTCCGCGTGGATATTTCCCCCGCCCAGATCATCCATGCTGATGTCCTGGTTGAGGACCTCTTTCACCACGTCGGGTCCTGTGACGAACATGTAGGACGTTTTGTTGGTCATAATCACAAAATCGGTCATGGCGGGAGAGTATACCGCTCCACCGGCAGATGGCCCCAGAATAACGCTTATCTGCGGAATAATTCCGGAAGAACTGACGTTGTTCCTGAAAATCCGTGCGTAAGCCGCTAAACTGTTGATGCCTTCCTGGATCCGAGCGCCACCGCTATCGATCAGCCCTACACAGGGGGAGCCGAACTTAAGCGCCATCTCCTGAACCTTGGCAATTTTCATCCCGTGCGCAAAACCCAGTGAACCGCCCATTACGGTAAAATCCTGGGCATAGGCAAACACACTGCGTCCCTGTATCAGTCCGCGCCCTACCACAACTCCATCCCCAAAAGCATTTTGAGTTTTTTTGATCGCTTTTGCCGGTTCAACAAAAGTGTTGAGTTCAAAAAAGCTTCCTTCGTCGAACAAGACGTTTAGTCTTTCGCGTGCAGTAAGTTTGAGCTTGGCATGCTGTTTTTGTACGGCAATTTCTTCCATCTCCTGCAAAAACTGCCTCCGTTGCTCGAATATCTTTCTTTTGTTCATATGATTTTATTGACGGTATAGCAAACAATAAACAGTTGGATAAAAAAAAAGTTTCTTAATGCGCATCGAAAAGCTTGAAATGGATAATATTTGGTATAAGCCGTGCCGTGCCGGGGGGATTTTTTCTAATAAAAATTATTACCTTTACCGGGAGAACAACCTCTTCCTCTCCGAACAGCGATAAGGGCGGCCTTCCGTCAGGTAAGGAATCGAACAATCAACCATATTCAAATGAAAAGGATCCTGCTTTTTTTTATCGTGTTAATACATGTTGCAGCTGCAAGTACCCAAGACACTTCGTGGCCCGGACCCTCCATCGAAAGCAAGCCGTGGACACGCTGGTGGTGGTTGGGAAGTGCGGTAGACCCGCCCAACTTGAGCTATAATCTGGAAGAGCTGGCCAGAGCGGGCATGGGTGGAGTAGAAATCACGCCGGTCTATGGGGTGAAGAACGGTGAACCCCGGTACATAGGCTACCTCTCTCCGAAATGGATGGAAATGTTTTCCCATACGGTATCCGAAGCGCACCGGCTGGGAATAGAGGTTGACATGAATACGGGAACCGGATGGCCTCTCGGAGGCCCCGGGGTAGCGGTTGAGGATGCAGCAACAAAAGCGCTGTTCCAGGAGTATGATGTGAAAGGAGGTACAAAAACGAACCTGAAAATCACAATCGGCGATGAAGAACAGAAAAATGTGGCATACCTGTCTAAACTGTACGCTTTTTCCGATAACGGTCGAAAAATAGACCTGACCTCTTCCGTAGATAAAGACGGTATTTTAAGTTGGAAGGCACCGGCGGGGAACTGGAGGCTGATTGCGTTGTTTATCGGAAAAACATTTCAGCAGGTAAAGCGGGCTGCGCCGGGTGGCCGGGGGTATGTAATGGATCATTTCAACAAAAGTGCCGTAAAAAATTACCTCAAGGGGGTTGACGATGCTTTTTCTCGCAGCGGCGCCCCGTGGCCGAACGCATTTTTCAACGATTCTTACGAAGTTTACGGAGCAAACTGGAGTCCCGGCTTCTTGGATGAATTTCAACAGCGAAGAGGGTATAAGCTGGAGGAATACCTGCCCGAGTTATTGGGTAAAGGACAAACAGATACCTCCCGTAGAGTGATTTCCGATTACCGGGAAACGATGGGAGAGATGTTGCTGGAAAATTTCACGGTTTCCTGGACGGAGTGGGCAAACAGGCACGGCGCAACTACCCGGAACCAGGCACACGGCTCTCCGGCTAATATCCTGGATCTTTATGCAACAGTGGATGTTCCCGAATGCGAGATTTTTGGAATCACCGGTTTTGATATTCCCGGATTACGAAAAGACAGCCTGATTAAAATAAATGACGGGGATCCGGTAACCTTAAAATTTGCCAGTTCGGCTGCCCACATTTCGGGGAAAAATTATACCTCATCGGAGACATTTACCTGGTTAACGGAACACTTCCGGACCTCACTGGCTCAATGCAAGGCTGAGATAGACCAGGTGTTCACCTCGGGCGTGAATCATGTCTTCTTTCACGGAACACCCTATTCACCGCGAGAGGCCGCCTGGCCAGGCTGGCTTTTTTACGCGTCGGTGAACCTGTCGCCTACCCAACCCATCTGGAAAGATGCACCTGCTTTTTTCTCCTACATAAACCGGGTGCAATCGTTCCTTCAATACGGAAAGCCGGATAACGACCTGCTGGTCTATTTTCCGGTTTACGATATCTGGTACGAGCAGCAGGATGATTTCTACTTCGCTTTTTCCATACACGGCTTACGCGAAAAACTTCCCCGGTTTTATCAAACGGTGGAGGAGATAAGAGCGGGCGGCAGGGACGTGGATTATATTTCAGACCGGTTCATCCGGTCGTCGTCAGTCGAAGACGGGCTGATTAAAACGGCTGGCGGTGCTACCTATCGGGCGCTTGTCCTGCCTGCTGTAAGATTTATGCCGCATGAAACACTGGAGAAGATTTACGAACTGGCTAACGAGGGCGCAAAAATCATATTCGTTGATCAATACCCCGGTGATGTTCCCGGTTTAAACGACTTAAGCGGCAAAAGGCGAAAATTCATGCGGTTGATCTCCCGATTTCCCCGGGTTGATTTTCAGAAAACAGTTCGGAAGAAAACCGGTAAGGGTGAATTTATTACCGGTACGGATTACCATGAACTGTTTGAGACGGCGAAGATCGGTCACGAAAGTTTTGTACAGGAATTCAAGGGGCAGTTGGTTCGAAGAAAGAACGAAACAGGTCATCATTACTTTTTTACGTTGCTGGCCGATAACGAGATAGACGGTTGGGTACCCCTGGCCGTCAAGGCCCGGTCGGCCATGTTTTTCAATCCGATGGACGGCAAATCGGGAAAAGCGTTGTTGCGGGAAGAAAAAGGAAAAACCGAAGTATATATGCAGCTAAAACCGGGTGAATCCGTTGTTTTGAAAACCTTTGTCCACCACGATGTGGTTGTCCCGGAATGGATGTATTCCCGGGATTCCGGAAAAGAATTCAGGCTTACGAACGGTTGGAGTCTCGAATTTATGGAAAGTGAGCCTGCTATCCGGGATATTTTCGAAATAGACAGCTTGATGTCCTGGACCGAAATCGGTGAAGAGCGTGCGAAAAAGAATATGGGCACAGCGCGTTACCGCGCGAAGTTCATGATAAACAAAGTACCCGGAAAGGAGTACCTGCTTAACCTGGGTGATGTGAGGGAAAGTGCGCGTGTATATGTGAACGGAAAGGAAGTGGCAACCCTCTTTGCCGTTCCGTTTGCAACCCGTATTGGCAGCTACCTGAATAACGGTGAGAACCTGCTGGAGATCGATGTCACGAACCTGCCCGCAAACCGGATTTCGGATTACGACAGGCGGAAAGTTCAGTGGCGTATTTTCAACGATATCAATGTGGTGGACGTCAATTATCAACAGGCACTTTACGATAAATGGGAAACGGTGCCTTCGGGTTTACTGGGGCCGGTTACTGTAAAAGAAGTGTTACTGAGCCATGACCCTGCCGACAGCGTCGTCTACCTGGGCAATGGATTCCAACCCTAAGGTCATGCAATGGATGTTGGCCTCGGTAAGCGCAAACTTCAACGACTGTTCGCGTTCATCTTCACTTACGTGACGGCCCTCGCCGAAAATTTTCATGCCGATAACCCCTTTTCCGTTCTTCCGGGCTTTCCCCAGAAGTTCTTTTACCGCGTCGGGAGTCCCGTCCATGAGGGTTTGAAACGGATTGATGCGCGCCATGATGACATCTACCCACGGATTATCCACTGCTTCAACCATAGCATCCCAGTTGTGGCAGGAGACTCCCACCGCTTTGATGATACCGTCTTGTTTGGCTTTCGACAATCCATCCATATAATGCCTGCGGTTTTGACTCCAGCCCCCCTGCATCAGGCAATGCATCAGTACAATATCGATATACCCGGTGCCGAGCTCCTGGCAGTAACGGTCCAGGGATTCCCGTACCGGTATGTTTTTGTCCGACCCGTCTTCGTACGTCCAGATCTTTGTCAGCAAGGTGATTTTTTCACGGGGAAGGGTCTTTATTGCTTCGCCGACATACGGGTGCGATCCGTACGAGTCGGCCATATCGAAAAAGCGGATCCCTCTTTGGTAGGCATGGTGAGCTATCTCGACAAATTTTTCCATACCTAACCGGGTTTGGTTCGATGCCTTTGATCCTCCCCGGGATTCGGGAGTATAGGTTAATTTCAATAAGCCCGGTCCGCCCACGGTCAACCCGGCAAAGCCTGCCAGCCCGGTACGGATAAATTTTCGACGCGATAAATTTTTCATGACTTTGTCCGTTTTCCTTTTGTTTTTAAAATGTTCGACGTCTCAAAAATACGCAATAAATTCATAAATACAAGCAATAACGCGTTTTTATCGTGAAATTTAACCCTGATCTGCACTGTTTCGTTTGCCTTGATCTCCTTTTCATTTGGAGGGTATATAAATTTTTTTTTACCTTTGCGGACATACTCAAGGATGAACATACTCAAGGATGAAAAGAGCAATTGGAATAAGTTTGATGTTTTTAGCCAATATGGTTTTATTGGCTCATGTGTTTATTCCGCATCACCATGCGCTTTCTGAATCCTGCAGTATATCTTATCATCAAAGCGATGCGGCGCATCATTGCCGGCACCTGGATAGCAAAGCCAATTTCTCTGAAAACGACAGGAATGCTCACCGGGAGTTAGGGTTGAAAGATTGCCTGCTGGACAATATCTACATCCGCTTTGTCAATGACAGCCATACCCTTCACTCCGGAGGAGATGATGTGGAGGGTGATTCTCCGTTTTCAGTACTGTACCTTCCCGCAGATTATTCCAACCGGATTGAACCGAAAAGTACACCGCTTCCTTTCCTGCGAAAACCGCATTTAATCTCTTTATATACCGGCCATATAGCTCAATCCAAAGGATTACGAGCTCCTCCTTTCTGCTGATTTTTACCGTTTTTTTACGATCAACTTCCGGAATAACTCTTTCCGGTTGATTATTCATCTCTTTTTATATTCCATTAAAATCAGTTACAATGAAATTAACTTATTTGGTTTCAGCGTTGTTTCTGGCGGTTGCAACCTTGTCTTGTAACCGGAACAACGATCAGGACCTAGACCACGGCCACGTGGATAATCTGCAGCTGATTTCCTACAGTGACGGCTTTGAAATGTTTGCAGAGGCAACTCCCTTTGCGGTTGGTCACGAAAGCGAAATCCTTGCTCATTTCACTCGTTTGGAAAATTTTAAACCGCTGGAAAACGGAAGCGTAACGGCAAGCCTGGTTGTAGGTGACGATACCGTAAGCCAAACCCTCGATTCACCCATGCGCCCGGGAATTTTCAGATTTACCCTGAAACCCGGGGAGAAAGGAGAAGCAAAGCTGCTGTTCAACGTGAAAATATCCGGTAAAATATCGCAGCTTACCGTTGAGGGAATCACCGTGTTTGCCGACCTGAACGACGCTATACATGCGGCAGAGGATGCGGTGATTACAAGCAGCAACGGTGCTGTTTTTACCAAAGAACAAAGCTGGAAGGTTGATTTTGCTACCGAAGAGATCCGGAAGGAGCCTTTCGGACAGGTCATCCGGACGATCGGGCAAATCCAGCCGTCGCCGGGCGATGAACGTATTGTCGTGGCAAAAACTGGAGGTGTGGTGCTCTTTCCCGGAGATGACGTGGTGGAGGGGAGAGCTGTGGGTGCGGGAGAAACGTTGTTTACCATCGATGGCAGCGGCATGGCCGACAACAACCTCTCCGTCCGTTTCTCAGAGGCTAGGAACGAGTATAGCCTGGCCAGGGCAGAATACGACCGCAAGGCTGAACTGGCGAAAGACCGGATTGTTTCGCAACGCGAGTTGCGGAGGGCAGAAACCGAAATGGAAAATGCCCGGGCAAATTTCAATAACCTGCAAAAGAACTTCTCTGCCGGGAAACAATCGGTGAATTCACCCATCGGGGAGAGTACGTGGAAGCCGGACAGCCGGTTTTAAGGGTTTCTCAAAACAGGAATTTATTTGTTAAGGCGGAACTGCGACCCAAGTATTTTGAAGAACTCAACCGTATTTCCACCGTTACTTTCCGTCTTATGGAGAACAAAGCAACCTACACGCTGGAAGAACTGAACGGCCGCGTGGTTTCGTTCGGAAAATCGGTCGATACGGGCAATCCGCTTCTTCCGGTGCTGTTTCAGGTTGACAACCGGGCCGGTTTTATTCCCGGTAGTTTTATCGAAATGTTTATCCGGACGCAGGCGGGAGAAGAGGTGTTGACTGTTGCCAATGAAGCGGTAGTGGAGGAGATGGGCAATTATTTTGTGTATGTTCAACTGACTCCCGAACTTTTTGAAAAACGTTTGGTGAAAAGAGGACGGACCGACGGGTTTCGCACAGAAATCACGACGGGCGTTTCGGAGGCTGAACGTGTTGTCAGCAAGGGAGCTATCCTGGTCAAGCTGGCACAGGCTGCGGGTGCAATCGATGTTCATTCCGGCCACGTTCATTAATTAAAGATCCTGAATTATGCTGAATAAGATAATAAACTATTCACTCAACAACAAGCTTTTTGTGTTGTTGGGTGCGGTTCTTCTCATTGTGGGCGGTTTATTCACGACCCAGAAGATGGATGTGGATGTGTTCCCTGATCTGACTGCCCCTACTGTTGCTGTTATGACGGATGCCCACGGCATGTCTGCCGAAGAGGTTGAGCGCTTGGTGACTTTTCACATTGAAACTTCCGTAAACGGTGCTACCAACGTACGCCGCGTACGCTCGGCGTCGATGCAGGGATACTCCTTTGTCTGGGTTGAATTTGACTGGGGTGCCGATATTTTTAAAGCGCGCCAGGTGGTGAGCGAGAAAATGGTTACGTTGGGCAGCGTATTGCCCGAAGGTATTGTTCCGGTACTCGCCCCACAGTCGAGCATTATGGGCGAAATCCTTTTTATCGGATTGAAGTCCGACAGCACCTCGCAGATGGAATTGCGTACTTTAGCGGAGTGGGTGGTGAAGCCGGCAATCCTGGCGACGGGAGGCGTCTCTCAGGTTACGATTATTGGAGGGGATTACAAGCAGTACCAGCTCCTGGCCGATCCGCAGAAGATGGATTTTCTGGGAGTGAGCATGAATGAACTGGCTCAGGCCGGGAGAAGTTTTAGCGCTAACTCATCGGGAGGTGTTGTCCGCGACTTTGGAAACGAATACATGATTCGAGGAATGGCCCGTTCCAACGACCTGGAGGAACTGGGGAACACGCACATTAAAACCGTGAACAACCGGCCCGTTGTAGTGTCTGATGTGGCAGAGGTAGTGATCGGGAGCGCGGTGAAGTACGGATACGCTTCCGAGAATGCTGAACCTGCTGTGATAATAGCCGTTTCCAAACAACCCAACATCAACACGTTAAAAGTAACTGAAAATATTGAAAAGAACCTGGGGGAGATTGGAAAGTCGTTGCCTCGGGATGTGGTTATGAATACCCGGATATTCCGTCAGGCCGATTTTATTGAATCATCTGTCAGAAATGTGGGGAGCGCTATGTTAGAAGGAGCGCTGTTTGTGGTTGTCATCCTTTTTCTTTTTTTAGCGAGTTTTCGCACGACGATCATCTCCATCGTGGCCATCCCGCTTTCATTGTTCGGAACGGTTATCGTCCTGCACTTTCTGGGGATGAACATCAACACGATGACATTGGGAGGAATGACTATTGCCATCGGTTCACTGGTGGATGATGCCATTATTGATGTGGAGAACGTGTATAAGCGGTTAAGACAAAACCATCGAAAGCCCCGGGAAGAGAGGAGGCCGGTATTCGATATTGTGTTGAACGCGTCCATTGAAATTCGCGCATCCATTCTTAATGCGACATTGATTATTATGGTGGCCTTTATTCCGTTGTTCTTCCTTACCGGAATGGAAGGACGTATGCTGAAACCGCTTGGTGTTGCATTTATCGTCGCGCTGTTTATGTCATTGATTGTCGCCATGACAGTCACTCCGCTGATGTGCAAACTGTTGCTCTCCAACGAAAAGTACCTGGATAAAAACAAAGCAGACAGCTGGCTGACGGTCAGGCTGACAAGCCTTTATGAAAAATCACTCGAATGGGTGCTCCGGAACAAGAAGAAGGTGCTTTATCCTACGATTGGCTTGTTTCTGGTTTCGGTTGGCTTGTTCTTTACCATGGGGCGAAGTTTCTTGCCGGAATTTAACGAGGGAGCCCTGGTAATAACGGCAGTGACCAAACCCGGAGTTTCACTGGAGGAAACCAACCGGTTGGGAAACCTGATGGAAACAGAGTTGCTGAAGATCCCGGAGGTGGCCAGCACTGCACGCCGTACCGGACGTGGTGAACTGGACGAACATTCGCAGACGAGCAACAGCTCCGAGATTGATGTGCAGTTCAGATTGACAAAAAGGAGCAACGAGGAGTTTATGAAGGAGGTCCGCAACGTGTTGGCGGCTGTCCCCGGAATGGCGGTGACCGTGGGACAACCGCTCGGACACCGCATTGATCATATGCTCTCGGGAACGCGGGCAAGCATAGCCATAAAGCTTTTCGGTACCGACCTGAGCGATTTGTTTATGCTGGGCAACCAGATTCAACACTCGATAAAAGGGATTGACGGCTTGGTGGATGTTTCGGTGGAGCAACAGACGGAGACGCCGCAACTGCAACTGAGGGCTAACAGGGGAATGCTCTCGAAGTACGGTATCTCGGTAGAAGACTTTAACCGGTTTGTGGAACTGGCCTTTGCCGGGGAGAAGTTAGCCGATATTTACGAAGGGCAGCGTAGCTTTGAGCTGATCTTGCGGCTGAACGAAAACTATACCGAAAGTATAGACCGGGTCCGTTCGGCGTTGATTGATGTGGGCAGCGGCCGCAAAGTGCCGCTGGAAGAGATTGCCGATATTGTCTCGGTTGGCGGCCCAAGCAGTATTTCGCGTGAAAATGTGCAGCGCAAGATTGTCGTTTCCGCAAATACGTCGGGACGCGACTTGAAAAGTGTGGTGAATGATATCCGGCAAAACATTGAGGAGAATGTCGTCTTGCCCGAAGGCTATAGTAGAATCGAGTACGGTGGGCAGTTTGAGACAGCGGCAAACGCTGCACGCACGTTACTGGCTGCATCGTTTCTGGCTGTTTGTGTCATCTTCTTGCTGCTGTACGGAGAATTCAAGGACCTGACTCTCTCTGCCATCGTGATGCTGAATCTCCCGCTGGCGTTGATCGGCGGGGTTCTGGCTGTATTCTTTACTTCCGGCGTTATCAGCATACCGTCCATCATCGGCTTTATTACCCTTTTTGGTATTGCCACGCGAAACGGAATCTTGCTGATATCGAGGTATCAGCACATGCAGCAGGATGGGGAGCCTCTTCACCAAAGGGTGTTACACGGTTCCATCGACCGTCTTAACCCCATTCTGATGACTGCGCTCACGGCGGCTCTGGCTCTTATACCCCTTGTTTTTCAGGGCGGGAAACCCGGCAACGAAATTCAAAGCCCCATGGCTGTGGTTGTGCTGGGCGGTTTGCTTACCTCCACTATCCTGAACATATTTATTGTTCCCATCGTGTATGAAACAATAGAGAAAAAAAGAAAAAAATGAAAGCTTTTATTTTTATCATCCTTTATATTGCTCCTTTTGTGGCTCTTG
>JALHIE010000170.1 GCA_022840285.1 Porphyromonadaceae bacterium
GGATAAGGCTTTTGCAATCCTTTCGTTGCGACGTTCCACCACACCGGTGATCAGGGGCCAGCCAAAACGGGCCAGTATAAAAAACAGGATCCCGAATGCAATAAGCATCCAGAACAACAATCCTGAATCGGGAATCATCAGGTCCATTGCCGGAGTTCTTTAAAGGGCAACCAATAGGCAGACAATGATGGCAAATAGGGACACCCCTTCCACCAGGGCCCCAATAATGATCATGGACATCCTGATCCCGTCTGCAGCTTCGGGCTGGCGGGCAATGGCTTCCATGGCAGAAATCCCGATCCTGCTGATGCCATAAGAAGCACCCAAAACAACAATGGCTGCACCCAGAACAGCCCCCAGTTTAGTAAAAACGACGCTATACGCCGCTGCCTGCAATACAGTAATAAGTAACATAATAGTATGATTTTAAAATGTATGATTATTCATTTCTTTTCCATGTTTATTGCACCGGCCTGAATTTCCGGTTTGTGCGGTTCCTTGCGCGAAAGTCCTATAAAAATAGCGGATAGCATGGTAAAAACGTAAGCCTGTATATATGCGACCAGCAATTCCAGTACCATCATAAAAACAGAAAATAGCACAGATACCACACTCATAGAAGCATTGATCGCCGGTCCCATGGCAACAGTCAAAAACACCAGGGATGTAAGGGCCAAAATGATGATGTGTCCTGCGAATATATTGGCAAAAAGACGGATCATCAGGGCCATGGGTTTGGTCAGGATCCCAAAAAATTCGATGATCTGCATAATGGGGACAGGTGCTTTCATAAAGATAGGTACATCGGGCCACAGGATCTCCTTCCAGTATTCTTTATTCCCAAAAATATTAATAGCTATCATCGTGCACAAGGCCAGGCTCAGGGTAACGGCAATATTACCCGTAAGGTTTGCTCCGGCAGGAAAGATGGGCACCAGTCCCAGGAGGTTGGTCAGAAAAATAAAGAAAAAAGCAGTCAGCAAATAGGGGGCGTAACGTTTGTGGTCTTTGCCCACGCACTTAACAATAACCCCTTCGTAAATGCTCATAGTCACCCATTCCATAATTCCGTTAAATCCCGAAGGTACGGCATCGGGATTGCCTTCCTGCTCCTGTTTCCGGTACCACCTTGCCAGGTTCAATACCAGGAATATAAGCAAAACACAGGTGAAAAACAAAGAAACCACATTTTTTGTAATGGAAATATCAAAAGGTCTTGTTTGGTTGCCACTTGCGTCCTTCTCTACAATTTTTCCCGCAGACCTGCCTTCTTCAGCAATCGAAAAACCTTTGTACGTTCCGGATTCCTCCAGGCGGGAAGAAAGAAAGACAAACCACCCGCGTTCCCTGCTTCGTACAATGACCGGCAAAGGAAGGCTGATGTGTTTTTCTCCCATATCAAAGAAATGCCAGTGGTAACTGTCTTTCAGATGGCCCAGGATCACTTCCCTGGCATCTACAGGCGGCCTTTCTTTATGTGCTGCCTGTAAAGGTGTCGTGAATTCCAGGATAGGGAACATGAACAAAAAAAATATGAGAATATGCCTCTTCATCTGAATAAGTATAATTTAATCCGCTAAAGGCTCTTTCTTTTTGTTGGCTTTGATGTCAACAAGATGAAACCAGACAGAGAGTAAGCTGTAAACCAGGAAAAATCCCATAAAACTGACAATGAATGGAGCTTTTGGAGGGTGGTACACCCCAACAAGTAGCAGGAGGACCGCCAATAGGATTCCCCAGCGTATAAGCCGTTGTATCAGGATATTGTTTAATAATTTTGAATTCCGTGTCTTGGTTTTTGCCATCAGCAAAATCTCCGTTATACCTATAACCAGAAATGTTCCCGGGATGATTGGATAGGCAGCAAACCACCATCGGGGCATCAGGAAATACATCAGAAGCCCCCACAGTGATCCGGTCGTAAGAATGGCCGAAGTATGTATTATAATCATTTTTATAATCATATTATTGGTCA
>JALHIE010000059.1:0-469 GCA_022840285.1 Porphyromonadaceae bacterium
ACAGAAGCTGGCCGACACCCAGAAGGAGTATGATGACTACCAGGAGCAGCTGCGCTCAGCGGCCAACGACGTGTCCATGGTGGCCGTCAACAAGGTGGGTTCGGAAGCACTATGGGCTGTCATCAGAGACTTCAGCCGCATTCCGGTGGATAAGCTCCCGCCTGAAACGCAGGCGTTCCTGCAGGACTCCTTCATCGGCGAAATGACCCAGAAAGGCATGAATATCGTCGTCTGCGGAGCCCTTCTATCTATGGGAATGGTTGACAAGGCCACGACATTCGCGCAGAACTGCGGCGGTGGCGGTGGTGGAGCCGGTGGAGACTGGGGCAGGCGGGAGGACGAGGAAGAACGTGAATGGCTCCGTCGTTGTCTGGCCATGTCCCGCCGGATGATCCGTCCGATTGGACAGAAAGTGAAACGATAATCAATGAACAAAACAACTGAAAAATGAAACGACAAGTGTTAATGA
>JALHIE010000059.1:494-13078 GCA_022840285.1 Porphyromonadaceae bacterium
TCCTTGATGGCACGGGGACAGAATGCGAATACATCCGGCAGTGTCCAATGTGACACGCTGAAAAAGACAGAGCAGCGGCAGAAGTGCCAGCGGACTCCAATAAACGACTACAGCGGCCTGAACTCCCTTCGGGCCAGGCTTGCCAACAGATTCTGGGACGGACAGTCCGATACGACCAAGTTCCATGATGCCGTCGATAACGAGACTGTACAAGTCGTTGGACAGGCAAAAGTGTCGGACAATGTTCTTCCTGAAGCTCAGAGAAGAGGGGGAGAGGGAAGTACGGGAAACCGGTATTTCGATGAGGTTGTCTCTTCCGGAATACCGATAGGTGTGCCGCTTCTGGTGTTCTTCAAGGGCGGTGGAACGGTGCTGACGGACTCCGCTCAGCTTATCAATGTCAAGGCTGTCGCTGAACTGGCCAAGGAATATAGATTCAGAATCCGGGTGACAGGTTCGGCAGACTCGGCAACTGGCAGTGTTGAGAAGAATGAAGCCGTTGCCAAAAGTCGGGCAAAATACATCGCCGATTATCTGATATCTCATGATGTGTCTGAGGATTGCATTGAGCAGTCTTCCGTCGGTGGAGTGAATGAACTCAGTCCGGCACCGGCGAACAGGAACTGCATCATTGAATTGATGCTTTAGCAGCGTCTGTACCTTCTATCGTTTGCCCTGAAGGAATCGCTCTTTCAGGGCATTTTTATGCATATTTTGCCATATTTGCTTATCTGAACATATAAATTTTCACCAATTACTATAATTTTTCTCTAATTTAAACAAGTCGATTGCGGAATAATTAGTATTTTTGGGCACAAATTACATTAATATGGATAATAAGAAACTGAATAGGTTGAAGGTCGTTTTGGCTGAAAAGAGTCTCTCAAATAAGTGGCTCGCCGAACAACTTGGAGTTACTCAAGCTACAGTATCAAAGTGGGTGACTAATACAACCCAGCCACCATTAGATGCCTTTGTAGCAATAGCAAAATGTCTGGAAGTGAAAATGGAAGATCTTATTCGCGACATAGAGAGTGAATAAACTAAATCACATTCCAATTTCAAAAAGATTGACATAATACATTCCCTGTTAAAATTTAGTAATTGAATGAAGTATACATTTTCAGGCCATGAATCCTTCCATTGCAAAAGCCTTTGGTTAAAGAAAGGCTATGATTTTGCTTTGGCTGGCAAATCTTTCAATGATGAGACTGCGGTGGTAGAACTTGGCGTTGGGAAAAATATGGTTTCCGCTATCAAGTATTGGTTAAAAAGTTTTGGCATCATCGACGAAGGAGGATGTGTGACAAAAATAGGTAAACTTATACTTGCAGATGATGGATATGATCCTTACATCGAAGATGTTGCAACACAGTGGCTTCTTCATTATCTTCTTGTTACAACAAACTATGCGACCATATACAACGTGGTGTTCACGGAGTTTAATAAGAATCGAAAAGACTTCTCAAAGTCCTCATTATTGAACTATCTTAAGCGTCTCTTTATGGATAAGAGATTTGATAAAACGCCATATAATGAGAATACGATTGCTAGAGATATTGCTACTCTTCTGAAGATGTACGCTCGTCCTGAAAACAGTAAAGTGTATGAAGACTTTTCTGCTGCCCTAATAGATTTGAATCTTATTAGACGACTGGACAGAGACAATTTCGAATTTAACTCATCTACCCGTGCAGCAATTCATCCTATGATTTTCCTATATGCGGTTCTTGATGTTGCTAATGGAGATAAGGTTGTGGAATATTATAAATTACTTAGCCTATCTGGAATCTTTGGAATGACAATCAATGACCTATACGAAACATTTGATGCGATTCATTCTACGTTTCCGAGCATATCCTTTACCAATACCGCAGGCGAACAATTATTTACCATTAACGAGTTAATATCTAAGGAGGATGTCCTAGATATTTATTATAAGAAATAGACCAATGAGTTTCTCAACATCAGTCAATATATCCCGGGATTTTGGCAAAACCCCTGATTATATCGTTACAGC
The DNA here is from genome assembly GCA_022840285.1 of Porphyromonadaceae bacterium. Taxonomy (GTDB): domain Bacteria; phylum Bacteroidota; class Bacteroidia; order Bacteroidales; family Dysgonomonadaceae; genus Petrimonas. Next base: position 2,515 of record JALHIE010000059.1, read on the forward strand.
CAATGCCCGTCAGGCTGTCGGAAAGATAGTCAATCAGTATTCAGCTGGTATTCATTCATTTTGTCTCATTGGTTCTTATGGTACAGGAAAATCCAGTTTCGTTCTCGCTCTTGAAAACTGCTTACTTGGAAATACATCTGGGAATGAGGTACTTTTTAAAAACCATGGGCAATTCGACAACTACCATAAATTCTCTTTTCTAAATATAGTTGGTGACTATGCTTCAATGTCATCAGTCCTTTCAGAAGCTCTCAAGTCAGATAATGTCAATTGTTTGGCTGCATTCGAGTCCTACTACAACAAAGTTCACAATAAAGGAAAATTCCTCGTTGTTGTTGTTGATGAGTTCGGCAAGATATTAGAGCATGCCGCTAAAAACAGCCCTGAGAAAGAGATGTACTTTCTGCAGAAATTCTGTGAATTTGTTAATGATTCAAATAAAAACGTCATTTTCTTAGCAACCCTTCATCAGAGCTTTAACGCATACGCAAAAGGTTTGAAAGAGACGCAGCGGCAGGAGTGGACAAAAGTAAAAGGAAGAATCTTCGATATAGTTTTTAATGAGCCAATCGAACAATTGCTCAATTTGACTTCCACCAGACTTTCCGAAAAAGTCACAAAGACAGCAACTGCGAATGTTGATATTGCATATAGATTGGCGGTTAAATCGAAGTTTGCAAGTAATAGTCTAAAGCCAGAGGTAGCAGTTTCACTTTATCCAATGGATGTTATGTCGGCATATGTGTTGACCATGGCAAACCAGAGATATGGGCAAAATGAGCGAACTCTATTTACATTCTTGGAATCCACAGGGGAGGGATCTATCGCAACGTTTGAAGCCCAAGAGAATTATTTGTACAACCTTGCTGAGGTGTACGATTATATCACATATAGCTTTTATTCCAGACTTCAAGAAATTAATGAAGACTCGGCTAACTGGTCTGCAATTAAGATTGCTATTGAGCGGGCCGAAGGTTTGAATGAAAGTTCGGGGTTTATTGATAGCTCAATAAAGATTATCAAAGCTGTTGGACTCCTTTCGATTTTTGCATCATCAGCAACGGTTATTGATAAACAGTTCCTTGAAGAATACTCATCAATTTCAATGGGTATTGATAATCCTTCAATTGTTGTAGATAAATTAGAAAAAGCGCAAATTCTCAGATATGCGAAGTATAAGTCAAAATACATTCTTTTTGAGGGTACTGATGTCGATATCGAAGCTGGACTGTACGAAGCTGCTAGAGAGTGCAAAAGGCCTGATGAAGTAGCTGAAAAGCTTAATAACTATTTTGACTTCAAGATCGCATTAGCGAATGCTCACTACTTTAGGACTGGTACACCTCGATATTTCCAATATTTGTTGACCAGTGATATAATTGATAAAGTACCTACTGGAGACATTGATGGATACATAAATCTTCTTTTTGCGCCAAAAGGTGAAATCGAAACATTGGTACAAAAGGTGTCAAATATTCAAGGACATGCAATTGTGTATTGCTTGTTTAAGAATACAGAGGAGATTGTTGAGCATCTGTTTGAGATAGATAAATTAGAATGGGTTAGAGATTACTATGTTGCTGATGAGAATGATAAAGTTGCTCTCAAGGAGATAGGGAACCAGATAGCTCATGAGAAGGAACTTCTGAACCGTGTGGTTATTGATAACATGTTTACGACAAGAGTGGATTGGTACTTTAATGGTTGTAAACTCGATTCGATGCATAGTCAGAAAGACCTTACAAAACTTATTTCTATTGTTTGTGACACGATTTATTCGGGAACGCCTGTTTATCGTTTCGAATTGATAAACAAACAGAAACCTACAGGAAACATGTCAGTCGCTCGCCAGTTATACCTTTCGGCAATTCTTGACCATTCCAATGAAGAGGATTGCGGCATGGATAAGGACAAGTTTCCTCCTGAAAAGTCTTTATATCTGACACTGCTTAAAAATACTGGCATTCATTGTAATGGCGTATTATCTGCGCCAACAGAAGAATCGTTTGGCCCCTTGTGGAATGCATGCTGTGATTTCCTGAAGTCCTCGATAGAAAAGCAGAGAAAGCTAAGTGAACTAGTAGCAATCTTAACCAAAAGCCCATATAAATTGAAGCAGGGTTTTATCGATTGCTGGCTGCCCACTTTCCTTATTGTAAAGAAAGATGATTTTGCCCTTTATACTGAAGGACAGTACGTTCCCTATATCAACAAAGAAGTAATCGATTTAATCCTGCGTTCTCCTTCAAGTTATTCTGTTAAGGCGTTTGATGTTGATGGAATAAAGCGTGGTTTCTTTGACAAATATAGAGAGGCCATTAACCTATCATCAACAGAATTAACAACAGGCTCGTTCATTGAGACAATTCGTCCTTTCTTGACATTCTATAAGAAACTGAACAACTACGCTAAACGCACAAAAGATATTTCTGTTAATGCAAGGAAGTTTCGGGATGTGATTGCAAATGCGACAGATCCGGAGAAAACTTTCTTTGAAACCCTCCCGGAAGAGCTAGGCTTCAAAGAAATAACACTTTCACAAAATCCAGAAGCAATCGAGAGTTTTGTTGAAGTTATCCAAAATGCAATTCGTGATTTGCGCAATTGTTATAATGAACTTGTTCTATCTGTAGAGAAAAATATTTTGGCAGCTACTCATCTTGATGGCGATTTCGCAGAATACCACCAAAAGATTTCAGACAGGTATAGTAGGGTCAAAACGAATCTAATGCCTTTGAATGTTAAAACTTTCCATTCCAGATTGGTTGGTAAGTACGACAACAAAAAATCATGGATTGAAGCCGTTTCCTATGTAGCACTGAATAAGCCTTTAACTGAAATAAAAGATGTTGACAAACCGCACTTTTTCAAGACGATTCAAGATATGCTATTTCAGTTGGATGACTATGTTGAAATGCACAAAAATGAGGACAACTCAATAATGAGACTTCATATTACGCAAAATAATGACAAGCCCATCACGACACAGGTCATAGTATCAGATGTGATGGAGAAGGATGTAAATATCCTTTCTGACAAACTTGAAGAATTGCTGTCTGATGATGAATCATTAAATACTGCAGCTCTAATTAACCTTTTAAAGAAAAAATTACAATGAGCGAAGTGGTAAGACATGTATTAGGTATTTCAGGCGGTAAGGATAGTGCTGCTTTAGCCATCTATATGAAGGACAAGTATCCCGATCTTCTTATCGATTATTATACCAGCGACACAAAGTGCGAGTTGGATGAAACTGTTCAGCTTGTTGATAGGCTACGTTCATATTTGGGCCATATTACAACGTTGGTAGCAGCAGAAGGTAGTCCAGAGCCTACACCGTTTGATCATTTTCTGAAAGTTAACGGTGGCTATCTTCCATCCGTACAAGCTAGATGGTGCACCCAGAAGATGAAATTGGCCGAATTTGAGAAGTTTGTTGGCGAAGAGCCTACTGTATCATATGTCGGTATTCGTGGAGATGAGGATAGGGAAGGGTATGTTTCTACCAAGCCAAATATTCAAGCAATCTTTCCATTCCGGAAGAACATCTGGAGCATGGATGTTATTCATGAAGTTCTTCATGATAAAAACATAGAGAAGTTTACTGAGTGCTATCGTTCAGTTGCAGATGAGGAAACTTTTGAAGAAGCGCAATCTGTATTGAAGACAAAGTTCACAAAGACCTTTTATTATTCTAAAAAATTAAACACACTTTTGGATGTCAATGTCGTAACTTTTAATCATGCGGTATTTTCATTCTTAAAACAGTTTACTGAGTATCCTGTAGGCAAATTGGAATATTTCCCACTAATTGATAATGATGATGTTCTTGTTAAGGACGATATTTTTAGGATTCTGCGAGAAAGTGGTGTCGGTATTCCTGCTTATTATGATTTGATTGACTTTGAGGTTGATGGAAAGATAGGCCAATACTGCCGCAGCCGCTCTGGTTGTTATTTTTGTTTTTTTCAACAAAGGATAGAATGGATATGGCTATATGAGCAGCATCCTGACCTGTTCAAAAAAGCGATGGATTATGAAAAAGATGGCTACACTTGGATTCAAGGCGAGCCGTTGAGTGAGCTTATTAGACCAGAAAGAGTCAGACAGATAAAACTTGAGCAAATAAAGAAACAGGAGGAGCAACGCGAGAAGAATAAAAACAAACTGCTCGTAGATATGTTTGGTGATGATGAAGTTACTTGTGCTAACTGTCAAATTTAGATAGTATGTTAAAAGCGGATATTAGGTGGCCGAGACATAGAAGATACAAGTCTCGAACAGAGTGGGAGCCTGCAGGCTTCTTCTCAGATTGCCTTTGCAATTCTACTCATTTTGATTTGATGTTAGGCTTTTTCTCGTCTTCAGCGATTAGCGTACTGTCAGATGGCTTTGCCACATTCTTGTATAATGGTGGCCATATGAGATTTGTCATCAATGACATACTTACCGAAGATGACAAAAATGCTATTTCTCTCGGAGTTGGAGAAGCAGAGATCCCATATTTTAACATGAATAATATAGAGGCTATTAAAGCGACTTTGTCCGAAAGAGATCAACATTTTTTTGAGTGTTTATCTTGGCTTATTCGCAACAATAGACTAGATATTAAAATAATATCGCCAAAAGATGGAATTGGTATTTCACACACAAAATCAGGCGTTTTCTCAGATGGCTTGAATGAAATCTGCTTTGATGGGTCATGTAATTTTTCCAGATCTGCTCTTCTTGATAACATTGAAAGCATTACTGCTTCATGTGATTGGGACGGTCCCGTTGACGTTGCGAAAATTGAATCTCAAAAAGAAGATTTTGAAAAGGTGTTTAAGGGTGACGATGATTCTGTTATCTATGTTGATGCAGAAAATGTTAAAACACGCTTGACTTCTAACTTCCCGGAAAAGTCAATCACCGATTTATTGGAAGATGAGTATCGACTTCTCAAGAATAGACCGAAAAATAATTTGCCAACTACCGTTATGGTTTCATTGTCTAGGGCAAAAGATAGGCTTGAGGCAATAATTGAAAAAAACCATATGCTTAAAGAACCTAACCCTACTTATGGAACTCCAATTCCGGAATTTCCATATGCTACAGGTCCAAGGGAGTATCAGAAAAATGCTTTCGAAAACTGGAAACAAAATAAGCAAAAGGGCTTGTTTGCAATGGCGACAGGAACAGGAAAAACAATTACATCTTTGAATTGTCTCCTGGAGATATATAAGCATAGCAATTATTATAAGGCGCTTATTCTGGTACCGACTATTACTCTTGTCGAGCAGTGGGAAAAAGAATGCCGAAAATTCAAATTTGATAATATCATCAAGGTTTGCTCTAAATATTCTGGATGGAAATCAACTGTCGGTAACCTCAAACTTTTGGAACAAAATCCCACAAGCAATCAATCGTATATAATCATCTCCACATACGCATCATTCATTCGATCTAACATATTTGATGAATTGTGTTCGTTGTCAAAAAAGAAACTACTACTCATTGCTGATGAAGCACACAATATGGGCGCTGGTAGAGTTTCGCAACGGCTGAATGATATACCATATGTTAGACGTATTGGATTATCTGCTACACCAGAGAGACAGTTTGACGAGGCCGGAAATGCCAAATTGATGGATTTTTTCGGATGCGATGGACAATACACATTTGAATACTCCATGCAGGAAGCGATACAAAATGGCGCGTTATGTAAATATTATTACTATCCTCATTTGGTGGAGCTGACAGCAGATGAGATGGCGGATTATGTTGAACTCTCCAAAAAGATTGCTAAGATTTTCAAGAACGAAGATCCAGATACCCAGGAGATAGTAAAACGTCTTTTGCTCAAAAGGAAACGAATCATTCATAAAGCTGCTAACAAAAGGACCGTATTTGAGGAAATTCTTAGAGAGCGCATGAATTCAAACGGCTCTCTGAAATATACATTGGTTTACGCGCCAGAAGGGAATCTTCCGGATGATCAATTTGCTGACGTATTTGACACGAAGGATATCATTGATGATGATATGGATTCCGCTCATATCATCGACGAGTTCACAAGAATTGTTAGGGATATTGATGAGCATGTAGTGGTGAGCAAATTCACAGGCGACACATCAGATAGAGATTTAATATTAAAGGACTTCGCTGATGGCAAGATTGATGTGTTGACATCTATGAAATGCTTAGATGAGGGTGTAGATGTTCCTCGAAGTGAATTGGCTATTTTCTGTTCAAGTACGGGAAATCCTCGCCAGTTTGTTCAACGCAGGGGTCGTGTACTAAGAACTCATAAAGATAAACATTGCGCAATTATTCACGACCTTGTGGTTATACCGGGTTATGTTTCAGATGAAGATACCTATGAACTTGAAAAAGGATTAGTTGGAACCGAGGTAAAACGTGTTCGTGATTTTGCGGTTCTTTCAGAAAACTGTAATGATACACTTGCAGTTCTTGATGACGTGCTAACAAGATATAATATTTCATTATTCGAATAAAGATATGGCAAAACATTATTCAAATGGAGACAAAATACTCCAAGCCGTATTGGCAAATGAGAAACTTTCTCAATGGGGAGAGTATGAGCCAACTGGAGAAGAAACTATCTCTGAGGCATTATCTTCCTCAAACCCGACTATTAGGGCTGTGGCCATGATAATTGATGGGGAAGAAAACAATTCTACGCAAAAAGAAGTATATACTCAGTTAACTCAGTTTTTGACTCAGGCATTATGAAACTAAAGAAGATAATTATTAAAAACTTTCGAAGCTATTATGGAGAGAATTGCTTCGAACTGTCTGACGGCCTGACCTTGGTCATCGGTGATAACGGTGATGGAAAAACTACTTTTTTCGAGGCATTAGAGTGGTTGTTTGATACTAGCAAGGAAAATAAAAGCGAATCAAATGTCTCGGAAATGAGAAAACATGAGCTAGGAATAGGTGATTCAGACATCGTATCTGTTTCGGTTCAGTTTGAGCATGGTGGAGAAAGAGAAATTTGCAAGAGCTTTAGATTTGAGCGTCAGACGAATGGAAATATTCTTACAAGAGACTTCTCATTCGTGGGTTACACTCAGTTCGGTTCAGAGCGAAAGCGTGTAGATGGAAAAAATCTATTAGAGGCATGTTTTGACACAGTAGTTAGGCGTTATTGCTTATTCAAGGGAGAAAGAGAGCTGAATGTTTTCGATAACAATACAGCTCTGAAAACACTTGTTGACACATTCTCAGGAATAAAACAATTTGATCAGTATGTTGAAAATACCGAATGGTTTGAGCAAGAGTCTGATAAATTGGTTACACGTGAACTGAAGAAGGATAAGAAACAGGAAGATACGGTTAAGCGGCTTGAGGCGGATATGTCCAGAGTAATGAGGGATATCTCTGATACAACTCGCGACATTAAGACCAAAGAAAAAGCCGTATCTGATTTCGAATCAAGAATAAGAGTGCTGGAAGAGAATCAAGATGCTTGTGAAAATCTGCAAACAATAAAGTCAAGAATAGAGTCTAAGAGGACTGAATTGAACAGAATGAAGTTATATGTGGATCTTGACTATAACGCCCTCTTGCTTGACGATATGTGGATTTTGAGGTCTTTCCCTTCGATTCTTCAGGAGTACCAAAGTAAGGTCTCAATGTTGAGTAAAGAAGAACGCAGAATGCAAAAAGCGGAAGATGAGAGAATCGCTGTTGAAAAAGGCAAAAAGGAAGCTCTCAAAGAGATTCAAAAGTTAGCAAACGATGCGACCCCACTGCCATGGAACTTGCCTGACAAGGAGACTATGCAGGAAATGATTGATGATGAAGTTTGTAAAGTATGCGGCCGACCTGCACCTAAGGGGAGTGAACCATACGAGTTTATGGTCCGAAAACTTAATGAATACTTGGAACATATTCGCCAAGAATCAGCAGCGGCAGAGTCTAAAGAGATGGATGTAAAGCCATTATTTGAAAATGAATACGTGGCAGAACTTCATACAAGAGGCATTCAAATGAGTGGCGATGTAGAGAAAACAATATCAAAACTAGCCACTAATATTGACGATAGGTTGCAGTTCGTGCAGATGCGGAAGAATGATGTTGAGAAGATTTCCCAAGAACTTCAGGAAGCAGAAGATGCAAAACTTCAACTTCTTATTCAGAATCCAAGTCTAACTGAAGAAATGCTTGATAAGACGTTCCACGATTACAAAGGGCTGTCCGAGAGTAGCAAAAGAGCCGAGTTGGACTTAAAAGACCTTCAGCATAAATTATCTGATTTAGAAGAACTCAAGGCAAGCATCAAAGAAGAGCAAAATAAGATTGAACCTTCAAATGGAATAGTCAAAATATATCAGCGCGTCCACCTTACTCTTGAAAGAATTATGAAGGCGTTCGGCGAGGCCAGAACAGCCAACATTACTTCTTTCTTGAATATGTTAGAGAATGAAGCAAACTTCTATCTTAAAAAACTTAATGCTGGTGATTTTAGAGGGGTTATCCGGATTATTCGTACCGTTGATGGCTCTGCTCGGATCGCATTGTACAGTTCTAATGGGACTCCTATCACTAATCCTGGTGGTGCCCAGAAAACCACAATGTACATGTCTGTCCTATTTGCGATATCAAAGATTACGACATTAAAACGAGATGAGGATTATCCTTTGATATTTGATGCACCTACATCATCTTTTGGCGAATTCAAAGAAGATGTATTCTACAACATCATTGATCAAATTGATAAACAGTGTGTCATTTTTACTAAGGATCTCTTGAATTTCGATAGGGAGTCTGGTACAAGAAAATTGGATTATTCTAAGATTAACTCTTTATCTTGCACTGTTTACCGAATTCATAAACAAGATGGATACGACGAGGAAGATCTCTCGACAATAAGAACAATAACCGAAAAGATTAAGTAATATGGCTGAGAAATTATATGATATCTGGGCAAGACGTAATCCTTCATGGGAAAAACGTTATGAAGACTCTGTTATCAAGGCTTTTAGTGATTATGGAAAAGGTGTTACATCTTTAGGTAGTGCTAAAGGAAAACTTTTTGGTGCTGGCTATGAAGTATTCATTATAGCATACTTCATCGGTTTATACAACAACCAAAGAAGGACTCTGATTGAAGATAGTACCAAAATTAAATCCTTTGGTCAACCTATTCAGTATTGGGGTAACATTGACTCTGTAAAGGGGAGGAAGGCCTATCCCAAACTCAGAGAATTCATTTTTACATCATTAATCGCAAAAACAGATTTTGATTTTATCGCTCTTGACAAAGGAATGATAAGCAATAAGAAGGCCGTAGATGCATTAATGACAACGATGGAGGAATATGCAAATTGGGGCTTCCATTTTATGGAAGACAAACTGATTGATAATCCTAATTATTTCTATAGAGAAACTGCATTCCTTGAACTTTTCTTATCATTTGATAGCAGTTCTGCTGCTGTTGAAGATGATGATGAACCAGATTCTCTTGATTAGAAGGTTTGACTGAATAACACTTCACTCCATTGCTTTTATGCTTGAACGTCCAAGAATCATAGATGTAACCCGAAAACCGGCAAAGTGTCCTGTGTGCGGCGAGCGAGTAGTGGATATCATCTACGGCACCGGAGATATGACTGAATCTGAATTCCTTCTCGAATATCGTTGTGAAGGGATAATGGGTGGTGACAACATTCCGCGCCGACCGCCTATCTGGGCCTGTTCATGTGGTTGTAAGCGTTTCCGCAAGGTGAATCCTGACGGGACTGATGCACCAGTAAAGGTGAAATTGTTGAAGGATGTCCGCAAGAAGCCTCTCAGCCTTATCTGTTGGACAACGGAGATGGCGAGCACCAACATCGGCTTTAATCGGATGATGTTGGTTCACCAATTTGAAGTGGCTATCGTTACGGAATTTGACGAGAAAGAAAAGCTGAGAATCACCGCTGTGAATGGTGAGGATGCCGAAGACGAAGCAAGAAAACTTGTCGCGCTCGGGAATATTGGTCTGAAAGGCAGGCAATGTATATCTGTCAATGTGTATGACAAATAACTCTTGATATGTATGGATGACCATCTGATTCCTGCCTTTGTAAAAGAAGAAGCCGCCCGAAACGGTTTCAACAGCATTGATTATGCTGGTCGTTTGGACGGCTCCGACTATTATGCTGTTGGCATTGTTGACAAGAATGGATTCCCACTCCCGACTGGAATGCCGACATTCATTAAGGCCGCTGACGGTAAGCTTTCTATAATCAGCGGTCTTGATGGACTGGACTTATGCTCTAGGTTCTATTAGGGCATAGTGTAGGTCATCTAGACCGATGGTAATGCTGTTGTTCCTGTTCGACCTGCTTTGCGGCCTGCTCCTGGGCGGGGGAGACTTCCTCTTGGATTGCTTGGCCATTGCCTATACCGGCCTTGAACTGTGAATAGTCAGCCTTCTCGCCTTTATCCATCTCAAGCTGAATGGCCTCAATGCGTGTACCAGACCCCTATTACTTGGACAAAAATGTCAAAATGGTTGAGCTATTCTTGTATCATAAATTGGGGTTGATGAACAAATATACTCATTTGTTTG
>JALHIE010000060.1 GCA_022840285.1 Porphyromonadaceae bacterium
GAACGGACGTTCTTTCCCAAAACATAGGCGAAGACACAACAATCTGGCAATTTTGCGTGATATTGCCCGACGCACAGATCGGAAGCAACTGCAATATTTGCGCGCATGTATTCATCGAAAACAAGGTTGTGATCGGTAACAACGTGACCATCAAAAGCGGGGTACAGTTGTGGGACGGGATAACCATTGAAGACAACGTATTTATCGGGCCCAACGTGACATTCACCAACGAGCTGATTCCGCGGTCAAAAGCGCACGACACCTCAAAATTTAAACCCACTCTGGTGAAAAAAGGAGCGTCCATTGGCGCAAACGCAACGATACTTCCCGGACTCGTGATTGGAGAATATTCCTTTATCGGCGCCGGAAGCATCATCACGAAGGACATTCCCGATTATTCGTTTTGGTATGGAAATCCGGCTACTCAAAAAGGGTACATAACCGAAGAGGGTATTTTACTGGATATGGACAAAAGAGACAAGAATGGAGTAAAGCATATATTAAAGATCGACACAGATGATTAAATTTCTCGACATACAGAAAATTACACAGAAATACACCGGGGAAATCCATCAGGCCGCATCCCGGGTAATCGATTCGGGCTGGTACCTGCTTGGCGAAGAAAATAAACGATTCGAGAACAACTACGCCGGATTTATCGGCACCCGTTATTGCGTGGGCGTTGCCAACGGTCTGGATGCCTTGCGGATAATCCTCAAGGCATACATGGAATTAGGCATCATGAGCGAGGGAGACGAAATTATTGTACCCGCAAACACGTTCATTGCTTCTATCCTCGCCATTACCGACAACCGGCTAGTTCCGGTGTTGGTCGAACCAGATATCCGTACGTATCAGCTGGACGACACCAAAATTGAAGCGGCCATCTCCCCCAGAACAAGGGGGATCATGATCGTCCACCTTTACGGGCAATGCGCGTACACCGACAGAATCGGAGAGATCTGTAAAAAACACGATTTAAAACTTATTGAAGATAATGCCCAGGCAAGCGGATGCAAGTTTAACGGAAAGACGACAGGCTCTTTGGGAGACGCGGCCGGCCACAGCTTTTATCCCGGCAAGAACCTGGGGGCTTTTGGCGATGGCGGTGCCATTACTACCGACGACAAAAAACTGGAGGAAACGGCACGGGCATTGGCCAATTACGGTTCCAACACCAAATACATATTCGATTACCAGGGGCTTAACAGCAGGCTGGATGAGTTCCAGGCAGCTATCCTGGATGTAAAACTGAAGTACCTCGACAAAGACAACCAACGACGAAAAGAAGTGGCCCGCTATTACCTGACCCATATCCATCATCCGGATATCGTACTGCCTGAAGTAAACGACTGGGATGCACACGTGTTTCACCTGTTTGTGATTCGCTCGGGGCATCGCGATGCGTTGCTTCACCATCTCAACGGAAACGGGATTCAGGCACTTATCCACTATCCAGTTCCACCCCACAAACAGAAGGCATACAAAGAGTGGAGCAACCTGCCTTTGCCGGTCACCGATAAAATTCACAACGAAGTCCTGAGCCTGCCTATAAGCCAGGTAATCACCGATGAAGAAGTTGAAACCGTGACAAAAACAGTGAATTCCTTTCATCCGAACAATTCGAAAAGAACAACATGAACAAGCATCAATCCTCATACCGGCAGATCATGAAAGCGACTTCTCTTTTTGGCGGAGTTCAGGTCTTTCAAATCGTCATCTCCGTCGTGCGCTCGAAATTTGTAGCACTCCTCCTCGGGCCGGCTGGTATGGGTATTGTGGGACTGCTGACCTCCACCACCGGCTTGGTAGCTGGCCTAACTAACTTCGGTCTGGGCACAAGTGCCATCAAAAATATTTCCGAAGCAAATGCCACAGGAGATGAGCAACGTATATCGACGGTAATCTCCGTTATGCGCCGGTTGGTCTGGATCACAGGTATCCTCGGAGCCGTTGTGACGCTTCTCTTCTCACCCTGGTTAAGCCAGTTCACGTTTGGCAATAAAGAATATACGGCTGCCTTTGCCTGGATTTCCGCCACACTGCTTTTCAGCCAGTTGAGTACGGGGGAACTGGTGTTGCTGCAGGGGCTTCGTAAGTTGCAAGATTTAGCAAAGGCCAACGTCTACGGCAGCATCGCTGGACTTCTGATCACCGTTCCGCTCTATTACAGATTCGGAGTTGAAGGAATTGTGCCCGTTATTATCCTCACGGCATTGATCACCCTGTTTTTCTCCTGGCACTTCGCAAAGAAGACAAAAATTGGAAAGACAACGATCAACCGGGCAATCACCGTCGCCGAAGGCAAAAGCATGCTGGTTATGGGCTTTATGATAAGCCTCAGCGGACTGATATCGATTGCCGCTGCATACTTGCTCCGGATATTCATCAACCGCACGGGGAACATGGCAGATGTTGGTTTGTACAATGCGGGATTCGCCATCATCAATACCTACGTGGGCATGATTTTTACGGCAATGGGAACTGATTACTACCCCAGGCTATCAGCCGTGGCAAACAGCAACGAACAGTGTGCCCGGAACGTCAATCAGCAGTCTGAAATTGCGCTGCTGATACTGGCTCCCGTACTGATCGGGTTCCTTGTTTTTATTCATTGGGCCATTATCCTCTTATACTCCACACAATTTTTAGCCATAACGGGAATGATATACTGGGCATCCCTGGGCATATTTTTCAAAGCAGTAAGCTGGGCAATCGCCTTTGTTTTTCTGGCAAAAGGAGCAAGCAGGCTGTTTTTCTGGAACGAGTTAACCGGGAACACCTATACACTAGGCTTTAGCCTGCTGGGATACCATTTTGGTGGATTAACGGGGTTGGGGGTTTCGTTCCTGATGGTTTACATGATCTACCTCATACAGGTATATGTCATTGCAAAAGTAAAGTACCACTTTTCGTTCACCTCCTCCTTCTTAAAGATTTTTGCCGTCCAATTCTCGTTGGCATTGATGAGTTTTGCCATAGTAAACCTAATAGAAAAACCCTATACATACGTTATCGGAACATTGCTCATCGGAGTCTCCTGCTGGTATTCCTACCTGGAACTGGAGAGCAGAATCGGATTAAAAGAGATTATCCGGGGTTTTCTACAAAAATACAGAAACAAATAATGATTTATGAATAATACAGGTACACCTTTGGTTTCGATCATCATCATCACGTACAACAGCTCAAGATACGTGCTGGAGACGCTGGAAAGTGTGAAAGCCCAGACGTGGGACAATATTCAGCTGATCGTGAGTGACGACGCGTCTAAGGACGACACAGTCCAGCTCTGTACGGATTGGATCGAAAAAAACCGGCAGCGATTTTACGAATCAAAAATTATTACGGTAGAAAAAAACACGGGAATAGCCGCAAATTGTAACCGTGGAATACAGGCAACCACAGGAGAATGGGTTAAGCTGATTGCCGGCGACGACGCCTTACTCGACAACTGCGTTACCGATAACCTTGCGTACGCAGGCCGCTTTCCCAAAGCCTCCTTCATTATATCGGAAGTGCAGGAAATGGATGAAAACAGCGTGCCGGCAAAAAAGGAAACCATCAATGAGGGATTGATCTATTTTGCCAGCCGCTCATCCGTCAAGGAGCAGCTAAAGGCCTATGTGCGCTGGCCCGTGTTTCTGAATACGCCAACTTTTTTCTACAAAAAGGAACTGATCAACAGCATTGGGTTTTGCGACGAGGAATTCAAAATCTACGAAGACATGTCCATGGTATTTAGAATTATCGGCAAAGGCATTAAAATACATTACATGAATAAACCGACGGTCAGGTACAGGATTCACAAAAACTCACTCTCCAGAAACGATTCCGTGGAAAACCTGAGAAAAAAAGAGGCCCTGAAAATTTTCAACAAATACAGGAAACAGAATTTGAATATATTCAATCCCATTGATTTATCGATCTATTACGAAAACTGGCTGCGGTATAAATACAAAGGGTTCAAGGGGCACAAAGGTGTCCCCCTCCTGTTGAAATTCAGCCTGTTCTACTGGTACTTGAAATTCAACGGAGTAAGGTCATACTGATACAATGTTTAAATAAAGAAAGATATGCGCGTTTTTTGGATAACACACGATGTGTTTGAGGTTTTCTTCCCCTACGTCAAGGGCCAGCCCACAAAAGGCGGGTCCTGGGTTGCCCCTCTGTTTTACAATATCCTCCAACAACCCGGCATAACGCTTGCATCCGTCACTCCCGTGATAAATGGAAACGAACAGAAGCAGGAAATAGATGGCGTTGTGTATTATTCCATACGCATCAGCAAGAACGAAAACGCGTCAGTAATGAGCGCCAATCTGGCGAACAGATACTTGTCCGTAATAAACGATTTTCAGCCTGATATTATCCACATTCACGGCACCGAAAAGAATTTCGCCCTCCTGCGTAAGTACGTGGATACAAAAATTCCGATTGTCTGCTCCATACAGGGCATCGTATCTTCCTGCCTGGATTACCTGAAATACAGCGTGGCCAATGCCGGGTTAAAAAAACACCGGTCCGTCAAAAACAGAGTCGGGCGCGGTGGAGTGAACTCCACGTTGCGGAAATGGAGAAAATACAGTGACATTGAAAAAGAGGTATACAGGATCAACCGGTATTTTATCGGAAGAACGGCCTGGGACAAAGCGCAGCTGGCAGCTATGAATGCAGGGGCCTCTTACTTCCACGGAGAAGAGCTGTTACGCCCTGCCTTCTACCAACATGTGTGGAAGATCGATGAATGCGAACGTCACCGGATATTTGTCCCCTCGGCCGAATATCCGTTAAAAGGATTTCACACCTTACTGCAGGCCGCTGCAATTCTGAAAAGGCAATTTCCCGAAGTAAAAATAGTCGCACCCTTGTCTTCCTTTACACTGAAATCCTCCAAGATAAAAGATGTATTCATTGGAGAAGATTATTCCAATTACCTGAAAAGCGAAATCAGGAAATTGAAATTAACGGAAAACATTATTCTGCGTAAAAAATTGTCGGCCGACGAAATGGCAATGGAATACAGCAAGGCGCACCTGTTTGTTCTGCCCTCATTCCTGGAGAATAGCCCCAACTCGCTGGGAGAAAGCATGATGACAGGAACGCCTTGCGTAGCTTCGTCTGTTGGTGGGGTAACCTCCATTGTAAAGGATAATGAAAGTTCACTCCTGTTCTCACCGGGAGACTATGTGTTCCTGGCTTATCAGATAGCCCGGATTTTTTCCGATGATGAACTGGCATTGAAGATTAGTGCAAACGCCAGGGAGATTGCCCTCAGACGGCACAACATCACGCAAACCTCACGGCAATATTACCAGATTTATTCCGAAATTATAAAACAACACTATGAAAGTAGTACAGATTCTTCACGAGCTTAAATTCTCAGGAGCGGAAATAATGTACGTTGACGCATCCTCCTATTTTCAACACAAGGGATGTGAACTGACCGTTATGGCCACTGCTCCTGACCAGGGCGAGTATTCCCGGCATTTTGAGCAAGCAGGCTACAAGGTTGTTCACAGGCCCTATCCCGGCGGATGGAATATAATTGCACGCATCCGGTACTGGATGTGGTTCACAGAGTTTCTGACAAGGGAAAACTACGATGTGGTCCATATCCACAGCCATGCGATCATGTGGGAGATGGCACTTTGTGCGTGGCTGGCCGGCAAACGATCCGTGTATACCTTTCACAGTATTTTTGTTTCTCACTTTTACAGTTATCCCTATCATGTGTTGCAACGATGGTCGGCCAAAAAAATATTCAGGTGCCGGTTCCAGAGCATCAGCCATTCGGTTTATGAGCACGAATTGAAACATTACCGCAACAAAACGAAAAAGGTATACAACTGGTACGGAGAAAACCGGTTCTTTCCAGCTTCGAATGGAGAGAAAATTAAATATAGGGAGGAGCTGGGGATTCCCGCAGATGCTCTGGTAATAATCTCCATCGGTGGCTGTAGTTCCATCAAAAGGCACGAAGAAATTATCAAGGCGCTGCCGCTCATTACGAAGCATTATCCCAACCTGCAGTACCTGCATTTAGGGAAGGGAGAAGCAGAAAAAGGAGAAAGGGAGCTGGCCGTAGAACTGGGTGTAGACAAATGCGTCCGGTTCTTCGGCAACCAGACGGATATCCGCAGGTACCTGGTAGCATCTGACATATACCTGATGACGAGTAAACACGAAGGGATCTCCATCACGACCATCGAGGCGATGGCTTGCGGAATCCCCGCAATACTCTACAACGTAACTGGACTGAGGGATTTCAACCAGACAGGGGAAAACAGCCTGCTTATTCCCGAAGACCATACCATCCTGGCGGAAAAAATAATCTACCTGCACACACATCCCGAGGTTTCAACCAGACTTTCCGCCCGTGCAAAGGAAATGGTGAACGAGACGTATCATTTGAAAAAAAATGCAGAAGAGATATACCAACTTTATTCTTGACAAGAACAAATGAATACCGTTAACAAACAGATAATAAGTCAAGCCATTCCGGTGACCATTCTGGTGCTCACCGTTTATTCCGTATTGTCTTTTGCCAAACGGTGGCGCTCCATCACTTCCGTTCTAAACAACACCACGATTGTCTGGGTATTGTCAATAATTATTTTAGCTGTATTCTTCCTGGCAAGGTATTCTTTCTTCGACAGGAAAAACGAACAAAACCTTAGGATTGTCTGGATATATTTGCTTTGGAACATTGTCTGCATCGTAAGAGGGATGCTTGTTGCTGAAATATACTGGGACTGGAAAGGATTGATAAGTAACGCAATGGCACTTCTGCTTCCCATTGTGGCTTATTCGGCAACCAACAAGAAGGTTGTGCAATATATGCTTTCGTATTACGTAAGGTACGTGCTACCTCTCTTTTTAATCTTCGCACTTATCCTGCGTGCAGACGCATATGGATTTTACCTGATTCCGATGAGTTTCTTGCTGTTGTTCTTACCGGCACTTACCCTGCGTCAGAAAATCCTGGTAATAACCGTAACGTTGGTGGTAATAACCGCGGACCTGGGAGCACGTAGCAATGTCATAAAATTTGGCGTTCCTTTACTCATACTGGGTTTTTATTACTTGCGGAGCATGATTACTGTGAAGGTTATGGAAGCAGTCCGGCTCTCCTTGTTTGTCATACCCGTAGTATTGTTTCTGCTGGGAGTCAGCGAGATCTTCAACGTTTTTAAAATGGACGATTACGTGAAAGGAGATTACACCACCGTAGGAACGGATGAATTTGGTAACCGTGTGGAAATAAACGTTACCACAGATACACGTACTTTCATCTATTCCGAAGTGCTTCAATCGGCGATAAACAACAACTACTGGCTGTTGGGACGCACACCGGCCCGGGGAAACGATTCTGAAATATTCGGAGAAAGAGCATACGAGCTGACCCGAAGAAGCGAGCGATTAGCCAATGAAATTGGATTGGCCAACGTGTTTACCTGGACAGGTATAGCGGGTGTAATCCTTTATACGTTGATCTTTTTAAGGGCTTCCTATTTAGCCGTAAACAGATCAGCAAACATATACGCGAAAATGCTGGGTATTTACATTGCCTTCCGGTGGCTGTATGCCTGGGTAGAAGATGTCAACAACTTCTCCCTCAACTACTTCATGCTATGGGTGATGATTGGATTGTGTTTTTCATATACTTTCCGGGAGATGACCAACAAAGAAGTTGCCCTATGGGTGCGCGGCATTTTTGATGTCCGCTATATCCGCCTGCAAAATCATTTGATTAAAAAAGAAAAACAATGGGAAAAGAAATAGCTGTTTTACTCACGTGCCACAACAGAAAAGCCCAAACACTCACGTGCCTGGCATCCCTGTTTGAAGCAGAACTCCCACCGGATGTTCAACTGGATGTCTTTTTAACAGATGACGGCTCAACGGACGGGACGGAAGAGGCGGTAAAAGAACTGTACCCGCAGGTAACCGTACTAAAAGGCGGAGGTACTTTATTCTGGGCCGGCGGAATGCGCCTGGCTTGGAAAAAAGCCACCCAGAAGAAATCATACAATGCTTATTTACTGATAAATGACGATGTTAAGTTAAAGCATGACTTTATCATGAATCTGATGAAAGCCGAAGAGCATTCACTCCGGCAAACAGGCAAGACGGGAATTTACTGCGGCACAACGATAGACGGAAAAACCGGAAAAGTAACCTACGGCGGCTCCCGGATCAAAACCAACCACGTTATCGTGAAAAGTCAACTGCTCTCCCCACAGGCCCAACCGCAGGAATGCCAGATTGCAAACGCCAATATACTGTGGGTCAGCAGAGAAGCAGTAGACCAGGTGGGTATTCTCGATGATCGCTTCACGCACGGTATTGCAGACTACGACTATTCACTGCGGGCCCGCAAAAGAGATGTTCCGGTTTACGTGGCGCCCGGACGATCACGGGAGAAGCTGGAAAAGAGGGAATTTACCGCTAAGGGACCGGATTGCGTACTTGAAGAGTCCTAAAGGATTGGCGTATAACGAGTATTTGTTTTACGTAAAGAGGCATTTCCCGATGTTTCTCCCCTACTCCTTCGTGATGCTTTGGATGAAGACGTTTTTCCCGTTTTTGTGGGACAGGTTCAAGAACTAAAGGTGTATCGTAAAAAAAAGAAAAAGTATGAACAGGCAAAGAAAGAAAATACTGATGTTTCACCCGTCCCTTGCACCCTACAGACTTGATCAGTTTAATTCGCTGAACGAGTTGTTCGATCTGACGGTGGTTTTTCTTTTCGACAACATCTGGAACAACAAGATGGATCAGAGTAAACTCCTGGGCCATTGCAGATTTAAGGTTCTCTACTTACTGAAAGGGCCACGCCGGAAAGGGAAAGTATTCTTCCGTTTTGGCATGTACAGGATGATCCGGAAGATACAACCCGACATAATTATGGGGTTTGAATATTCTCTGACGACCCAGTTGCTGATTCTCTGGAAACAGCTAGGCATCATCACTCAAAAAATAGGAACTACCCTGGACGACAGTATAGACATGTGCCACCACATGCAATCGAAATTACGAAATTTGGCCCGAAAACGGTCTGTAAAACATTTGGATTTTTGGGTGGTCATGTCTGCAGAGGTATCGGAGTTTTACAAAAACAAGTTCAACTTGAAAGAGCATCAGCTTATCGTCTCACCCATATTGCAAAAACCGGAAAGATTGAGGGAAAACGCCCGGAAATTGGAGGAGATCGCACAACAATATGTTCGGGAATACGACCTCGAAGGTAAAAAGATACTGTTGTTTGTGGGAAGGCTAATCCCCGAAAAAGGGCTTTCCGTTTTTTTGAGTACTCTATCCTCCCTGTTGCCCGAAGCTGATAACCTGAAGTTCGTCATCGTCGGGGAAGGAAGAGAGCTCTCCTCCTTACAAGAAATAATGGAAGATCAGCAATTGCGTGGAAAAGTTATGTTTGCAGGGAGACTAGAGGGAGAGGAACTCCATGCCTGGTATGCCTGCGGGTCAGGATTAGTCTTGCCCAGCTTGTTCGAACCTTTTGGAGCCGTTGTGAACGAAGCATTGATTTTCGGGATGCCGGTACTGTGTTCTCAATATGCCGGAGCAGCAAGTTTGATAACTCCTGAACGAGGAATCCTGTTTGATCCAAAGAACAGAAACGACACCTTGGAGAAAACGGAACGTTTTCTGGAAATGATTCAATCCGTAAAAGAGGTACGCTTGGCAGAAAGGCCTTCATTAATGGGGAATTACCAATTGCAGTTCAATAAAGAATGGGAAAAACTGACCTGACGGATTCGACTTAGATACACATAAAAAACTATGCGCAACAAACAAAAGGACATACTCTACCTGCTTCATCTACCACCACCGGTGCACGGATCTTCCATTGTTGGTGAATTTGTTAAAGAAAGCCCGTTGATCAACAACTCCTTTCACGGCAGGTATATTAACTTGCTCATGTCCCGTTCAGTAAACGAGACCGGTAAAACTAGTTTTATCAAACTGTTCCGATTCATTGCAATCTGGATCGAACTCTTCGGGAAACTTATTCACCGCAGGCCAGACCTCTGTTATTATGCCCTTTCAACCACCGGTGCCGCCTTTTACAAGGACTGTTTTCTGGTAGGATTACTACGCATTTTTCGCGTAAAAACAATATACCACCTTCACAACAAAGGGATCCGGCATAACCAGCACAAAAAGGTAAACGACCTGCTCTACCGGTTTGTTTTTAAAAACACCAGCGTCATCCTCCTGTCGGAGCAGCTATACCTGGATGTAGAAAGGTATGTTTTACCCTGGAAAGTTTATTATTGTCCCAACGGGATCAAAGACTACCAGGTGGAAACAGAACTTTTGTCCCTTCAAGAAGACAAGACGTTAAAGATCCTTTTCTTATCCAATCTCTTTACAACGAAAGGAGTTTTTGACCTGATTGAAGCTTGTTCACTCTTAAAAGAGAAAGGATACCGGTTTACATGCGATTTCATAGGCGGGGAAGGAGACGTGAACGAAGAACAGTTCAACGATTACGTAAAACAAAAAAAACTGACGAACCAGGTAAAGTATCTTGGAAAAAGGTTTGGGAAACTGAAAGAAATGGCTTACGAACAGGCCGATGTTTTTGTGCTACCCACCTATTATCCGAACGAATGCTTCCCGTTGGTTATTCTGGAAGCCATGCAGCACAGCTTACCCGTTATTTCCACCTTTGAGGGAGGCATTCCCGATATGGTAAAAGACGGAATCAACGGTTTCCTGATTCCGCAACGTAACGTCATTGCCCTGGCAGAAAGGTTGGAGTTGCTGGTGCGGTACCCGCTGTTGCGAAAGCAGATGGGAAAGGACGGAAGGATGAAATACGAAAATAATTTCACCCTCAGTATTTTTGAACACAAGTTACTTTCCATTTTACAAGATGCGATTAAATAACCCTTATTTGCTAGAAAATGCTTACAGACATTACAAAAACACTGTACAGAAGGTATTTTGACACCGACCCAAGTCCGTTTATTTCAGAAGCATTTCTCGGGCTGGTTGAGAATAAGACAGAACGGCTGATCAGGCTGATGGACGAAGAGGAAAAGTCTATCGGATTAATTCTTGGCTTGAAGGACGATATTCTCTGTTCACCTTTTTCAGCTCCTTTTGGCGGCTTTCACTATACACACGAACATGTATCGTACAGTGTTATATTCAATTACCTCTCTGACTTAAAATTATTTGTGAACGAACAGGGATTCAAGCGGGTAGTCATCACCTTACCGCCCAACCCCTATCAGAACAACATGAACGCGAAATTCATAAATGCGTTTGTCAGGTTGGGATTCACTATGGCTACCCCCGATATACAGAACTGTGTGAACCTGAAGAAATTCGACGGGAACTGGACAAAAAACACGGTGGGCCAGAATTGCAGAAGAGCAATAAAACATCAGCTCTCCTGCAGCATTGTTACAGACGAAGCATCTAGGAAAGACGCTTATGACGTGATTTTCCGGAATCGTGTCGAGCAAGAACGGAAAATACACATGACTCTCGAGGACATACTGAAAGTGAATGAAATCCTGCCGGTCGATTTCTTCCTGGTAAAAGACAGCGATGGATGCAATATCGGAGCAGGAATTTTTTATAGGGGACACAGCAAGATCGTTCAGGGCATTTTCCTGGGCGACGACATGGAAAAAAGATCGCTGGGGATAATAGACTTCCTGGTCATGAATATCTACGAACACTATAAAAAGATGGACTTCGATTACATCGATCTGGGAATATCCAGCATGTGCGGAGATCCTAACGTCGGATTAATCCGGTTTAAAGAAATCCACAACTGTGAGACATCACTCAGGTTCACCTTTTGGTGGAGCCCTGACAACAATCAATCATTTCAAATTAACCCTAAAAAATAAGCAATATGTTACACGAATTTAACTTGTTCAACGGGTCTTTACAAGAGATCAATCCGTCAAAAAAACTGATCACCACACTCAATGCCCACTCGTTTAATACACTACATAAAGACATTTATTTCCGGGAAGCCCTGAAGTCGAGCGACATGCTGCTACCCGACGGAGTAAGTATCGTCTGGGCGCTTCGCCTGTTAATCGGCGAAAAATTAAAAAAGATTGCCGGAGCGGATCTGTTCCGGTACGAAATGGATCGGATCCACTCAACGAAAGGGAAATGTTTCTTTCTGGGAAGTTCGGAAAAGACGTTGAACCTCATCCGGGAGAGAGCAGCAAAGGAGTATCCCTACGTAGAGGTCTACAGCTACTCACCGCCTTATAAGCCGGAATTCAGCGATGAAGAGAGCCAAAGGATGGTAGATGCAGTCAATGAAATCGAACCCGACGTCCTCTTTATCGGCATGACGGCGCCCAAGCAAGAAAAATGGGCCTTCAAGTATTACCCTCAGTTAAAAGCGGGCCACATCTGTTGCATCGGCGCCGTATTCGACTTCTACGCCGGAACCGTGAAAAGAGCACCCGGCTGGATGATATCCATCGGCATGGAATGGTTTTACCGGCTAATCAAGGAACCTAAGCGCATGTGGCGCAGGTACCTCATCGGGAATACATTATTCATCAAGCATATCCTGAAGGAAAAACTGGTGGCACTCTATCATTATAAAAACACTCGGCCCCGTGTAGTATTTCGCGATTTACTCTAAAAGGCTAAAAGACAAGGCATCCTTGTTTTTCAGCATAAACGCAACAAAGCATGTACAACGTATTCTATTTTATTATTTCGCAGTTATGGAAACAGATCACCCGGGAATAAGGTTCTTTTATCTTTTAATAGACTTGTTTCTTTTGAACTTAGCGGTCTTTATTGTTTTTCAGTTTAGCCCGGTTCACGATTATATGGACGTACCCCGAAGGAACCTGTATTATCTACACGCGAATATCTCGGAAATTATTGCATATACCTTGTACGGTAAAAGAAATTTCTTCTTCACTGACAAATACAGGTACCGGTTGAGAATTATCAGCATACGTTTCCTTGTTTTGATCATCACCCTTTTTGCGCTGGGAGAGATCTTCCTTCCCAAGGGGTACCACCGGGTGTTTTTATTGGAGTATGTGGCATTCTTTTTCCTGTTCAAGGTAGTAGTGTTTTATTTCATTTACCAACTCCATCGATATCGCTACGCAAAGGGATATTCATTCAACAGGGTGATTATATTGGGTACAAACAACTCGAGTCGGGTAGTTGGAAAAATACTCAATAACAACCCTACGTTGGGTTTCAAGCTGGTGGGTTATATTTCTGACAAAGGGAACGGTGCCGGAGAGGACCTGCTGGGAAGATTGACGGAGTTACCCGCTTTAGCGAAGGATCACAAAATAAACATGATCTTTGTGACCAACCCCAAGTACTTTACCCTGAAAAATACGAAAGAGCTTCTTGCCCTGTGCAATAAAACCGGACTGAGAGTGCGGTATATCCTCATGAACGGATACTGGAACAAGTGCATGTACCGAAAGGTAGAGTCCGCCCGTTTCTTCGAGATGTTCAACCCCCAGCAGATCCCCCTGGACGACCTGACGTTGCGCCTGAAAAAAAGGGCATTCGACGTCGTCTTTTCATCGGCAGTCATTCTGTTTATCTTCAGCTGGTTGCTTCCCCTGCTAAGCATCATTATCAAGCTAAACTCAAAAGGGCCTGTGTTTTTCGTTCAGCAACGGACGGGAATAAACAACAAGACATTCAACTGTATCAAGTTCCGGACCATGAAGGTGAACCAGGAAGCGGACACAAAACAGGCCGTGAAAAATGACAACCGGATAACCTCCATCGGGAATTTTTTACGCAAGTACAATATCGACGAACTGCCTCAGTTCTTTAATGTTCTCGTGGGGAATATGTCTGTGGTCGGGCCGCGTCCGCACATGCTCAAGCATACCGAACAGTATTCCGCTTTGATTGAATATTACAAGGTGCGCCATTTCGTGAAGCCGGGCATTACCGGCTGGGCACAGGTAAATGGCTACCGGGGACTCACCGACGAGCTTTGGAAAATGCAAAAAAGAGTAGAATACGACATGGAATACCTGGAAAACTGGAACTTCCTATGGGATATCAAAATTATTGTGATGACCCTGATCGGTAAGAACGCGTATAAAAACGCCATGTGAAAAATTTACGATATATTTGCATTTTAATTACAACAGATAAAATCATGACAAAAGTAGCATTAATTACAGGTATAACGGGACAAGACGGATCCTACCTGGCTGAATTTCTAATAGACAAGGGATACGAAGTCCACGGGTTATTACGCCGCTCATCATCATTCAATACGGGCCGCATCGAACACCTGTACCTGGACGAATGGGTAAGGGACATGCACCGAAAAAGGCTGGTGAACCTCCATTATGCCGACATGACCGACTCCAGCTCACTGATTCGGGTCATACAGACCGTGCAACCCGGTGAGATCTACAACCTGGCTGCCCAAAGCCACGTCAAGGTGAGTTTCGACGTACCCGAATACACAGCCGAAACCGACGCTGTTGGTACGCTCCGCTTGCTGGAAGCAGTCCGGATTCTCGGACTGGAGAAGAAAACGAGGATCTACCAAGCCTCCACCTCAGAGCTCTACGGCCTGGTGCAGGAGGTACCCCAGAAGGAGACTACGCCCTTTTATCCACGCAGCCCATACGGCGTAGCTAAACTCTACGGTTACTGGATTACGAAGAACTATCGTGAATCATACGGGATGTTTGCCGTGAACGGCATTCTTTTCAATCACGAGAGTGAACGGCGTGGAGAGACCTTTGTCACCCGGAAAATAACAATTGCCGTTGCCCGGATTGCCCAACGGATGCAGGACAAACTTTACCTCGGGAACCTGGATGCCTTACGCGACTGGGGGTATGCAAAAGATTACGTGGAATGTATGTGGCTGATGCTTCAGCACGACACTCCGGAGGATTTTGTCATCGCCACAGGCGAGATGCACAGCGTTCGCGATTTTTGCGCGCTCGCCTTTGCTGAAGCCGGCATTCAACTACGGTGGGAAGGCAAAGGGATCAATGAAAAAGGAATAGACACCGCTACGGGGAAAACCCTGGTGGAAGTGGATCCCAAATACTTCCGCCCGGCCGAGGTGGAACAGCTTTTGGGAGACCCCACCAAGGCGAAAACCCTTCTCGGTTGGAATCCCCGGAAAACTTCCTTCGGGGAACTGGTGAAATTAATGGTAAAGCACGACATGAAGTTTGTGAGAAAGCTGAAAGTCAAAGACGAAATAGACAATGAATAAAGGGAGCAAAATATACATTGCCGGCCACAACGGGTTGGTCGGTTCCGCCATCCGGAAGAACCTGCAGGAAAAAGGCTATACAAACCTCATCGGCCGTTCTCACGGGGAACTGGATCTGTTGGATGGTGCTGCCGTAAAAGCGTTTTTCGAAAAAGAAAAACCCGAATACGTATTTCTTGCTGCCGCCTACGTGGGCGGGATCGTTGCCAACAATACCTACCGGGCCGACTTTATCCACAAGAACCTCCAGATCCAGAACAATGTTATCTACGAAAGCTTCCGGAACAACGTGAAGAAACTGCTGTTCCTGGGTAGCACCTGCATCTATCCCAAGGAGTCCCCACAGCCGATGAAAGAGGATTACCTCCTCTCGTCGCCCCTCGAATATACAAATGAACCCTATGCCATAGCTAAAATTGCCGGGCTGAAGATGTGTGAAAGCTTCAACATCCAGTACGGGACAAACTATATCGCGGTAATGCCCACCAACCTTTACGGGCTGAACGACAACTTTCACCTGGAAAACAGCCACGTGCTTCCGGCCATGATGCGAAAAATGCACCTGGGCAAATGCCTGCACGAAGGCGACTGGGAGTCCGTAAGAAAAGACCTCAGAAGAAGGCCGTTGGACAACATCAATGATATAAGCACGACGGACGATATCGTAAACGCATTGAGCAAACACGGCATCTTTTCCACACACATAGAGCTCTGGGGAACAGGGCGGCCCATGCGGGAGTTCCTGTGGAGCGAAGATATGGCCGATGCCTGTGTTTTTATTATGGAGAACGTGGATTTCGACGATCTGAAACAAGACAGGAAAGAAATCCGCAACTGCCACATCAATATCGGCACGGGCAAGGAGATCAGCATAAAGAACCTTGCAGAGACCATAAGAAAAATTATTGGTTATAAGGGAGAGATCCGGTTCGATGCGTCAAAGCCCGACGGGACGATGCGAAAACTGACCGATGTTTCAAAACTAACATCGCTGGGCTGGCAATACAACGTTGAGATCGGGGAAGGCATAGACCGGATGTACAATTGGTATATAGCCGACCAGAAATAAACAAAAAAACAACTTTTATGGAATACAGAAAACTGATGGAAGTCGAATTCAGGGAGTTCGACCGTGAAGCACTGGAGAAGTCATGGAAATGGCTGAACGACCCGCAATTAAAAAGCCTGACAATGACTCCCGACTTCGACCAGGAGTCTCAGGAGAAATGGTTCGAGAGCTTAAAGACCCGGACCGACTATCACCTGAAGGCCGGTTGGTATAACGGGGCACCGATCGCCGTTTACGGCCTGAAGCACATTACCGGTACCGACGGCGAGGTTTTCGGGTACATCGGCGAAAAAGAGTTGTGGGGTAAAACGGCTGCCATACAAATGATGCAGGATATAATCGATTACGCAAAATCCCGCAACCTGGAATCTCTGTACTGCATCACCCTGAAAGAGAATAAGAGGACTTACAGGTTATGTAGCCGGTTCGGCTTCGAAACGGAGAAAGAGGTTACCGACGATACAATCTTGATGAGGCTCTTGCTCTGAACCATCTCCGAAAAAACTGAATTATTCCACCGTAACAGACTTGGCCAGGTTACGCGGCTGATCTACGTCACACCCTTTCACCACGGCGATGTGGTATGCCAGCAGCTGCAACGGGATTACCGACAGTAGCGGAGTCAGGCAAGGAAGTGTCTCCGGCACTTCTACCGAGAAATCGGATAGTCCGCTCACCATCCGATCACCTTCGGTCACTACTGAGATGATCCTGCCCTTGCGGGCTTTGATCTCCTGAATGTTGCTGATCACCTTTTCATAGGTGTCTGACTGGGTTGCGATTACTATGACCGGCATCTCGTGGCTGATGAGTGCGATAGGTCCGTGTTTCATCTCAGCCGCCGGATAGCCTTCGGCATGGATATAGGAAATCTCTTTCAGCTTTAGAGCGCCCTCCAGTGCTACCGGGAAGTTATAACCCCTGCCCAGGTAGATGCAGTTGCTGGCATAGGTGAAAGTTTTGGCATATTGAGCAATCGGTTCGTTCTTTTTCAGGATCTCTCCCACTTTCTCCGGTATCCGGCTTAGCTCCCCTATCAGGTTAAGGTATTCGTCACGGTTGACGGTTCCTTTCTCTTTTCCGATGAGGATGCCCAGCATCGTAAGCACGGTCACCTGCGCGGTGAACGCCTTGGTCGATGCCACGCCGATCTCGGGTCCCACGTGAGTATAACAGCCCGAATGGGTGTTTCGCGGAATGGAGGAGCCCACCACGTTGCAGATACCGAAGATGAATGCTCCTTCTTTCCTGGCCAGCTCCACGGCTGCCAGCGTATCGGCGGTTTCTCCCGACTGGGAGATGGCGATGACGATATCATCCTTATGAATTACCGGCTTACGGTAGCGAAACTCGGACGAGTACTCCACCTCCACCGGGATACGGGCAAACTCCTCGATAGCATACATGCCTATCTGTGCCGCATGCCAGGAGGTTCCACAGGCGGTTATGATGATGCGGCGGGCATTTAGGAATTTCTCCCGGTTATCGATGAATCCGGCCAGGGTGATGTTATCGCCCTCCACGTTCACCCGTCCCCGCATGCAGTCGTTCAAGGTGTGCGGTTGCTCGAAGATCTCCTTGAGCATAAAATGAGGATAGCCCCCTTTTTCGAGCTGGTTGAGTGTCATTTCCAGCTTCTGGATCCGAGGCGTTTTTTCGATGTTGGTGATGGTCCTGATCCTCAGGGGTTCGTCACGATGGATGGTGACGATCTCCTCATCGCCAATGTAGGTCACCCGGTCAGTGTATTCAATGATAGGAGTGGCATCCGACCCGATAAAATACTCATCTTCACCGATGCCTACAACCAGCGGACTACCCTTTCTGGCAGCCACGATCTGGTCGGGATTGTGTCGATCCAGCACAGCAATGGCATAGGCACCCACCACCTGGTTCAGGGCCAGCTGTATCGCGGAGGATAGGTCGGTGCCGTTGCTCTTCTTCATGAATTCGATCAGCTGTACCAGCACCTCGGTGTCGGTTTCACTCTGAAAAGTGTATCCTTCACTGATCAACCCCTCTTTCAGGACTGCGTAGTTTTCGATGATTCCGTTGTGGATAATAGCCAACTCTTCCGATTGTGAATAATGGGGATGGGCGTTGTGCCGGGAAGGTTCTCCGTGGGTTGCCCAGCGAGTATGGGCAATACCGATGGTACCGGCCACATCTTTCTGCCCTGCATATTGCTCCAGTTCACACACTTTCCCTTTGGTCTTGTATACCTTGAGGACACCTTCGTGGATCAAGGCGATCCCGGCACTGTCATAACCGCGATACTCCAGCCGGTGGAGCCCCTTGATGAGGATCGGATAAGCCCCTCTCTTACCAATATAACCTACAATTCCGCACATCTGCTGATATTTTTTTGTGACAAAAATAAGAAAAACATCTGAAAAAATCTCATCAAAACTACAGCAGTAGAAGAGGTGCTGGAATATTGACTTCTATTGCAGATAGCAGGTATTCGGTATTTGCAGGAGGAACTTATCCAACCCACCTCAATCTCCCTTGGTAACACCAAAAAAATCCGTTTTATTATTGATTATAAGATGTGTGCCAGAGTTGAGGTTTACTTCTCGCCTTGTTGTATGTATTCGTTAAAACGCTGTTAATTCTTCTTTATCAATCTAACCGACATAAAGTAGTTAGGATCATTATAGCCAACATGATTTTCTATCTTCTCAACTGCATATCCGCTGTCGTTCACTTTCATATAGTAACCATCGTTTGTCCAGTACATATTCTCTGTTCCGGCACCATTAACTCTTACATCCATATTGATTGTGCCATGAAAGTTTGAAATGATTAACCAACCATCCTTATCAGTTGTAGGAGCTTCAAAACCTAATGGACTATGGCCGGGGCTGCCAGCTTTACTGCGGACCGAAAGTCCCAGGTTTAAATTATATTTTGTGAGCATGGCTTGAATTTCCTTATAGTGTGTGGATGAAGGAAGCGCCCAGCCGGAGGGTGCAAAGCCTTTATCAGTCGCAACAGAACGTTTGTACCATAAACTTGTACCATAGTTACAAGCCTGTGTATTGTACTGGAAATTGCCATAATAGCCATACAAGTCTTTATATAGTTGTAAATTTTCTTTCCAGACCATTGAGTTTCCATTCCCAAATTTGTTTGCTTTATAATCCTCCCGGGTCCAAATATCACCAAATATTTTCACCAATGGATAGTTATAATACGACTGAGTGTAGTGAACAGCATTCAGGTAAGAATCATGAGTTGTAGTTTCCTTAGGAGTCTGATCTTCATTTAATTTAGTTCTTGTTGTTGCTCCTCCAATATAAATATTTTTATATTCTTTTTCTTCAAGATTATCATAATCCACAATTTTAAGATTGGATCCATTCCATGATATTCTTGCAGGACGACGACCCTCATATCCCGGGAAGAAACCTGCATGCATCAATATTTTACCGCTTGCCACAGGGTAAATAACATTCACACGCTTTTCGGGATTGATTTCAGGTATAAACTCATTGCAAACGGTAGCTACTACTCTGTTGTTGCTATCCTTAATATCCTTAACCAAGGTAGCATTTAACTCATCACTAAAAGTTGGAATTTCAATCTGATAATTATTTTTATCCTCATACTCAATGGTAACAAAACCATCACCATCCATCACAGCTTTAATATCCTTCTGACGTTGAGGGTCGGATGCCAGTTCATACAGAGGTATCAGACCCTCCATATCTGAACCAAAACCAATCAGGGCTGTTTTGTTAGTCTCCACTTTATCGTAACCGGCTACCGATTGTTTCCAATTATCGATAGCACTTTTATCCGAAATTTTAGTAAGCGGCGCAGAGTCGCCACCAATTGCTGTAAATGATAGCGTAGTTTGCTCTTTATTCTTTTCGTAAGATTCTTTAATGTCCTTATCTAAATGTAAGCATTAATATCGTAATAACCGGTCACCTTAGACACATCTACTGTCAGGTTATACCTCAATCTACCTCCCAGATCGGCTTTTGTAATCAGATGCGTCCCAAACTCCCTAAGAAGCCTCTTCACCCCTTCCGTACCCCTGTAATCTTCTATTTCACCATCAATGGCTTTTTTTGCAGCTTCTGTCAACCATTTTTCCCTTATGTTAGCTATATCTGTGACAAGACTGATATCTGTCACCTTATATTCAACATAAGAGATTGCATATTCGTTGAACTCACTACTGGTAGAACCTGAGTTAAAAGTGGCACCAACTTCACCCTTAAATCCACAATACTTACCTTTAAAACTCACAGCAGCACTTAAGTTTTCAGCCAACTCTTCAAGACTGGAACCATTTATCGTTCTCTCATAGAACCTGGCACTTGAAGCATTAAACTGAATCAATCCCTCGGCATCCATCTCATTCCAGCGAACAATCTGTTTGGTAACTGAATTAGGAGAGGCATACTCACTCAGAGTGTTATAGCCATACCCCACTGCATATTTTTTAATTGAAGGTTTATCGTCAAGAATACCCATCACTCCATAGTCATCAGCGCATTTCTGGCCAATTTCGAAAGTCTGCACAACTGAAGGTTCGGTAGTAGAGATAATGGAGACCTTGCCTGTCTGGCGCACCTCCGTATCATTCTCAAGTACACCAATCTGCACGGTAGCATTACCGCTTCCATTTGCTGGAAACACATAGAACCAATCTCCCTGGGTCTCTATCGTCCATTCACCGTTACTCTGCACCTGAAAGGAAACTTCGGAAGCCCACATATCAAGCAACGTGACATCTGTATCCTGAGGCAATTCGGGTTTAATCCAAATATGCTCATCATCGGCACAGGAAATAAAAAAAACACCTACAATCAAAGCTAGAATTTTAAATAATCGTTTCATGGTTGTTATTTGTATATGTTAAAGAAAATTACGCGCATTGTAAAGTTTTAAAATACCTGCACAAAAAAAAGTTTGCCGATCTTTTCGGCAAGCTTATCCTGTTTAATATCTTCTTTTTCAAGGACTTTATTTATATTGTCCACATCAGAAGCAGTAAGTTTGTTTCAAGTCGGCTCAAAATTATAAAAAAAATGTTATAAAAAAACAAGAAAACAGAGAAATGTGTTCTTTTTTTATCTTTTTATGCATATATGGAAAGTTGGCAATTTATGTGAACGGTAAAGTTAAGGTCGTAATGATGATCTTAAGGAGTGTTTTATTCATTGCTTTTTATTGGTTTATCATTCAGCATGAGATAGTTATAAAAACGGCTTGAAACAAAACACCTACTCTTTGATTTACAGCATGCTATACTTAAATAAGAATAATCGATTTTCCAATAACTCAATGTATTTTACCTGATTTTCCGATGAAAGAAAAGAAGATTTTATCTCTTGTTTCATTTTTTTCTCAACTTTGATAAATCGCTTAAAGGTATTCATAATTTGTTTTTCGGTCAATTGAAATATCAATCCCAAGTTTATAAAATCTGACTTTGTCAATTTCTTTTTCTTACCGTTGATGGTTAATGCGGTTTCTTTATTATCCTCGGGAAGATGTAAGTTTATATTCAATAAATCATAGGCCGGCGATAAAAGCCATTCTTCGTTTTTCAGAACCAGAGAAAAGTTTTTCAGGTGCATATCGTTATTTCCGGTAAGGTAGCTGAAAACAACAACTTCGAAAAGCCTTAGCAAATCCAGCAATGTATTGGCAGAATGTTCCGCTACGGCTTTACCCACCTTTTCCACAGAGCTTTTGTATTTATCAAAAGCTTCCAGAATTTGAAACATATCCAGCATGTGGATTTTTTCGCCTGTTTCCGTACGATCTATACGTTTGGTAATGTAGGAAAGCTCTCCCGATTTTAATCGAATCAGCGAAGAGGCTACTACCGAAATGCCGCAAAGTTCAGCCATCCTCATGGTGAGGTGCTCATTTTCGGGCATTTGAGGGAAAGTTTCATTTTGAGGTTTGAGAATATAGTTTCCGCCCAAAGAGAGTTTTGGCTGCACCCCGGGAACGGTTACCGAACTTTCAACCACCTCTTTGGCTAATTCAGCCATTTCAGCCATGGTGTAATCTAAAATCGGCACCTGGTTGCTCCCGAAAAAACGTGCGCTACACGAAACATGAAAATCAACCTCCGTATCCAGTTCTTTATAACAGTATAAACACCTTTTACTCATTGCTTTCATCTATTATGGGAATTACACTTACTGCGCCAATGCAGTTTCTACAACATGCCAACAGCAAACCCATACGGTCATTCTGATTGATCTTCCAGCTTTTAGATGCAATTTCCAACAACCAGCCTTCGGGTATTAACCCTTCAAAAAACGGGAATAACCGATTGTCCTGGTATACTTTATCCGAAACAGGCATAGAAAAAGTTATGGGTTGATTTGGGAAACGCCTGATGTAGTTTTTATCATACGCAAATAGATATTCCCCTTCGTCAGTTTCCGTAAGGATTCAGGCAAAGTCATCCTTATAAAGCACTTTCCCCTGCCTCATTTTTCAATCTCCTTATGGTTCACAGGCGCAAGCTTATTCCCAAACATCATCAATACTTGATTCACTTTTGCCAAACTCAGGTTTTCCTTACCCTGCTCTATCTTTCGGACAACGGTAAGTGCTACGCCTGCCCTGTCGGCAAATTCCTGCTGTGTAAGCTTGGCTTCTTTTCGTTTTGTTTTGATAAATGCGGCTAAACTTAATGACATTTATATGCTTTTGCAGTTATTTTGTGCAAAGATATAGAATTATATTTGAAAACATATAAAATTGAATGGATAATCTAATTTATATGCTTTTGTGATTATTTTTTATCCAAGAATATTTATTATCAATACACTACTTTCCGATACAGAATGTAACTCGAACTGTATATCAACATATTATTACATTAAGGTACAAATATGGTACAGAAAAATATTAAAATTATATTTTTTGAGTTCAATCAACCACTGAAATTGCTGGATCTATTTCACGACACACGACCGGGATCAAAATTGCAACAGTTCCTATGTGAAGTTACGGCGAGACCTTTATTTTTTCAACCTGAGTGGCAATGTATTGCACTAACTCAGGAGAGTCGATGATCACAATATCCCCCGGCAGGCCCAACACAAAGCGCCCCACCCCCTCGTAAGAGCAGACCTCGGTATCCAGC
The DNA here is from genome assembly GCA_022840285.1 of Porphyromonadaceae bacterium. GTDB lineage: Bacteria > Bacteroidota > Bacteroidia > Bacteroidales > Dysgonomonadaceae > Petrimonas. The sequence goes on from JALHIE010000060.1 coordinate 23,452, forward strand.
ATCCATTCGTTGTCCGAAATCCTCTGCATCTGTTTCGAAGCCAGCGGAAACTCCTCCATCAGGAGGCTCGACGAGCGAAGCCCCATCTTCAGGATGACCCGCATTTTCACATTGCTGTGCATCCGGAAGATATCGATATAGCCCGATTGGTGAGCCGCCTCATGCTGCCACGGCTCCTGCAGGACCTCAACCTCTCCGATGCGTGAGACCCTAAAGAGCTTCACATCACTGTCCTCCAGGCAGTAGCACCACACCTGCTCGTAGTTGGTGGTGAAGGCGAAAGCCTCCACCCTACGGTCGCGGATATCGTTGCCGTGCGATGAGGCGTACTTCTTCAGGATCACCGTCCGTCTCTCCTCCATGGCTTGCACCAGATGGCGCACGTTTCTGCTGTGCCTGCCGTTAACGATGGTCTCCGCCAAGATCTTGTAGTCGTAGACCGTGTAAAGCTTCTTCTTCAGGTTCTGTTTCAGGAGGTTGTTCTCGTCAATGCTCTCGATTGCCGATTTTAAAATGTAAGCCTCCTCCTCGGTGAAGTGTATCAGCTCGCTGATATCCTTGAAGTAGGGCGACGACTTGTCGAGCCGGATGCATCCGTTCTTCTTCTTGATCACGAATCCTGCTTCCCGGAAGGTATCGATGTAGCGGTACACTGAACGGGGTGTGATGCCTAATTTCTCCGCGATATCCTCCACGGTCAGGTAGCTGTTGGCCGTGAGCAGTTTCATCAGTCGGAGCAGCCGCTCCAGTTTGGGTTGATCCATGGGATTAACGCTTGAATAGATGTCATTAACAGATCAGAGTAAACTCAACTCATAGGCATAAGTATAATCGATCGGTTGTGATTTGTTGGTTCTGTTTTCGCTCCAGGCTTTTTCCTGATGACTTAACTCGATAACATTCTGTGTTGAAATATTCTTTAATCGCTCCTTCACATTCCGCATTATTTCCAATTCATCAGGGGTAAACAGCGATTCATCAAAACTTTTTAAAGGACTGTATTTTTCCCCTACACCGCCATCAGAAAATATTTGATAGCTTATATCCAGCACTTTCTCGTTGACAAGAATCTCGAACAAGGTATTGAAATTATCCGGTACCGGACCCATATCGATGGGACAATATCTTGCACCACTAATTGATCTGTGATGGTATTTGTAATTGGCGAAATCGGCATAGAAAAGCATTTTGTTTAATTTGGTTTTCCAGACATCATGATCCGTGATGAAAAAAAGTACCATTTCCTTGAATTTCGTAAAGTCTGGCAGACTAAACCCGGTAAACCGATCCCGCAATTTTTCCCCAAAAAAACGATCCAAAATCAATTCGTAGTTAGAAACTTGCTGCTTACTCAGTCTCTCAGCATTGGATTTTACTTTTGCATACTGTTTATTATCCTGTAAATCGGAAAGATGCAGCATCTCCAAAAATTTATTTGGATCAGCCACCATCTGAATTAATCTGGCATTGGCCTGAGTAGGCATCTCTCCGGTTTCATATTGACGATAGGTATTGTCTCCAAAACCCAATACCTGCGCCATCCTGATCGCAGGAAGGTTATATTGTTCACGAATATTTTTGATATCCTCCGGAAAAGGGATGTTGTATTTTTCTCTGTATTGGTTAACGACCTGGTTATAGTTTAATTCAGCGAACGCCTCATCTTCAAACTCCTCCTTTGAGTCAACACAATACCAACTGTGAAAGAGTATGTTGAACGTCTCTTTACGATAGTCCATTTTGCGCCACTCCTTTTTCACTTCCATCTCTTTTCCTGTAATCGGACTTATCATAACACAATGGCATATTTTACGCTGATCTCTTCCAAGAATTTTTCAACTTCTTGTTTCGATTTCATTATTACAACGTAAAATTAGGAATAAAGTTCAAATAAACAACGAATAAGTTGTTTTACAATACACCTAATCCAAATAATGGACTATTTAGTTGTTTTATAACAAAACCATTCAATTAATTGATTAAATTACCGCAATGCTTGTTTTATCAATGTAAACTGTAATCCAATCAATTATCACGAATCTACCTTGTTGATTCAATGTTTATCAACACTTTTCATGCGTTGTTTTCCTTTTTTTGTTGGTGATTTATCATAATCACCTTGAGGTTTATAAAACCATATCCAAAGTCCGCAATCTTTTTTGAAAACCTTAAAATGTTCTTCATCACTAAGATTGAGCCCCATTAAATAATGATCACACAATTTCTTAAAATGATGCATTACTTGAAATTTCGCAATTTCACTTTTTGATAATGGAACCGGTTCATTAAATAACGAACTACCATTTATCTTATCATAGTACCAACTGCAGAATTTTTCACTTTTCTCGTAAGATAGTCTTATTACACCAACAAATAAATCCGCAAGTTGTATTATAGGGTATTCACAAGATTCTAACTCTCTACATTTTCTAACAGTTGGGAACCTAAAATTATTCAAAACACCAAAAAGTGTCTCCTCATCATGATTCCTTTTCTTATCCAGATTAGTCCGTTCTATATATGGTACGACTTCATTCTCCCAATCAACAGAAGTTAACTCATCAGGGAAAAACTCCCAATTCTCAACTCCAATCCAGTCAGACTTGGTTTCTTTGAGAATTTTGTAATACATATACTTCAGGTTCTCAATATCGTCACGGCCCTGAATACCATGTCTACTATCGTGCTTATCCCATACTAATACATAAATTTTAATTTTCCCGTGTCTGCAGTGATCTAATCCCAGCGTAATAAATTTTTTTGCAGCATCTACTAATTCATGGTTTCCACTAATATCGGCGAATCTAACCTCTTTCTTTGTGTTACTATTAAGGATGGATTGAAGATCTGCGTTAAGTATTTTTGTGTTAGATTTTAAACCTGAAACTACTGCAATAGCACCAAATCTTTCCTTTCCACAATACCCTGACTCGTCACTAAATATTTGGAAATTCTCTTTTTCCATGGCTTAACAAATTTATTTCACCAAACTCATCAACTGCTCAAAATCTTTTACTGCCTCGAATTTCACTTTGTCGCTGCTAATTGCCTGGAAGTGTTTTCGGGCGCAGGATATTTTTGCTGACTCCACTTCCCTGAGCTCCATGGTGGAGATATCGCCTTTGGTCTCCGCCACAAAATAGACATGTTTCACGGCACCCTCGTTGAATGCAATGGCCCAGTCGGGATTGTATTTCCCCACCGGAGTACTGATATAAAAGCCCTTGGGAAGCTTCACATATACGCTCACCTCACTGCTAATATCCAGTTGTTCGGCAAACGGTTTTTCCGTCTTTACTGAATCGAAGATTACATAATCGTACAGGTGCTTGTTTGCCGGGATTGCGTTCACGCCAAGCTTGCCTTTCAGGGTAGGTTCGGTGAAGATCTCCGTGCCGAAGCTGTCGTTCAGCTTGTTGTAAGCGATATGCTGGATGATCACCGTCGCCTTCTCCTCGTTAATCAGGTTGGAGCATTTGAGAATAAACTCCTCGGGATTGAGCATGAACTGGTCGAACACCGGTCTCTCGATACCGGTCAGGATCCTTACCACCGTATTGCGGGTCAGTCCCGTTTCAGCTACCACCTTTCCCACCAGGTCGTATTTTACGTTGCCGTTTACCGCAGCGTGCACATCGATGTGCTTCGACGATTGCTGCTTGAACCCCTCTCCTACTTCTAACGATTCTTTTGACTCAATCTTTTCCAAAGCTCCCGAGGTGACGGTGAAAAAGATCCTCGACACGTGCAAATGGTTGTTCAGTCGCTGAATCGCCTTGCGGACCAACTCCTCTGTCTCGAAATCCACCACGTAAGCCGTCTTGGCGTTGATGCTCTTCCAAAGTTTTTTAAACTCCTCGCGGTTGAACTTCTGTTCATCAAGATGCAGTTCCACGTTGTTGCCCCGTGCATTCTCGGGAGCAAGCATCTTCGGGTTGTACACCGAATCGAGGATACTCATCACCGACTCCCTGCTGGCTTCCACCTCCTCCGGCAGTTTGAAGCTGCCGCTCTCTTTGTCCTCGTAGTACTTATCGGTCAGGGTCCCCGCCTTCACGTAACCATAGCCTGCCAGGCTCTCGTAGAGGACCAGTGCCGCCTCCTCACCCACTGGGTATGGCCTGCCTTGTTTATCTGCCAGCACCTTATCCTTGAACAACGAGGGAGAAACTTTTTGTGGCCGGTCGGCAATCACTTCGGCCAGTTCAGTCTGGAGCGCCTTTGCAAAGCGGTCGTAGCTCTCGCTCGCGATTACCGTCAGCTGGTTGATATGATGCACCTCACTTCCCAGGAAATTGGTGTCCATCCGCTCCCCCTCCTGGTTCACGCACAGGCGGAGTCCGCGCCCCACCTCCTGACGTTTGCGTGTCTCCGCATCGCTCTGTTTCAGCGTACAGATCTGGAACACGTTCGGATTGTCCCATCCCTCGCGCAACGCAGAGTGAGAAAAGATAAAGCGTACCGGTTCACTGAAAGAGAGCAGCCGCTCCTTGTCCTTCATGATCAGGTCGTAGGCATCGGTGTCCAAACTCTCCCGGGTGCTTCTTTCCACTTTTCCGTCCACGAACTGATTCTTCCTTTTGTCGATGGAGAAATATCCCGCATGTGTTTTGTCTGCCGTGATCGATTGCAGGTAACTGATATAGGCATCTTCGCCAATTTTCAGTTGCAGGCTGTTCACCACATCGTCATACTCCTCCTCGAACATATCCGCATAGGAACCGTTAAACGCATTGCCGGAAGCATCGTACTGCTTGTATTTGGCCACTTCGTCGATAAAAAAGAGACTCAACACCTTAATGCCCCTGAAGTAAAGCATTCGTTCCCGTTCAATGTGTGACAGGATGGTCTCCCGGATCTGGATCCGGCGAAGCTGCTGCTCGTTCACCGCCCCTTTCACATCGCCAGCATAGAGTTTTGTTCCGTTCTGAAAAGTGACAGAATTATCTCTTCCGTCGATATTTGTCACGGTGAATCCATCCCGGTACTGTTCAAGCGACCCTGATCGGTCGTACAGATTATGCCCTATTTCAATTTTCCGGATCACCGCTTTTACACCTGTGGAAAACTTCACCTCGAATCCCAGGTTTGCGGTGGGACTCTTCTCCTTGAAGAGATTGATCCCCTCCAGGTAAAGATACCCCTCCGTCCCGGTAGTTCCGGTCTGGGCAATCCCTTTCACCGCGATCTTCTTCACCAGCTTCTTGTTGTAGGCCTCCATGGCATCCAGCCGGTAGATCAGGTTATAGAGACTGTCCTTCTTGTGTGTGGCCGAATAACGCAATGTGAACAGCGGGTTGAAACCCTTCAGGTTCTCTTTGGTCTGTTTTCCCTCCACCGATTGCGGTTCGTCGATGATCAGGATGGGATTGGTTTTGGCAATCACATCGATCGGCCTGCGGCTGCGGAAGCTATCCAGTTTCATGTAGATACGCCTGGCATCCTTCCCCCGTGCGTTGAACGCCTGGGCATTGATGATCATCACGTTGAGCGAGTTGTCGCTGGCAAAACGGTCGATCTCGGTCAACTGGGAAGAGTTATAGATAAAAAACCGGATCTTTTTCCCGTAGTCCTCGGTGAAGTGTTCCTGCGTGATCTGGAACGACTTATATACCCCCTCGCGGATGGCAATGCTTGGCACCACGATAATGAACTTGCTCCAGCCATACCGCTTGTTAAGCTCGTACATCGTCTTGATGTAGGTATAGGTCTTTCCCGTACCCGTCTCCATCTCGATGGTCAGGTTGTATCGTCCTTCCAGCGCCGACGATGGCGGGATCTGGTGCATCCGTTGAATCTTACGGATGTTATCCAGGATCATCTCGTCCGTCAGTTGCGGAACGATCTTATGGTTCTTGAATCCGGTAAAATCATATATCTCGCCCTGTCCCCGGGTGTCGCCCCGGTCTATCAGGTAATTGATTTCCGACAAACAGGGCTGTCCGGCAAACACATCGCATACCGCCTTGGCTGCCTCCTCCTGGAACTTCTGGTGCTTAAACTTTAACTTCACCTTCTATGTCTTTTCTATGTTAATTATAGCTCAATGACATGCAAATTGGATATATTTTCTCATTAAAATTTTGCATATCAACTTTTATATATTATATTTGCATCATTCTCTACCCTTGGTAGGGAACCTACAAAGGTTTTAAACGTTGAACCCGAATCAACGTTTTTTTATTTAGCCTCTCCAAAGTACTCCCCACTCCTTTCAAAATCAGGTCCGGACAATATGTTACCAATGTCCTCTTTTTCAAACGCAGTAACAAACTTTGCTTTTAATAGACCTGTAAAACGGATGATCACCACATAATTGCCTTTAACAATCGCAACTCTTCGGTCTTTAAAATACGTTTTACCCTGATTATCCCATCCTTTCTTCAGAATTGCTTTTTCATCCAGTAATGTCGCCTTAATCCAGTAAATCTTTTCTAATCGGTTGTATGATAGGATTGACTTATCTTTTCTTTTTCTATCCTCGCTTTCATAGAAAGCATGATCAAACATATCTTCATAAAATCTCACCAGAACATGATCGAATGTATACACAGATTGCTCACAATATTCAATCCGCCACAATTCGCGTAATTGTTCTTCAGTATAGTTCTGAGGTTTGATTCTCCTGTAATCCATCTTACCAGCCTCCGCTCAAATTGATTACAAAAACATTCATTTTCTCCTCACATTTAGGCGTATGAGCAATCTCTTTTTTTAAATGAAACCGTTCAACATGCTGAATAAGATTTGTTTTGGCCGTTCCGGTAATCTCTTTGTTGAATTTAGCAGCAACAAGACCTGTGAGTATAAACCTTGGACCTGATGAATAACGGAAGATAGATTCGCGTTGTTTAAAATCTTACACAATTCATTCAATCTGCCTTTGTTTCGATTCTTTTTCAGATCAACGAAAATATTGTAGCTGTTAAAATCGAAAATCCAATGATGAAGCAGTTGGTAGTAAAATTTATAGAATTCCAACTCCTTATCTCCCTTATGAAACCTTATATCGTCGGTTTTATCAGCTTCAATTAATATTACCCGGAACCGTATATAGTCAGAGTCAAAAAAATAATCGATCACCTCTTTATAGAACAGCTCATAAGCAGGTGACACCTTATTCCATTTGAATTCACCATTAATTTTGTGTTTCGATTTAACAGCAGACAGATCATTTTTCAACCTGTTCCTATCAGAAGCATTGATCCATATACCCCCAATGGCCGTATAGAGGTGCGCTTTCTTGTTGGTCAGTGCCTCTAAACCACTTTCATCGCAATACACTTCAAAGTCCATAACAGATCGAATTAAATTATTGACCTAAATCACCTTAATGGTTGTTTCAGGAGAAAGACACCACCCGCAACGGTTTCCGTCTGGCAATCTCCCGGATCACCTCTTCCGGCACATGCTCTTCGAAGCAGGCCACCAGATCGGTGTCGTTTACAAAGTGCACATCCTTGCCACCAATCTTTTCGGTGATATGGGGCAACGAGAGTGGCACGCCCCAGTCGAGCAACACTCCATACAGCAGATCGATATCGGTGCGGTCATCCTTGATGTTGCTTTCCAGTTCCAGAAGCATCTGCTGGTTGTATTGAGAGGGACTGTAATAGACATCCTTCATGTTGGTGCTGTCCACTTTCAGTACCCGGAAACCGGTATCCAGTGGTTTTCTTTCCTTCTCGGCAAAAAGATATTCCTCTTTTGATTTCTCTTTCAGCTCCTCCTCAATCTTTTTCCCGGCCCTACGAATACGTTCTTTCCCTATTTCACAGATATTCTTGTATCCTGCTTTGTATGCCTCTGACTTGGGATCGGTTTCTTCCGGCAGCTGCACCATGATGAATTTACGATTTCCACCATCTTCAGCATTGAGTTGCATAACAGCGTGAGCTGTTGTAGCGGAGCCGGAGAAAAAGTCGAGTACAATTGATTTCTTGTCAAAATGTAATGCTCCATTTAATAATTCTTTAATAAAATTAGTTGGTTTAGAATAATCAAACAGTTTTTTAAATCCAAATATTTTTTCAAGTTCTTCGTAGGCATCTTCATTAGTTCCTTTAATTTCGACCCCATTAATTAGGCTTCCAAATCCCTTGAAACTACCTTCCTCGTAAATTCTATAAACTCTAATTTGCAAGTTTTTTGTGTTAATGACATATTTTGCACCTAAGTTTAATTGTTCATCAAACATTGATTGGCTCCAGATAAATGGTGCTTTTATTCTAAATTCGTTAACAATTAATCCATCTTTTACTTCTATGTCATCTATAAGTTCAATTGGATTTATACCGTCACCATATAAACCTTTCTCATAAATATCATCTTCAAGTTTAGTGTTAATTGTATTTGCTGGAATTTTTAGTTCTGAAATACGATTAGTTCGTTTTATTATTGGCTGAGATTCGTTTGAATCAGGCTCACCTCCATAAATTCCAATATTTTTTGATTTGTCCTTTGCATATACAAGTAGGTATTCTGTTAAACTAATTATTCCTTTTGAAAGAAAACTACCTTTTCGTTTCTTAGTCCAAGTTACAACTCCTAATAAATTCTCTTCCCCAAATACCTCATCACAAATCTTCCTCAAATTGTGGACTTCGTTATCGTCAATTGAAATAAATATTACACCGTCATCAGTAAGCAAGTTGCGGGCTAATTGCAGGCGTGGGTACATCATGCTGCACCAGTCGGAATGATAGCGGCCATTGGTCTCGGTGTTCTTGAACAGACGGTTCTCCTCTTCATCGAACAAACCCTGTTCTTCCTCGTAATCCTCTTTCGAGACCTTGAAGTTGTCGCGATAGACAAAATCGTTGCCGGTATTGTAGGGGGGATCGATGTAGATCATCTTCACCTTGTTCAGGTAGGAGTTTTGTAGAAGCTTTAACACATCGAGGTTGTCGCCTTCAATATAGAGATTTTCGGTATTGTCCCAGTTCTTGCTCTCCTCCTTAGAGGGACGTAACGTCTTCCGGATGGGACGGTTCCCCTCAATGATGGATTGCTTCTTCCCCACCCAGGTGAACTCGTAACATTCATCTCCATCGACCACCTCTTCGGAGAGCATCTGTTTTAACTGGTCGAAGTTCACGACGCGTTTCAGTTTGCCGTCGGCATCTTTTGTTTCGGTAATGGCGCTCGGGAATACAGCGGCTATCCTGTCGATATTTTTCTCCGTAAAATTCACGGTTTCCTGTGTTAATTTTTCCATTGCAGATGAATTGTATCTCTATTGTGTTAATTGCTTGATTGATTCTCTTACACCCTTACCAGGCGCATGAGGGGTTCAAATGAATAAAGGGCTGCCCTTCTGCCGGATGGCTCTTCTTTCTGAACCAGGTACCCTGCATCCAGTAATCTCTTGATGATATTGCCTGCAGTAGCAGTAGGAATTCCTGTATTCCTGATGAATTTGTTGTTACGGAAAACCGGATTGGTGAAAAGAAAATCCAAAATCTCCGTGTTCCACTTTGAAGCCAGCAGTGTGACAAACTCCGACTTCATCTCCTCATACAGGATGTGTATCTCCTCCGATATCTCCAAGTTGGATATTGCCTGAACTCTTACTGCTTCCATAAAAAAGCGGATCCACTCATTCCAGTCTCCTGTCCTGGATACGTTTCTCATGGCTTCAACATAAAGTTCTTTGTGCTGATCAAAATAATCACTGATGTAAAAGTAGGGTTGTGACAACATCTTTTCCATCCACAGATGCAACGTGATCAACATCCTTCCTATCCGTCCATTTCCATCCTGAAACGGATGCAGAGCTTCAAACTCGAGATGGATAATGGCCGTTTTCACGAGGGACGGGAGTGGACTGTCGGATATAAAGTGCATCAGTTTATCCAACCCTTCCTGCAAATGTTCGGGACTGATGGGAACATATTCAACTTTCCTCCGTGTTTTATCGGCAAGGTAATTCTGGGTTGTTTTGAACTCGCCGGGTGATTTGCTGGCACCCCTGCCCGCATAAAGCAATTGCTGGTGGAGCTGTTTGATAAAGTTCACCGTGAGTTGGTAACCGGAATCCAAAACCTGTTGCGCGTTCTTCAATGCACGTTGATAAAGCACTATCTCAATCACATCCGATTTTGCCAGTATCGAAGCGGTTCCGTCATCATCTGCCTCATACTGCATGATCTCATCCATTGTGCTGATGGTACCTTCGATCCGTGAGGAGAGCAGCGCTTCCCTGTTACGCAACGGAGCCAACAGAATCTCATTGTTATGCATATTTTTCAGCATCTGGTCGTAACGAGCCAGTGCATCGGTGGCACCTAACAGTTCACCGATAAAAATGGAGTAATCAACCTCCTTTGGCGGAAATGCTCCGTAGTGATATTTGACGGCATCTTCTGTATTGTATTGCATAACAAAGAAAATTTGCAGTTTGACTACAAAAATAGCGTTAATTATGTAATGTACGTAATTTCTTTACAATTATTACTGTTAAAATGTTGTCTAATTGTCTTGTCTCTAAAATCTGTACTCAAACCCATTTGAGTACAGTATTAGCCATTATTCTGTACTCTACGAAATTGCATTCAGAAATATTGAAAAATCATTCTTACTAAAACGGTCTCTTGGATATGTTGGTTACAGCAAAATTTATCTTGCTTCAATTACTTAATTTCATATAATTTGGTGTACAAATCTTCCAGAATATAGATCTTATCGAATTTTGTCTTTATCTTAAAATCAAATTGTTCTTTGAAGACGTAAGAACTCTGATATTTACCACCAATAACAACTAATAACCATTGAGATAAACCGGTATTTACAATATAATTCGCTATTTTGGATTCTTTTTTAGAGATGGCTTTTTCTAAAAGTTCTTTTGTAACATAGTCTTGCCACCATCCGCCTTGATTGACATTCAAAGCGAATCGATCGTGTTCCATACTATCAATATTATCAATAATCTGGTTTTCAATAACGCTACCACTTGTTATATACTGCTTTACAATATCAATAATTTCATGTATTAACCCTTTTTTGTCATTGGTTTTCGTTGAGATAAACTGATTAAGTTGAACTGTAATCAATTGCGCAGGTAGATTGGGCTCTTCTAAAAGTAATTTTTCAGACTCTTTAATGATAGTTTCAATCGTTCCTTCTGATTGTTTGTAATTATCATTGAGAAGCTCCGTATGTTCGAGGCCAATTCTCTGATTGTCTATTGAAATGATAAAATCAGGTTTTTCTCTAACTTCCTCGATATTAGCCTGAGGTCCAAAATGCATCAACAGTTTTCCGACATGAGTGATCTCTTTTATTTTTTGATCATCGACGGGTGTATATCTTTGAAATTCCCCTAAAAAAGCATCGGTAATTCGCTTGAAATTAGACAGTGTGAAGTAATCATCTATTTGCGGTACAAGTTTCATAAGGAGTTAGTTAAAAAATGTCTGTCAACTTTTTCTTCAGTTCTTTTATTTCCGTTGATATTTGCAGTTGGAGATTAAACTGTACCTCTTTCCGCATTTTGTCTTCTAGCCGGGCAATTCGGTTTCTGATCTTCTCCGTGTCCTGATTTTGTTCTATCGCTTTACCAAGTTCCCTGCCAGATTCTTTTTTCAGCTTATTGCCGGCAACCTGATAGACAAAGTTGTGGTAAATGCGTTCCAGATCGAGTCCGGTGATGGACAAAGAGACCTCCTCTTCGGGTTGCCAGTCGGTGGTATATGATTCCACAATACGGTATTTCCCTTTCACGTTCTCGTAGGCTTCCTTGAAGTGAATCAGCAAGCGGCATTCATTTTTAAATCTGAGAATAAAGAGGATATGCCGTGGAATGGCTTTCTCTATCACTTCAAATATTTTCTCGTTATAGTCCCTTTTTCTGAGAATGATTGTCAGCACATCAATCTGCCGCACCTTATCGTTCGCGTTCACATTCAGGGTTCCGGCTGTAAGGGTATGGCTCCAGACAATCTGTTCAACATCGTCTACCATCGCTCTTTTTAAAACGGGAGTCAGCGTGGCGTGGGTATAAAAGCTCTCTTTAGGGAGCCTGAGGCCTTTATGAGTGGATGGTGGAAAAGCAATCATGGTCGGGTAGATTTATGCTGTACGACCAAAAAGCAGATCAGTTCAAAATCATGCAGTCCCTTGATGGCAGTACTCGAGGGAATGGCTTCAGCAGCCGTGAAAAAACTCTCTATCTCTTTCTCGTTTTTCACCTGAATAATGGAGCCAATCGCCGATTCCAGGAGACGGGAGTAGCGATCCATCTTTCGTCCGTCGTTTGTTTCTCTGTTGAACACACGGCTAAGATCCAATATGGGATCTGACTTTCCCTTGCAGAGGTGACGCATCATGTCCAGCAGTTTCTTTGGAGAGAGGTGGTTACAGATCACTTCTTCGCTGGAAGATATATAGACCATGTAGAACGGATGCAATCGGTTCTGGTTGTCGATATTCACACCGTTGCTGATATTCTTCAGGATATAAAATACGCCTTTGGGTGCATCGTCTCCGGCTTCCACAATGGCATGCAGTCCGAAGGGAGCATGGTGGATGTCGGGGTCGGTTTTCATGTAATCGAGCAGGTCGAGCCGAAACTCGTTCAACCCAAGATCCATGATCGAAATGCCACTGTTCATCTCTTCAATATCAACCACTTCTTCCATTAGCCGCCGTAGTTGTTGCTTGCGGTATTCCAGATCTCCTTTCTCCTCCTCGCTGATGGGGTTGTCGTCGCCCGTGGCGGTCATCACCGAGATCTTCATTCGTGTCTCCACCCTTGCTTTCAGGTTGATATAATCATCGAGTGAAAGGTCGGGCCAGAAATTGACCAGCTGAATCACCTCGTTGCGACTTCCGATACGATCGATCCGTCCAAACCGCTGGATGATGCGCACAGGGTTCCAGTGGATATCATAGTTGATCAGGTAGTCACAGTCCTGCAGGTTCTGTCCCTCGGAAATACAGTCGGTGGCTATCAGGAGATCGATCACATGGTGATTCTCCGGTATCACCAGCTCTTTCTGTTTGGAGATTGGAGAGAAGCAGGTGAGCACGGTGTTCATGTCGTTCCGCAGACGGGGACAGGTGGAGCGGCCTTCCACCGAGCCGGAGACCAGCGCGGTGTTGAGTCCGTATTGTTGTTTTACGTGGGTGCTGACATGCTCGTAGAGGTATTCCGATGTGTCGGAGAAAGCGGTAAAGATCAAGATCTTCCTGTTGTCCACGTTGATGGGATGTTCCATCTTGTTGTCGATAACAGAGAGCAGGGTCTGTAACTTATGGTCGTGCTCAGGAGTAATGTCATTGACAAAGTAAAGCAGTTCATGCAGGATTTTACTGTCGTGCGACAACTCGTCAGCCCAGGAAGCGGTATCCATATCGGCCAGGGAGATCTTCACCTTTCTTCCCACGAAGAGATCGGTATTCTGGTCATCGATCTCCAAATCGTTCTCGCTCACCAGTCCCTCCACCTGAAACGATTCGGTATAGTTCTTCGAGTTGATGGTATCGAGGGTATCGTCAATCAGCTGCTTGATCTTGGTTACGGTGAGACGGAACGAATGGACGGAGCTTTCCAGCCGTTTCAGCAGGTTGATGTTCATCAGCCGTTGGATGCCCTTTTCACGGTCGGACTGACGGAAAAAGGTGTTGCCCATGTCTCTTCCGTACTCTTTTTCATACTTCTCCTGCCTGCTGGGAAAAACATATTCCGATGGGGTATAGATGCTCAGGTTGAGCTGGGTGAGCAACTCGTATATTTCATCGTAGTTGATGGCTCCATTCTTTTGGGTGAGCGACGGACGAATAGAGATCGGTTTCAGACGTTTGGGAAAGTTTCCCACGGCTGTTGTATCATAGTACTTCTGGATATGTTTACGAGAACGGGCAATGGTCACGCTGTCGAGCAACTCAAAGAAGTCGAAACTCAACATATCGAGTAACACTCCGGTAGTTCTTTCAGCGGCATCAAGCTTGCTCCAACGGTTGTAGGCAGCCTGTGCCTGGCGAAAGATATCGTCGATGCTCTGATTTGTATCAAGCAAGTGATCAATTTTCCCGGGTTCACCTTCATAGGCGAGTGCCAGCTGGTTACGCAGGTCGAAGAAACGGTTGTTGACAGGTGTGGCGGACAACATCAATACTTTGGTACGGATACCTGTACGGATCACTTTGTTGAGCAGCTTCAGGTAGCGGTTCTCTTTTTTCTCTTCATCGCCGTAGATCTGTCCCCCGTTGCGGAAGTTATGGCTCTCATCGATCACCACCAGGTCGTAATTGCCCCAGTTAATTCGGTCGAGAGGTAAACCGTTGGAAGTGCCATTGTCGCGCGACAGATCAGTATGGTACAGTACATCGTACCGCAGACGGTCTTTTGCAATGGGGTTGTTGGTGAGATTGCTGCGAAAGGTCATCCAGTTGTCGCCCAGCTTCTTTGGACAGAGTACCAGCACCGATTTGTTCCGGTTCTCGTAATACTTGATCACTGCCAGCGCTGTAAATGTCTTGCCCAGTCCCACGCTGTCGGCCAAAATACAGCCGTTGAACTTCTCCAGTTTGTTGATAATCGCCAGTGCGGCATCCTGCTGAAAATTGTAGAGCTTGTTCCATATCTCGCTCGACTTGAAGCCGGTGGCTTCGTTGGGCAACACATCCTCCGAAAGATCCTCCAGGAACTCGTTGAAGATATTGTAGAGCGTGATAAAATAGATGTATTCCGGAGCATTCTCCCGATAGACATTCGAAATATGTTCCACTACTTGATCGGTTACCTCCTGCATCCGTTCTTCGTCTTCCCACAGTTCGTTGAACACCTCCAGGTACTGTCTACTGAAAGGTGCCGCAATCCGGTTAATGAGGCTGAACATCTGGTTGCCTCTCTCTTTTCCCAGATCCACCGTGGTAAAACTATTCACCGGGGCATAAGCTACCTCTTCCTCCTGACAGAGATGAACAAATCCGCTCATCTGATCGTGTGTGGTATTGGTCTTGAAACGTACACGCTGACGAATCCAATCGGCACACTCACGCGCAATGGCCTTTTGAGACAGCTCATTTCTCAGTCGCACTTCGAACTCGGTACCATACAAACTCCTTTCCCGATTCAATTGTGGAATGTAGAACTCCCGCTTCTCCTTCGGGGTTTTCTCCTTTAGAAAAGTAGGTGAAGTGAAGATGAAACGCAACTCATCAATCTGCTGCAACTGCTTCTTCAATTCCTCATAGGCGAAAATAGAGAAACCGGCAGCAGCTATCGATAACTTACTCTCCTTTCCGATTGTTTTGGTTAACTCATCACCGAGTTTATGATTGATGTTGTCAATTAATTTCATTATTCATAAACAGAGCCTTTTATGGCACATTCATCAATTTAGGGGAATCGTTTGTATAGACTTATTTGATTCGCAATAATCATCAGACCATGTAAAAGTTAAATCTATCTTGTCTTTTCTGTTTGAAGACATAAATAAGACTATCTTTATATCAATACTATTCTTGGGTCTTATATCAATGGGCAAAGGATTGGAGGAAACATGAACTCCTTCCATTTCTGGAAAATTGACATTCACGTTTCTTGCGATTGCTATCCCTTTATTGTAAACTTTCACGATTCTTTTACCATTTGATCCCGTTACAATATTTGCTTCTATTATTGCTTTCTTTTGATCGACCTTTTGTTTTTCTAATGAATCAATCTGATATTCTTTAATTCTCATATCCATGATTTTAATTTTTCTATCATGCCTGCAATATGTATAAATCCCAATAATTAAAGCTATAAAAGAAATAATCAAACCTGCCATTTCCATATTTATTTAATTTTAAAATACTTGCTATTTTTAAATACCTTTTTAAACGCATCATCCAACTCTTTCTGAGCGTCCTTCTCAATTTCTGTCTCCATTCCCTGAATTTGTTCGTCGATATAGGATTGATTCAACTCAACCAATTCATCATATCCACCGGGATATTCTTTGCCACACCGATTACACGTAATGGTTAATTCGTTTTCAACATAATCCAAATCAATATCTCCACAGACGATACATCTCAACAAAATGTTCCTACTGTAATTTTCTTTCATAAAAAATATTTGTGATGATTATGTATGATATTCCTGTTATCAGTTTCACTCCTAGCAGGCACTCAATCTTATTTTATTATATCACTGGAAGGAAGTTGAATTTCTTCATCAAACAATTTTAGTTGGGAAAAGTCAACCGTCTCATCAGCAAACTCTTCATCATTCTTATACTCACCCTCTTCGGTCAGTGACTGTTCACGCATGATTGCTTTTCCCATGGCCTTTTCAATTTTCTGCAAGATGCGTTCTTTTCTATCATTGAAGAAACCTTTAAAGTCGTCCTTATACATAAATTCAGGATTGACGACATGCGACTTTAATATCTCTATAAATTCATCATCAGCAACACCTACATTTTTCTTTATACGTTCCAGATATTTACTGGGGGCATCTCCGCTTACAATACGATTCGTTCTGCCCGATAAGGGTGTTTTGTTGATGATAGAATCATACTCGTCACGTAAAATAGCATTTTTTTCACACCACGCCACCGGGAAAATATGATGAATATCTATCGACTCAGAGAAGTAAGTACTGATATCAATCTTCGTACCTGATAACCAATCTCTGGTATTATCATCCATCAGTATAGCATAGATTCCCTTATATGCGGCACTATTTCGTGTTCTCAGTGTATGTAGTCGTGACGGAACAAAATTGGCATCATAGATTGTTTTCGGTTCAGGACCATCCTTTAATATCCAATCAACAACCTGTACGATGTCGAGGGCATATCTTGTTTCGTTTGCAGAGCCATATAATTCACCGAAAACACCACACCAGAACCAACGCATCAACTTGGTTTTGTTTCCTATATTGTCAATATCCTTTCCCAGTTGTGATAGAATGGCCGCCATGGGCACAAGCTGAGTGGTGTAAGGCACATCCCTTGAATGGAAAATATGGTTTTCGACAAGAATTTTTGAGGCTTTGATAAATCCCTCTAATACCTGATTTCTGTACTTTTTATAATCAGACAACTCCAGATTAAGCATCTCTTTCCTCTTGGCACTTACTGCAGGGAAGTTATCTTTTTGACCCACTTGTTCAAGATCAATTTTTCTCCGGTAAGTTGAGAAGAGGGTAATTGCCTGAATAAAATCAATCTCACTGGTCTTGTGGAGTACTTTATAAGATTTAAATTTTAATTTAATATGATTCCAGTCCTCTTTCAAATCAAATTCTTCAGAGGCAAAAGAAGCGGTGAGCAATTCAAAGACAGACAATGATACTCCTCCGGTGTTTACCTTTTCAAAAACCTGGCATACTGCTTCTTTAGGATTCTCTTTAGTCATTTCAATCACAGGAAGCGAGTAATTATTAAAACCCAGAATAATTCTTCTGTGGAATTCATTCCAAAACTTAATTTTTTCCTTGTCATATTCCCAAAATTCAAAAAAAGGTGGAAACCATGTATCATATTCATCTATAAGGCTAACGGGGTACATTAAGTTTTCAAATTCTTTCTCTCGAGTTGTCAGATCCAATACTACGTCGCGTCCAATATTCTCAGTTACTATTTTATTTTCGTTGATTGAAAATATTGCTTCTTCAAGATCAGTATCCGGATCCAGGGCTTTCTGCATATCAATATAATACCACCTTTTTATCTCATACCCCTTAGCGTTTCTTGTTTTTACAACCTTATTGGATATGATGGCCTGGTAAAGTGACGTGAGCCGTTGCTGTCCATCAAGAATCAACATTTCTGGTTTTTTGCCGTTTACCTCAGGTGCACCCTCGATGGCTTTTGTTTTGAACCGGATGGATTCATTTCCGTTTTCAAGCAACATCACTGCTCCTATGGGAAATGACTTCGCGACACTGGCTAATATTCCTTTTATGCGATTGTCATCCCACACCCATCCTCGTTGAAAGTCGGGCAATTGTATTTTCCCTTCATGGATACTCTTCAATATCTCATACAAACTGGTTTTTTTTGAATCAAATGTTTCCATAGCAGATCAAGCTAATTCGAATATTTAGAAAAATTATTTTGTTCTACAAGTTAAAATGATTTACAAATACGTGCAGTTAATAGCATTATTTTCTCATTAATGTTTTTCGGCAGTAAAACTCATTTAAGTAGCTTCTACATATCTCTATTGTAGAAGTTTTACAAATATATAAAATTAAAACGGCAAAACAGTTAAAAAAAGTTTTCTAAACGACCAATAATTTTTCTTTAATCATTTTGATTAGTGCCAACACGTAATCTTTCTATTCAAATTTTCTCAATGCTTCGTATCCTGGAAATTCTTCAGATACATTATATAGAATCGGTCGGGTGATTTGATCTTGAAAAATTCATACTTCTCCTCACTTTTCTCTCCACAGAACTTGTCAAAATCTTCTTTTACTACCTCTTTCCTGGGATAATTAGTGATCTCTGAAACGTAAAACTCATTTTCAAACTGAACCGGTTCTGCCGATTCTCCCACCCGGTAAGTAATTCGGTTACTGAAAATAAAAGGGCTTTCATCCTTCATGAAATGCAAAGTTTTCACCTGTTTTCTTCGTGGGTACTTCAACAGGTCTCAGTCGCGGTAAAGGCTCTCGTTTATGTTGTATTCCGAGATGAACTTGAAAACAATGATAATCTGATAATTTAATGTTTTCATAGATTTTAATTTATAATGAATGGTTCAAAAGTAAAATGTGGTTTTGACAACTTGTGTCATAAGTAAAAAATCGATTGAAATATACTAAACGAAGCTCAATCAAACTCTCTCGAAATTAAGGTACCGGTCGTGGAACCAGTCGATCCACATCCGGTATTTGCCTGAACAATGCACCCGAATAGCGGTGGAGAATTCTTCAAAGCTCAAGGCAAAGACTCTTTTCGTGGCTTCTTCATTGAGTCGTATCTGAAGTGATTTAATCTCATTCTGGGTGGTGGGATGATCTTCGGGAGACATCACAACTGAATAAACACGCTTCAACCCGTGTATTTTTCCATATTGCTCGGCCAGAATGAAATTTCGAAATATCTGACAGATTTTTATCTTACTTTCGTTGATGCTATTAATGAACTCCGGTGTAAATATGTTAAGCTCACGCATTACTTCCAATTGATATTTTTGCGCTTTATCTGATGCAGTATTCGTTCCCAGGCTGTCGGTATATTTCGTCTCGATCGCAATCAAATAGTTGTTGCCCTCCCTGTCCTGATACCGGATAAATGCATCCATAGCCGATTTGTCATGGGTATAGATCTCTTTAGGTGTAGGAATAAACTCCAGTCCGATTTCCTGCACCCTGTAAATAGATGGGATTGTTGGAAAAGCACTTTTGATCATCAGATCGACCAGCGCAGGTTTCTCCGCTTTCAGCATCATCAGCGGATGAAACAGGTTAAACGCCATCGGCATGCTCGAAAGGAGGTTGTTAAACAGCCGGTATGCATTGATGGTTTCATCTTTTAGTTTAGTATCAACTCTCCATTTCGCGTACTCGAACGTCTCAGGGAAATAGAAATTCTTACCGTCAACCTCGCCGTCGGCAATCATACTCCCATATTTGGTCGGAATCCCTTTCTTATTTGCATTCTTACCGGGTCCTACGCCAATCTCTAAACCATTTTCTGCTCTCCACAACGATTGAAGTTTTCGTGCCTTGGCTGTAAATGGGTTGTCGGATTCAGATTGTGGGCCTAAATCAATTTCATCAAATACGTCTTTATTCACGCTAACTCTATTTTTCATGGATGTGTATTTAGAAAGAACGATCAAACATTATCAAATGAAGTTAACAAAATGAATCGATTGATGTCGGTATCCCAGGTAATACTATTTACGAAATCATCAAAGTTATCCCAGAAATCATTGCTTACGATTATGAATCCGATTCTAAATGCTTTGGGCATTTGTTTGCTACCTTTTATTTTACCTGGTTACTTTCCGATGCAAAATTTGCTGAAAATGTTCCCTAGAATTTCATCGGTGGATATTTGCCCGGTAATTTCCCCAAGGTAGAACATGCACTCACGGATATCCTGCGATATAAAATCGCTGGAGATACCGATCTCCAGTCCCTCTTTAACCCGACGGACGGCTTCCAGCGCTTTTACCAGTGCCTCGTAGTGGCGCAGGTTGGTCACAATCACATCGTGTTCGCCTATTTGCGGGATGGCAGCCGCTTTTAACAGCAGCTGCTGCAAAACGTCGGTATGCTGTTGTTTCTTTGCCGATATAAACAGGCGCTCGGCCTTCAGTTCAGGCAGGATATGTTCTTTTTCGACCCGTTCGGCATCTGGCAAGAGATCGGCTTTGTTAAACAATAACAACACATGCTTGTCAGCGAGTTTGGGGACAATGGATTCGGCAAGCGACTCTATTTTCTCCACGGGAGTAGTTAGATCAATCATCCACAACACAATGGAGGCCTGCCCGATTTTTTGAAAAGTGCGTTCGATCCCCATCGTCTCAATGGTATCGGTAGTGTGACGGATACCTGCGGTATCGATAAACCGGAAAGAGACTCCACTGATGTTTACGGTATCTTCAATCACGTCACGCGTGGTGCCGTGGATATCGGAAACAATGGCTTTTTCTTCGTTTAACAGCAGGTTCAGCAACGTGGATTTTCCGGCATTGGTCTCTCCGATAATGGCAACGGGAATACCGTTCTTAATCACATTCCCCAACTGAAACGAACGAGCCAGCTTATCAATCTCCCGTTCAATCTCCTCCGTCAGTTCGTAAAGTTTCTGACGGTTGGCAAACTCCACATCCTCTTCCGGAAAATCGAGCTCAAGCTCGACCAACGACACGAACTGCAGCAGCTTGTCGCGTAACTCCGCCAGTTTTCCGGCAAACCCGCCGCGCATCTGGTTCATGGCCACACGGTGCGAAGCCTGCGATGCGGAGGCAATCAGATCAGCTACCGCTTCTGCCTGGCTCAGGTCGAATTTGCCGTTTCCGAACGCACGGCGTGTAAACTCGCCTGGCTGTGCCAAGCGGACACCCCGGGCAATCAGTGCCTCCACAATCTTCTGTTGGATGTATACCGAACCGTGGCACGAGATCTCCACGCTCTCCTCCCCCGTGAACGAATGCGGAGCACGAAAAACGGTAACAAGTACCTCATCCGTAACTTCGTTGTTAAACACGATCTGTCCGAAAAGTACCGTGTTTGCCTTTGTCCCAGCCAGTTTTTTACCGGATGGCGAAACAAAAAGGGTATCGGTCACAGCAATAGATCCCTCTCCCGATAAGCGGATAACGGCTATCGCACCCATCCCGGGCGGAGTGGATACCGCACAGATAATATCATTCATATGCGTTGTGAATTAATACCGGAAACTACTCCCTCCCAAAAACTCCCTCAGCAGGGAAGTGGGCGGCAATTCCCTGTCAGCAATATAATTGAAATAACGCAAAAACTTCAGCAGGCGATAAGCTTCTGAATACTCTTCCACCACACGGGGAACCTGTTGCAAAACCGGCTCGGCATGGCGACGGATAGCAGCCAGCTCGTAGATCATGGCTGAGTTGAACATCACGTCGGCGTTCTCCTGATACGGAAAAATCCACTTCTCTTCGCCCCGGCGAACGCTGTCCCACCGCGAAATGGTATCTCGAGCAGAATCCTTCGCAACAGCCGGTTGTCCGCAGGCGGGATCCAGTTGTGGTTGTCCAGCGAGATGGAGGTGAGTGCCGAAACATAGATCATATACTTTTTATCGCGAGCAATGTGTTCCGTCAGCTTGGGATTGAGCGCATGAATCCCCTCAACGATCAGCACACTTTTTTTATCCATTACGAGACGACGGTTCCGGAACTCTCTTTTCCCGGTCACAAAATTGTACGATGGCAACTCAATCTCCTCCTCATTAAGCAATGCGATGATTTGATTTTCAAAAAGTTCCAGGTCAATAGCATAAAGCGATTCGTAATCTTTTTCGCCAAATTCATCAAGCGGAGTCAGGTCGCGGTCGATAAAATAATCATCAAGTGAAATACCCACCGGCTTCAGCCTGTTCACATAAAGCTGTACTTCCAGCCGCTTCCTGAAGGTTGTTTTTCCAGACGATGACGGCCCCGAGATCAGTACAACCCGCAAACCATCGTTGTATCTTTCTGTAATTTCCTTGGCAATATCGGCAATTTCATTCGCCTGGTAAGCTTCCGAAACCTGAATAATCTCCGAAATTTTATTTGTTCGGATAGCCTTGTTCAAATCGCCCACATTATCCAGCTTGCTTATCTTAAGAAACTCGAGATGCTCCCTATAAACCTTCAGTAATTTCTGCTGCGGGATAACCGGCTCCAGCTCAACCGGATTCTGCCTGTTGGGTACCACAAGCAAAAAGCCGCCGTTATAGGGAACAACATCAAACAAATGAAGATAGGCCGATGAAGGCAGCAGACAACCGTAATAATAATCGATATAATTGTCCAGTTTTGAGTAACGTGCATACAACAAATCATCAGAAGTCTCAAGCAATAGCGCTTTGTCTTTCATTCCGTTTTCGCGAAACAGTTTTACCACTTCCGCAATCTCCTCTTCCACCTGAATAAACGGAATATCGGCATCGATAATTTCCTGCATTCGTTTTTTAACCGCCATCAGCTCCTTTTCCCCTACCTCCATATTGCTCTCTATGTGGAAATAGTATCCCCTCGAAACGGCGTGCTCAATGTACACTTCCGCATCCGGCAAGGTGTCGTCAACGGCTTTCGACAGCACGAAGCACAACGAGCGGACGTATGTCCGCATGGCCGAAGAGTCACTGATGTCGACGTACTCCACCCTACGTGGACGGTAGACCCGGTATGTCAGCGATTCTGTTTTATTGTTCACTTTTGCATTCGCAATGAGGTATGGTTTTTTCACTCCGAACACTTCGATCAGTTCTTCCAAGGAAGAACCCACCCTAACATCCTTGTATTCATTGGTGTTAAGGCAATGAATACGAACAGTATCAGTCATGTTTTTTTCAATTAATTTTCACAAATATTTGCAATCAAGCCTATTTTAGCTATATTTGCACGCTAATATACGCTATTTTTGGAAAATGGACTACAGTTTCTTCGACTTTTTAAAGCTTATAGGCTCACTTGCTCTCTTCCTTTACGGCATGAAGATTATGAGCGAAGGCCTGCAAAAACTGGCAGGAAATAAGCTCAGAACAATTTTGTCAGCGATGACAAAAAACCGCGTCATGGGTGTTTTAACGGGTGTCCTGATCACTGCACTCATCCAATCTTCGTCAGCCACTACGGTTATGGTGGTGAGTTTTGTTAATGCCGGATTGCTGAGCTTGGTCCAATCCATCGGTGTCATCATGGGAGCCAACATCGGGACAACGGTTACGGCGTGGATAATTTCTCTGTTTGGATTCGGGAAATTTTCCATCAGCGCTTTATCCATCCCGTTGATGGGGATTGCTCTCCCCTTGATTTTCTCATCGAAAAGCAAAAACAAATCTACCGGTGAATTCATCTTTGGTTTTGCGTTTCTTTTTATGGGCCTCGATTTCCTGAAAAGCGCAATGCCTGACCTTCAGAACAATCCCGAAGTACTGTCGTTCGTACAAAACTTCTCCGACATGGGTATCGGATCGGTTCTTATTTTTCTGCTGATAGGATCTGTTTTGACCATCCTTGTGCAGTCGTCGAGCGCAACCGTGGCCCTTACCCTGATTATGGCAACAAAGGGATGGATAGATTTCCCGGCTGCGGCAGCAATGATCATGGGTGAAAACATTGGAACCACCATTACGGCAAACCTGGCAGCCATTCCGGCAAACCTGTCGGCAAAAAGAGCCGCCTTCGCCCATTTCATGTTCAATGTGCTGGGTATCATCTGGATGTTGTTTGTATTCAAGTATTTCGTAAATATGGTGGAAGGGCTGGTAACGTCCTTCGGACCGGCCAACCCGGCTGAAATGTCGGCGTTTATCTCATCCCTCTCTCCCGAAGAGTATACACAGATAACAACACTTTCAAAATCGGAACTTTCTGCGGACCTGGTGTCCAAACAGAACATGTACCTCAGTTACCAGGGAGCCACTTCATACGGATTATCGCTGTTTCACACGTTGTTCAACATCTGCAACGTATCGATAATGATTTGGTTCGTCAGGGTATACGAAAAAATATGCCTCAACGTCATTCGTCCGAAAGCCGGAGAAGAGGAAGATGAGGAATTTGTTCTCCAGTACATTTCCACGGGAATCTTGTCCACGGCGGAGCTCTCTATTCTGCAAGCCGAAAAAGAGACGGAGGTTTACGCCAAGCGGGCACGGAAGATGTTTGGATTTGTCAAGAAGATGACCAACATGGACCACAACGACAAGAAATTTTTGAAGCTGTACAACCGACTGGAGAAATATGAAGATATCTGCGACCGGATGGAAGTTGAAATTGGATCTTATTTAGGCAAGGTGTCAGAAGGAAGGCTCAGCCACCAGAGTAAAGAACATATTCGTGCCATTCTTCGTGCCGTGACCGAAATAGAAAGCATAGCGGATTCGTGCTGCAACATCGGCCGCCACCTGAAACGGAAAATGGAAGCAAACGCTGTTTTTGAAGAGAACATCCTCGCCAACATCAACTCGATGTATGCCTTGCTGGATAAGGCATACGAGAACATGCAACTGGTGTTGAAGAACCAACAGATTTCAGAAAAAGAGCTGCACGAAAGCCAAAGCATAGAAAACACCATCAATGACAAGCGGAATACGCTGAAACAAAAAAATGTGGAAGACCTGAACGAAAACCGGTATTCTTACCTGAACGGCGTTTTCTATATGGACATTACTTCGGAATGTGAACGGATGGGCGACTACATCATCAACGTGATTGAATCACTGAAAGTGAAACCGGATTGAATTCTGTGCCGGTGACTAAAAAAAAATTCCTACCTTCGTAGTTTAATAAACAACGGCAACAATGAAGGATAATGACTGGAAAAAGCGGTTGAATATTGTTTACTCAACCAACCCCGATTATCACTATCAAGATGGGGAAGCGGAAGAGGAAATCACTCTTCCCAAGGAGAAGCAACTTCTGCGCGTGAGTCTCGATAAACGGAACCGGAAAGGGAAAGCCGTTACATTGATTACCGGATTTGCAGGGACAAACGAAGCATTGGAGACATTAGGAAAACTGCTGAAAACCAGATGCGGTGTAGGTGGTTCGGCCAAGGACGGAGAGATTATCGTTCAGGGCGACCACCGGCAAAAAGTGCTCGAGATACTGCAAAAAGAGGGATATGCAAAATCGCGCGTCATCTGACTTCAACCACCTGTTACTCATAAAAGCTTCTGCCGGGTCGGGAAAAACACACCGGCTGACCGGAGAATACCTGCGCCTGCTTTTTTCTGCCGAAAACCAATACAAGCATATCCTCGCCGTGACCTTCACCAACAAGGCTACGGATGAAATGAAGTCACGCGTTGTAGAAGAGCTCTACAAGCTCACAAAAGAAGAAGGCTCAAGTTATTTGGAAGAGCTGAAAAAAGAATTCCGCCTCCCGGAAAGCCGAATAAGAGAAAGAGCCGCAACTATCCTCGAAAATATTCTTCACGATTATTCCGCTTTTTCCATCAGTACCATCGATCGTTTTTTTCAACAAACCTTGCGTGCTTTCACGCGCGAAATGGGTTTGTCGGGAGGGTACAAACTGGAACTCGACGACAATTTTGTGCTGACGCAGATTATCGATTTGATGATCTTTGAACTCGACAAGCCCCAAAACAAAGAACTCGCCGGATGGATCCTCGATTACATGAGACACCAGATCGAGGACGGGAAAAGCTGGAACATCAAACAAAACATCGGCAAGTTGGCCGGACAGCTTTTCAACGAGAAATACAAGCTGCTGGACAATGACGACAAGCTGAAAATTGAAGACAAAAAACAGCTGAACGATTACCGACAGACATTGCTGAAGATCATCCGGTCGTGGGAGAGAGAATTGAAATCTACCGGAACTCACGCACTCCGTCTGATGGAGCGATTCGGACTGAATCACACCGATTTCAAGCACGGCAAAAACTCCGGGTTCCTGACTTTCATCAAATTGGCTAACGGAGATTTTAAAGAGCCATCACCCCGATTTTTTAGTCGTGCCGACAACCTGGAAGACTGGGTAACCGCAAAAAGCGAGAAAAAATCAGCAATAGAGTCTGCCTATTACGAAGGGCTCAACGATTGCGTGAAACAAGCCGTAAACCTGTTCGAAAATAACCTCTCCTACAACACCGCCGTAAGTATCCTGCAAAACTACCACACGCTGGGAATCCTCAACGACATACGAAACCGCCTGCAGGAATACCAGCAGGAAAATAACACCCTTTTCCTTTCCGACACAACCGAACTGCGGTACACGCATCAACCACTACATGATCGATGAGTTCCAGGATACCTCATCCATGCAATGGCAGAATTTCAAACCGCTGATCAAAGAGAGTCTGGACAGCGGACATTTCAACCTGATCGTCGGCGACGTGAAACAAAGCATATACCGTTGGCGAAATTCCGACTGGGAATTGTTGGAAAGCCAGATCCTGCAAGACTTTAACAACAACACCATCCGCAACAGCGTGCTTGGAACGAATTGGCGTAGCGACTTCAATATCGTGAATTTCAACAATTCGGTCTTTTCCATTGCAGCCACAATCCTACAATACAAATTCAATGCCTCGGCAGAATTACAGGAAAACCTCAATGGGAAAATAACGGAAGCCTACCAACACGTCCGGCAACATGTCCCAACGGGTAAAAATCCGGACGAAGGGTACGTCAAAATTTCGTTCCTCGATACTTCTGACAAGAAATCCGACTGGAAATCAAAAGCGTTGAAACAGCTTCCGTTCGAAATCGAACATTTGCAGGACCAGGGGTTCGCCTTAAAAGACATTGCTGTTCTGGTGCGAAAGAACGACGAAGCAATAGAAGTTGCCGAGACCCTGCTGAATTACAAGGAAAAGAATGCCCGATCCGGTTACCGGTACGATATCATTTCAAATGAAGCGCTCGTCATCGGTAACGCGCAAAGTGTGAAGGCCGTTATTGCCTTGCTCCGCCATTTTCAGAACCGCGACGATGAAACCCGCCGCATGCTTGCCGTATATGAATATTACCGGTTTCACCGGGGCCTGTTGCCCGATAAGGCTATCAGCAACTATTTTGATGAAGGAGCGAAGGATTTTCCCATTGAAATCAAACCGGAACTTCACCGCATTTCCACCCTGCCTTTTTACGAGATGATCGAGGCTTTTTTTGCGATGAGTGTGGATGCGCTCAATGAAAAGGAAAACGCCTACGTACAGGCATTTCTGGATATCGTACTGAAATTCAGCACCGATGCTTCATCGAACATCAATGATTTCCTGGAATGGTGGGACGAAAAAGGATCCGGGAAAACGCTTTTTTCACCCGACGAGCAAGATGCTATCCGGCTGGTCACCATACACAAATCCAAGGGATTGGGGTTTGGTGCCGTTATTATGCCGTTCTTAAAATGGGACATCGACCATACCGGTAACATGGGGCCTGTTTTGTGGTGTAAGCCCACGGTGGAACCTTTTAACAGGCTTGGAACCATTCCACTGCAGTATAAGAGCTCTCTCGAAAACACCCTCTTCAAAGAATCTGCTTTATGTGGCTTTCACGCGCGCCAAAAACCGTATTATCGCCGTTGCGCCAAAACCTGTAGGAGACACCGTCAACGATATCACTTCGTTGTTGTGGCAAGCATTTAACTCGGACAAGGTAAACGAAGGGGAGCTTTCACTGCGTGATTACCTCACCGAACAGGAAAACGACGCTATTTTCGAATTAGGAACTCCTACTCCGCTCCAGTGTAAAACAGAAAAAGAATCGATTCCAAAGTTGGATTCGGGAAAATGGCAATCCATCCCGTTCAACAACCGGCTTAAGCTGCGGTTAAACTCAGCAGGCTTTTTTTCCGAAGATGGAAGCCGGCTTTTTTTCCGAAGATGGAAGCCGTGCCTACGGAACACTTATGCACGAGATCATCAGCAGTATACAAGACCTTGGCGACCTGGCCGGCGCTGTTGAAAAAAAATATATTTCGGGGGAAATCGATGCCGGTGAAAAAGCCGAAATAATCGGACTGCTCGCCCGCATTTTGTCGGATCCGGGGATTACTGAATGGTATTCAGGAAAATACCGTGTCATCAACGAAACAGAGGTTCTTCATCCGGCTTTCGGCTTTAGCCGGCCCGACAGGATAATGATTGGAGATAACGAGGCAATCGTGGTGGACTACAAATTTGGCGAAAGGGAAGAAGAAATTACGTCAGGTTAATAAAAGAGATGGGATACAACAATGTGAAAGGATACGTGTTTTACGTGAAAATAGGGAAAGTAATCGAAGTCGGGACAATCTAAAGATTATGCTAAAAGAAGTGCTATACGTGGGATTGGGGGGTGGAGCCGGCAGTATACTGCGGTTCCTTACCTCGAAAATCGTGGCGAAGTATGCGCACGATTATTTTCTATTTTTAGGGACGTTCGCCGCAAACATTATCGGGTGTTTCCTGATAGGGGTTTTGTCGGGGTGGATGCTCACCAACCAACCCGATAATCAACCGTTCAGGTTGCTTTTTATCGTAGGATTCTGCGGCGGATACACTACATTTTCGACGTTTGCTTTTGAGAACCTCCGGTTACTGGAACTCGGCCAGTGGACGCTGTTGCTGGGCTACACCCTGTTCAGCGTTGTCCTGGGGATCCTTGCCGCCTGGGCGGGAATGAAGATCGGCGGTTGAAATGCGTGTGGCGGCGTACGAATTTTAAGCTTGTGCTTTCATTTCATCTTAATAATTATCACCCCGTTCTTCCCCTCATCGCCGTAAATTTCATTAGCGGATTTATCTTTTAAAATAGAAATCGACTCAATCTCATCGGGATTAACGGTGTTTAGCTCAAAGTCTGCCGGCATTTTTTTTTCGTCAACAACAATCAAGGGTTTTCCCTTCAACCCATGAGTCGAAATTATTGCATGTTGAGCCGGCTTTTTCATCGTAATCAACACCACACCGTTTTTCCCGTCTTCGCCGTAAAGGAACGTGGATGTCTCGTTCTTCAAAACATCTATCGATTTGATTTCCTTGGGATTGATTCCCTTAAGTTCTTCTTCCGAAGTCCGTTTTCCATCCACGATAAGCAACGGTTGCATTCCGTCCGGGGTACGGATTCCGATAACATTCTCACCCTCCTTTTCCCGGATTTTAAGACCTCGCAATTCTCCTTTGAGGGAGGACATCTGTCCTGAACCCACAGCGATTTCCTCATCGGGAGATAAC
>JALHIE010000171.1 GCA_022840285.1 Porphyromonadaceae bacterium
TGACCAATAATATGATTATAAAAATGATTATAATACATACTTCGGCCATTCTTACGACCGGATCACTGTGGGGGCTTCTGATGTATTTCCTGATGCCCCAATGGTGGTTTGCTGCCTATCCAATCATCCCGGGAACATTTCTGGTCATAGGTATAGCGGAGATTTTGCTGATGGCAAAAACCAAGACTCGGAATTCAAAATTATTAAACAATATCCTGATACAACGGCTTATACGCTGGGGAATCCTATTGGCGGTCCTCCTGCTTCTTGTCGGGGTGTACCATCCTCCAAAAGCTGCATTCATTGTCAGTTTTATGGGATTTTTCCTGGTTTACAGCTTACTCTCTGTCTGGTTTCATCTTGTTGACATCAAAGCCAACAAAAAGAAATGAAGAGGCGTATTCTCATATGTTTTTTGTTCATGTTCCCTATCCTGGAATGCATGACACCTTTACAGGCAGCACAGAAAGAAAGGCCGCCTGTAGATGCCAGGGAAGTGATCCTGGGCCATCTGAAAGACAGTTACCAATGGCATTTCTTTGATATTGGAGAAAAACACATCAGCCTTCCTTTGCCGGTCATTGTACGAAGCAGGGAACGCGGGTGGTTTGTCTTTCTTTCTTCCCGCCTGGAAGAATCCGGAACATACAAAGGTTTTTCGATTGCTGAAGAAGGCAGGTTTGCGGGAAAAATTGTAGAGAAGTACGCAAGTGGCAACCAAACAAGGCCTTTTGACATTTCCATCACAAAAAATGTGGTTTCTTTGTTTTTCACCTGTATTTTGCTTATGTTCCTGGTGCTGAACCTTGCAAGGTGGTACCGGAAACAGGAACAGGAAGGCAATCCCGATGCCGTACCTTCGGGATTTAACGGAATTATGGAATGGGTGACTATGAGCATTTACGAAGGGGTTATTATTAAGTGCGTGGGCAAAGACCACAAACGTTACGCCCCCTACTTGCTGACTGCTTTTTTCTTTATTTTTCTGACCAACCTCCTGGGGTTGGTGCCCATCTTTCCTGCCGGAGCAAACCTTACAGGTAATATTGCCGTTACCCTGAGCCTGGCCTTGTGCACGATGATAGCCATTAATATTTTTGGAAATAAAGAATACTGGAAGGAGATCCTGTGGCCCGATGTACCCATCTTTATGAAAGCCCCTGTCCCCATTATGCAGATCATCGAATTTTTTGGGATCCTGACCAAACCCATGGCCCTGATGATTCGTCTTTTTGCCAATATATTCGCAGGACACATCATCATTCTGGCCCTTACATCCCTGGTGTTTTTGACTGTTACCATGGGACCGGCGATCAATGCTTCTATGAGTGTGGTATCGGTGCTTTTCTCTGTCTTTATGATGGTACTGGAATTGCTGGTCGCTTTTATACAGGCTTACGTTTTTACCATGCTATCCGCTATTTTTATAGGACTTTCGCGCAAGAAACCGCACAAACCGGGAATTCAGGCCGGTGCAATAAACATGGAAAAGAAATGAATAATCATACATTTTAAAATCATATTATTATGTTACTTATTACTGTATTACAGGCAGCGGCGTATAGCGTCGTTTTTACTAAACTGGGGGCTGTTCTGGGTGCAGCCATTGTTGTTTTAGGTGCTTCTTATGGCATCAGCAGGATCGGGATTTCTGCCATGGAAGCCATTGCCCGCCAGCCTGAAGCTGCAGACGGGATCAGGATGTCCATGATCATTATCGGGGCCCTGGTGGAAGGGGTGTCCCTTTTTGCCATCATTGTCTGCCTGTTGGTTGCCCTTTAAAGAACTCCGGCAATGGACCTGATGATTCCCGATTCAGGATTGTTGTTCTGGATGCTTATAGCATTCGGGATCCTGTTTTTTATACTGGCCCGTTTTGGCTGGCCCCTGATCACCGGTGTGGTGGAACGTCGCAACGAAAGGATTGCAAAAGCCTTATCC
>JALHIE010000061.1 GCA_022840285.1 Porphyromonadaceae bacterium
TTTTACGAATTGTTTGGGTGGACGAACACCCTTGAATGGTTTAATAATTGCCATTGTTTAAGATTAATATTATTTGTGAATACTGCTGCAAAAGTACTGCTTTTTTTCCCAACCTTGTAGTTATTCAGCAAAATTGTTTAACTTTGGTGTGAGCAATCAAACACTTACTATTATGGGCGGCGAGGGACACATGCTGGACATGATAAAGAAACTGGAGCTAAACCGTACCCAAAGAAAAGATATCGGCGGCGGAAGATTCAGGTCGCATAAGCGACCGCGCATAACGGAAGAATACTTGCGGAACATGGAAAGCGTTGAAACGGAAAAACCTGAGGAAATTTCTCCACGAAAGAGACGGCAATATCAAATCGTTGCTGTTGTCTCCCTGATCATTGTTGCGGCAGCTCTACTTTTTTTCTCCATCCAGCTATTTTCACACCGATAAGTTTCTTTATACGGCCGGTAATGTTTCCATAATTTATAAAAAAACGTGAAGTAATATGATTCAAATTCCCGAACAAAAGATTATCAAGGCAGCCGAAAAAGGCATGGATGAATTTCTGAAGGTGTTTACCGATGCTTACCGGCAGAGAACATGCATAAGCTAAATGGTTACCAACACACGCTTCTGGCTTTCCGGTTTTTTACGGACGAAGTGCGCGAAGGGGGTTTCGTGCAGTTGATCCAGAACGGATACGGCGGGTACCTTTTTGACAACCCTGCGGCGAAGGCCTTGAAGTCGATGGGAGCTAAAGGGTTATCGAAAATCCTGTACAAAGCCAAGGAGATTTACGATAGCCACCGGGCTGAACTCGAGCGTGACACCACCGAAGAGGAATTCATGGCCATATATGAACAATTCGAACAGTTCGATGAAAAGTATATGGAAATAGAAGAGGAAGAGACTTCCATTATTGCAGCATACGTGGATGAAAACATAGAAGATTTTGCGGAAGTAGTCAAGTGAATGCTGGTATAAAAAATTGCGCATCGACCAGGATTTTGCCAATATGACCGGTTGGAAAGAACTGGCCGCAAAAACAAGAGAAGCTTACAATCAAATCCCTGATAAAGAGAAACGATCAACACTCCTGTTCTGCGACAATTACGGCCTTGCGGGAGCTATAAATTATTACAACAGGGGTAAAGTGCCGGAAGCCTACTCGTTAAGTACCGATTACATTTTTTGGATTCCGCGGTATCCGGTCGGTTATTCGAAACATTATCTGGATCGGTCCGGAACCCGGATATATCTTCTCAGCCAGCCGAAAACAGATGTTACACCCGTGTTTTATAAAATGATTGAAGAAAAGAAAAAGACAATGGATATTTTCTATGGCTCCCTGCTCTCTGTTCTTTTCTCCTCTTCCAGCAACTTTGCCGCTTCACAAACCTCGTTGTACCATTCTTCACCGAACCTACGTATAAGCGGTTCACGAAGAAACTCGTAGATCTTTACCCCTTCACGTTTTCCAAGTTTCACAGCGGGCTTGCATATCGACCAACGGTTGTAGTTTACTGCCGTAAATTCGCTCAGCTTCTGTAAACGTATGGGATAAAGGTGACAGGAAACAGGTTTCTGCACCGAAATACGGTCTTCGCGGCAGGCTTTTTCAATGGAACATTTGCATGTACCATCCGCATCAAAGTAGGTGAACACACATTCCCGGCCGTTGATGATGGATGTTACCAGTTCACCGTCATAATCGGTATAAGCAATGCCCTGTTCTTCAATAAGAGCCTGCGCCTTGGGCGACAAATCGTTCCATATCTCAGGCAGGATCGACTGTATCTGCTCAAATTCCTCCTGTTCCAACGGCGCGCCAGAATCACCTTCAACACAACAAGCACCTTTACATTTGGTTAAATGACAAATAAAATGCTCTTCAAAAATATCGTCTGATAATATAGTGTCTCTAATTTGAATCATCCTTTTCAACTTTAACTTGTACCTTGTATTGTGAAAACAGGAAATAGGTCAACAACCCACTCACAATCATCACAATAACACAGCCGCATTATTCACAAAATGATAAAGCATGGGAATCCATAAATTTCGTGAATAAAGAAACAGGTACCCCAACACAGCCCCCATAACCAGTCGCGGGAGAAAACCATAAAATTGCAAGTGAATGGCACTGAAAATAAAGGCGGCTGTCCACACTGCCACATGGCCGTTACGCAACCATTTTTCGATAAGCTGTTGCAAGGCACCCCTGAAAAAAATCTCTTCCACAAAAGCGGCGGCAGCGGCAATAATCAACAAATTCAAAAACAAGTCGGATAAGGTTTCCCCCGAAAGGAAGAGATCGGTAACATCCTTGGCGGCGTCCTCCATCTGCCGCATCCAATTCTCCACTCCCGTCAATGAGTCCGGGAGCACAATCTGTTCATTCCACTGAGCGATAACCGCTATCGCGGGATAGGAAACTCCAAAAATCAAAAAACCGTACAGAAGACCTTGCGACATTTTTCGGGTTTTCCTTATCCCCATCATCTGCATCGGGTTTTCCGTGATCCACCGAGAAAGGGTGTAAGCCGGCAGAAACATCACAAAAATATCCTGCAAGATAATGCTGAACCGATAATACCAGATGCTTCCCTCTGCGGATGGCAGTGAAATTCCGGCCATGAACAAGATGGCTCCGGCCACAAATGAGCCCATCAGGGAGAACAAAAGCAGGTAGATAATTCTTGCACGCTGTGAGCTGTGCTCGAGTATTTTTTGCATGTTTTGTAATTTCGAGCTGCAAAGATAGCATTTTTCAACATATTTTTTGCAGTTACCAATATAAAGCGTATTTTTGCATCCAATTTTAAAAAATCGGTTTTATCATTTAAATCGATTGATTTTCAAACTGGAACAAAACTTAAAAGCGTAAAATAAACAGTTCAAATGAAGGTAACACTCAACAAAACAGACAATGTGAACGGCATCATCGCCATAGAATTAGAAAAACCGGATTATCAGGAAAACGTTGACAAATCGCTGAACCAATTCCGTCAAAAAGCCAATATCCCGGGTTTTCGGCAAGGTAAAGTTCCCAAAGGAATTATTCAGAAAATGTACGGAAAATCCATTCTTGCCGAGGAAATCAATAAGTTAGTCAGCAACGAATTGTATAAATACATCAAGGACAACGAATTGAATATCCTGGGCGAGCCGCTGCCAAACGAAGAAGAACAAAAAACAATTGATTTCGACAAGGATGAGAATTTCGAATTTAAGTTCGATATTGCTTTGGCTCCTGAATTTGAACTCTCGCTCAACAAAAAAGACACGCTTACCTATCACAACGTTAAGCTGGAGGACGATTTACTCGACAAACAGTACGACGCTTACAAACAAAATTACGGCACCTACAAACAGGTAGAGAGCGAAGCCGTTGAAACCGATCTCATTAAAGGCAAGATTTCAGAAATCGATAACGGTGAACCCAAAGAGAACCTGATCGAAATCGAAAACGGCATGATCATGCCATCCTATATCAAGGACGAAGAGACCAAAAAGAAGTTTGTGGGTGCCAAGGTGGGCGATACTGTCGTCTTCAACCCAGGAACTGCCTACGACAACAACGCTGCGGAAATAGCATCGTTGTTGCAGATCGCCAAAGAAAACGTAGCGGATGTCGACTCCGACTTTTCTTTCGAGATTCAGGAAATTACCCGGTACGAAGCAGCAGCAATGGACCAGGAGCTGTTTGACAAAGTGCTGGGCGAAGGTCTGGTTTCATCGGAAGAGGAATTCAAAGCAAAAATCGCTGAATCGTTGAACAACCAGTTCAAACCGGCAGCAGACAGTTTATTTATGAAATCGGCACGTGAACTGATCCTGAAAAAACTGAAAAACGTTGAATTTCCCGAAGCTTTCCTGAAACGGTGGTTATTGGTTGCCAACGAGAAGAACACAGCGGAAACGATCGAAAACGACTATCCGAAAATCGCCGATGATTTGAAATATCACCTGTCGAAAGAAAAGATTGTAAAGGAGCAGAACATAAAAATCGAAAACAGCGACCTGGAAACCTTTGCAGCCGAGGTTGCCAGAGCACAATTTGCGCAATACGGGATGGGAAACGTTCCCGCCGACGTGTTGGAAAACTATGTTAAACGGATGCTGGGTGACCAGAATACGGTCAGAAACATGTACGACCAGCTGGTTGAAAACAAGGTGATGGAATGGTTTAAACAAACCGTTAAAGTCAACGAGAAAGAAATCTCATCGAAAGATTTCGAAAAACTGCTTTCGGAAGAGAAAGGAGAAAAATAAAATCTTCCGCGTAAACAAGGAGATTATCTCCTAAAAATAAATATCTTTGTTTCAAGAAACGATATCTTGATGGTCGATAGTCTAAATTACACACATCGCATCAGACTTAAAAAAACGTTGATAAAAAACGAAAAATTATGCAAAACGATTTCAGAAAATATGCCGTTAAGCATCTTGGAATGAGCAGTGCCCGTCTGGACGGATATACAAAAGCAATAAGTGCCGGCGGCGGATACATTTCCCCGACCATTATCGAAGAACGTCAGTTGAACGTTGCCCAGATGGATGTTTTCTCACGCCTGATGATGGACCGGATCATTTTTCTGGGCACCCAGATTGACGATTACACCGCCAACGTCATACAGGCACAGCTGCTTTACCTCGACTCTGCCGATCAGGGAAAAGATATTTCCATTTACATCAATTCTCCCGGTGGATCGGTTTATGCCGGTTATGGAATTTATGACACCATGCAGTTCATTTCCAGCAACGTAACTACCATCTGTACCGGGATGGCAGCATCTATGGCCGCTGTTCTGCTGGTTGCCGGAGCACCCAAGAAGCGCTTTGCGCTGACGCACTCGCGTGTGATGATTCACCAACCGTTGGGTGGCGTACAAGGGCAGGCATCGGACATTGAAATTACCGCGCGCGAAATCGCCAAGGTAAAGCAGGAACTGAACGCCATCATTTCAAAACATACCGGAAGACCCATCGAAGAAGTATCCCGCGATTCTGACCGTGACTTCTGGATGAGTGCCTCAGAAGCAAAAGAATACGGCATGGTGGATGAAATATTGATGAAGAAGTAGGAATAACGGAGCGGATTCCCCGATCAACGTGTGGAGTCCACAATGTCAGGTTCGTCTGTTATCTGATGCCTGATATCTAAAAGTCTATAAAAAATGGCAAAAAAAGCAAACAGCAGCAATCATTGCAGTTTCTGCGGAAGAAGTGAAAACGACGTGAACCTGCTTATCTCGGGAATATCGGGTTATATCTGCGATATGTGTTCCGAGCAGGCGCACGAAATTGTAAACGAAACGTTCAAGAGCAACGGAAAATCAGCTCCCGACATTTCACTCGGTTCACTTCCCAAGCCCAAGCAAATCAAGGAATTTCTTGACCAGTACGTTATCGGCCAGGACAATGCCAAACGCTTTCTGGCTGTTTCGGTTTACAACCACTACAAGCGGATCCTGCAAAAAACGGTGAAAGACGATGTGGAGATTGAAAAATCAAACATCATCATGGTTGGCGCTACCGGAACAGGAAAAACCTTACTGGCGAGGACGATAGCCAAGCTGCTGCGTGTGCCGTTTACCATAGTTGACGCTACCGTTCTTACCGAAGCCGGGTACGTGGGAGAAGACATTGAAAGTATCCTCACCCGGTTATTGCAGGTTGCCGATTACGACGTTGCCGCAGCAGAACGCGGTATCGTCTTTATCGATGAAATCGATAAAATTGCCCGTAAAAGCGATAACCCGTCCATCACCCGCGATGTCAGCGGTGAAGGTGTACAGCAAGGATTGTTGAAGTTGCTGGAAGGATCGGTCGTAAATGTTCCCCCGCAAGGCGGAAGAAAACATCCTGAACAACGTATGATTGCTGTGAATACTAAAAATATACTGTTTGTTTGCGGAGGCGCATTCGACGGGATTGAGAAAAAAATTGCCAACAGGCTGAATACGCGCGTAGTGGGTTACGCGGCCAGCGGTAGAAGTGCAGACGTAGACCGCAACAACCTGCTTCAATACATCACCCCTATGGATTTAAAAGCTTTTGGCTTGATCCCCGAAATTATTGGACGCTTGCCCATACTCACCTATTTGGAACCTTTAGACAGGGACGCTTTGCTGAGAATACTCACCGAGCCCAAAAACTCCATCATCAAGCAGTACGAAAAACTTTTCTCCATGGACGGTGTCACACTCATCCTGGATAAAGATGTGTACGAATATATCGTCGACAAAGCCATCGAATTCAAACTCGGTGCCCGCGGTTTACGCTCCATTGTGGAAGCTATCATGATAGACGCCATGTTCAGTTTACCTTCCGAAGACAAGAAAAAACTACACGTAACGCGCGAATATGCAGTGAAACATTTTGAAAAATCGGACTTCCGGCACCTGAGAGTAGCCTAAGAGTGCTTTTCCCTTTTACTGCCCCCTTCCTACTTTCAGGAAGCGGTTTGTTGTGTCTTTATTTCTCCCGAAAGATTGATATCAGAATTTGTATATTCGGTTTTTATTCCTAAATTTAGTGTTCATTTTTGAATTGGAATTGTTTTTAAATATAAAATACTTTCTTACATTTGCATTATTCCATTTGTACGAAAATGTTTTAAGTTTGTGGCGTAAATTGCTCTTATGGAAAAACAAGAAACTCTATACGAAGAATTAAAAAAATATTTCGGGTTCGACACGTTTAAAGGAAATCAAAAAGCCATTATCGAAAGCGTCTTGTCCGGGAAAGATACTTTTGTATTGATGCCTACCGGTGGCGGGAAATCACTTTGCTATCAGCTGCCGGCACTGCTTTCCAAGGGTACGGCAATCATCATTTCGCCACTTATTGCACTGATGAAAAACCAGGTTGATGCCATGCGAAATTTCAGCGAGGAAGACGGCATTGCCCATTTTCTAAACTCTTCACTGAATAAACAGGAAATAGAGAAAGTTAAACAGGATATTGTTTCGGGTAAAACTAAATTACTGTATGTTGCACCCGAGTCACTTACCAAAATGGAGAATATTGATTTTCTCCAGAACGTACCCATTTCGTTTTATGCAGTAGACGAAGCGCACTGCATATCGGAATGGGGGCACGATTTTCGTCCCGAATACCGGCGCATAAAACCCATTATCAACGAAATAGGAACCCGCCCGATAGTCGCGTTGACAGCAACAGCTACGCCCAAGGTACAGCACGATATTCAAAAGACACTGGGAATGTTGGACGCAGCCGTTTTTAAATCGTCGTTCAACCGATCCAATTTATATTACGAAGTAAGAAAAAAAAACGATACGGTTGATAAGGAAATCATAAAGTACATCCTTTCCCAAGGTTCAAAATCGGGCATTGTTTATTGCCTGAGTCGCAAAAAAGTAGATGATTTTGCGCTGATACTACAAGCCAACGACATACGGGCCCTGCCTTATCACGCCGGAATGGATGCCGCTACCCGGAGTGCCAATCAGGATGCGTTTCTGATGGAACAGGCTGACGTGATTGTCGCAACAATTGCTTTCGGGATGGGAATTGACAAACCCGATGTACGCTATGTAATCCATTACGATATACCCAAAAGTCTCGAAGGCTACTATCAGGAAACCGGCCGTTCGGGTCGTGACGGAGGCGAAGGCAAATGCATTGCTTTCTATTCCAGCAAAGACCTGCAAAAACTGGAACGGTTCATGCAGGGTAAACCCGTTTCCGAACAGGAAATAGGGAAGCAACTGCTGTTGGAAACGGCCGCCTATGCCGAGACTTCCGTCTGCCGGAGGAAGATGCTCCTGCATTACTTCGGCGAAGATTATAACGAACCCAATTGTGGTAATTGCGATAATTGTTTAAATCCAAAAATAAAAGTGGAAGCTAAAGAGTTACTTGTCACCGTTTTAGAGGCTATCTCTGTGCTGAAAGAAAAGCACAAAGCCGATTACCTGATCAATTTTTTACTCGGAAAAGACACATCCGAAATAGAAACATTTGAACACAACGAATTAGAAGAATTCGGATCAGGGTCGGATGAAGAGGAAAGCACTTGGGAAACGGTTATCCGTCAGGCGCTGCTTGACAATTATTTAAAAAAGGACATTGAGAACTACGGAATTCTTAAAATCACGAAAAAAGGGAAAGAATTTCTGAAAAAACCCCTTTCTTTCAAAATCACGAAAGAAGAGGATGAAGATGATGCCGATATCGAGGAACTCGAATCCGAGGAAGGCGTAATCACAACGGGTGGAGGTAATTCCGGGGCCGCTGATCCGGCCTTGTTCTCTATGATGAAAGATTTGAGGAAAAAAATATCCAAAAAACTCAACGTCCCTCCATACGTCATATTCCAACCTGCCTCACTGGAAGCAATGGCTACTTCATACCCCATTACGCTGGAAGAGTTACAAAATATTCCCGGCGTGGGAGCGGGAAAAGCAAAGCGCTATGGTCAGGAGTTTATCGAGCTCATCAAGAAGCACGTAGAGGAAAACGAAATTATCCGTCCCGAAGATTTGCGAGTGAAAACCGTAGCCAATAAATCAAAACTTAAGGTTTCCATCGTACAAGCTATCGACAGAAAGGTTGCCCTGGACGACTTAGCTGAATCCAAGGGCATAGATTTCAATGAAATGCTTTCGGAAGTGGAAGCCATTGTCTACTCGGGCACAAAAATAAACATCAACTATTTCCTCGAAGAAGTGATGGATGCGGATACCGTTAGAGAGATCTACGAATATTTCCGGGAAACAGAAACCGATAACCTGGACAAAGCGATGGACGAACTTCCCGATTATTCTGAAACGGAAATCCGTTTGGTTCGTATCAAGTTTTTCTCCGAAATGGCGAATTAACACTAACCGATGAACTATCGAACTCGATTCTTCGTTTATCAGAAACGGAGAAAAAACAAAAGAAATGACATATTTACAAGACATAAATAGCCCGGCTGATCTGAAAAAGTTCAATGTAGAACAACTCATGGAGGTCTGTAAAGATTTGAGGGAGTTTATCATTGAACAGCTTTCTCACAATCCCGGACATTTTGCATCGAGTTTGGGTACCGTTGAGCTCACTGTCGCGCTTCATTATTTATACAACACACCATACGACAAACTGGTTTGGGATGTCGGCCATCAGGCTTACGGACACAAGATCCTCACGGGACGGCGGGATGTCTTCCACACAAACCGAAAACTGGGCGGTCTTTCCGGGTTCACCAATCCGAAAGAAAGCGAATACGATACTTTTGTTGCCGGACATGCCTCCACGTCCATTTCCGCTGCACTGGGGATGGCAGTTGCCGCATCGCTCAACGGTGAGGAAGACCGTCGCGTTGTAGCCATTATCGGCGATGGGGCCATGACCGGAGGTATGGCCTACGAAGGATTGAACAACGTATGCTCTCAACCAAACAACCTGCTTATCATACTCAACAATAACGACATGTCTATTGACAGCAATGTGGGAGGGATTCAGGATTATCTGGTTAAGATGACCACATCGTCCAAGTACAATAAGATGCGGAGTAGGGTTTATCAATCCATCAAAAGTAAAAACCTCATTTCCGAAGAAAAGAAAAACATTGTGCTTCGTTTCAACAACAGCATAAAATCCCTTATCACTCAGCAGCAAAACATGTTCGAAGGGTTTAATATCCGCTATTTCGGTCCTGTTGACGGACACGATCTGCCAGGATTAATCCGCGTCTTACGTAATATCAGGGACATGAAAGGCCCCAAACTGCTTCACATCAAGACCGTTAAGGGAAAAGGGTTCAAACCTGCAGAAAAAGCCGCCACCATCTGGCACGCACCCGGTTTGTTCGATAAAGAAACGGGAGAACGGATTGTGCGAAACAGAATCGATCAACCGCAACTCTACCAGGATGTTTTCGGACACACATTGGTGGAACTTGCCGAAAAGGATAAGAAGATTGTCGGGATTACACCCGCCATGCCTACGGGCTGCTCCATGACGTACATGATGCAGAAATTTCCGGAGAGGGCGTTCGATGTGGGAATTGCTGAAGCACATGCGGTCACTTTTTCGGCTGGACTGGCAAAAGAAGGTTTCATTCCGTTTTGCAATATCTACTCATCTTTTATGCAGCGGGCTTACGACCAGGTTATTCACGACGTGGCGCTGCAAAAACTAAAGGTTATCATGTGTCTCGACAGGGCCGGATTGGTAGGAGAAGACGGTCCAACACACCACGGAGTATTTGACCTGGCGTATCTCCGCCCCATCCCTAACCTGGTTATTTCGGCACCTTTCAACGAGCACGATCTTCGAAACTTAATGTACACAGCAGCTTACGGGAATGATGGCCCATTTGTGATCAGGTATCCGCGCGGGCAGGGTGAAAAGGTGGATTGGCGAAACCAGCCGCAGCTCATTCCGATAGGAAAAGGAAAAAGACTGAGGAAAGGAAAAGATATGGCCCTGCTCTCTATCGGAGCAATTGGCAACAGCGCCGCAAAAGCCATTACGCGAGCAGAAGAAATGGGCATCAGTGTGGCGCACTACGACATGCTTTTTCTGAAACCTATCGATCAGGAAATGTTGCGTAAGGTTGCAAAAAAATTCAAGTACATCATCACGCTGGAAAACGGGGTAATAAAAGGCGGAATGGGAAGTGCAGTAATCGAGTTTCTGGCTGATAGCGGCTTTGTCCATAACCGGATTTTCAGAGTCGGCATAGAAGATGAGTTTATCACGCACGGGGCAATAACAGAGTTGCAAAAAATAGCCGGAATCGACGAAGAGAGCATTTTACAAAAAATTATGGAGGTACACGAATTAATAAAACAGGAACCAAAAGAAAACTGCGCCGATGAAATTGTAATTATTCAGGAACAAAATAACCTGAGAAATTAAAAACGGAAAAAATTGTTCTTTCTTTATGTGTTTTTATTGGAATTCAGGTACAATTGTAATAAACCATAACTGATGAAAATATTAATAGCCGGAGCAGGAGAAGTCGGTACCCATCTTGCCAAATTGCTTGGGCAGGAAAATCATGATATCACATTGATGGACAGCAGTAAAGAGCGATTGATGGTCGTTCGGGACAACGCCGAGTTATTGACTTTCATCGGAAACTGTACATCGCTGAAAGACCTTACTGAAGCCGGTGTGGCCGATTCGGATCTTTTTATCGGTGTCACTCCCGAAGAATCGAAAAACATCAACGCGTGTATGCTTGCTGCCAATTTAGGCGTGAAAAAAACGCTGGCGAGAATTGACAATTACGAGTACCTGCTGCCCAAGAACGTGGAGTTTTTCGATAAACTCGGCATTCACTCCATGATCTATCCCGAAATGATGGCCGCACGTGAAATCGTTTCTTCGCTTAAAACCCCCTGGACAAGAGTTTGGTGGGAGTTATCAAACGGATCCATAATACTTACGGCTGCTAAAATAAGGGCCAATGCACCGATTGCCAACTGGTACCTGCGCGAACTGCCAAACGTGGGTAAAAAATTTCACATCGTCGTAATAAAACGAGGAAATCAAACGCTGATACCAAGGGGGAACGATCAGATCCTGCCAAACGATATCCTCTATTTCACCACGTTGAGAAAAAACCTGGATGAAATGCCGGCGATCATGGGTAAAACATCGTTCGAAACCAAAAATGTCATGTTTATGGGTGGGAGCCGAATTACCATGCGGGCCGTGCAATACCTGCCGTCAAACATAAACATTAAAATTATTGAGCAAAACCGGGAAAGGGCGGAAAAACTCGTGGAGCTTTCTCCTTCTAACGTTACCATATTTTTGGGTGATGCACGCGATGCGGAGCTGTTACTCAGCGAAGGAATTTCCGAGATGGACGCATTTGTTGCACTTACCGGAAATTCCGAAGCCAACATACTGGGCTGCATGATGGCTAAACAATACGGTGTAAAAAAAACCATTGCCGAGGTGGAAAACATCGACTACATCCCTATGGCCGAACGTTTCGATATTGGCACCGTGATCAACAAAAAGCTGCTGGCCGCCAGCAAAATATACGAACTTCTTCTCAAGGCCGATGCTTCAAACATCAAATGCCTCACTTTTTCCAACGCAAACGTAGGGGAAGTAATTGCGAAACCCAACTCGAAAGTAACCAAAAAACTGATAAAGAACCTGAATTTGCCCTCCGACATGACTCTCGGTGCACTCATTCGCAATGGCGAGCCCATGCTTATTGACGGTGACACGCTCATTGAACCTTACGACCAGGTAATGGTGTTCTTTATGAACACATCGCTGAAAAGCATCGAGAGTTTCTTTAATTGATTATGCGGAACTTCAACTACCAGTTTGTATTTAGCAGCATAGGGCTTATTTTGATGATCGAATCATCGTTTATGCTTATTTCCGCATTTGTTGGCGAAGTTTACCGGGAATCTTCCGTTTACAGCCTTTACCTGTCATCGTCAATAACATTTGTTTCAGGGCTTGTTTTATTTTTAATCGGAAGAAAAAGGCGTAAAGAGAAACGCATCTCCCAACGGGAAGTTTACCTTACCGTAACACTTGTTTGGGTGCTGATGGCCCTTTACGGTACGCTGCCTTTTCTGATCGGCGGAGCCATCCCTTCTTTTACGGATGCTTTCTTTGAAAGCGTCTGCGGGTTTACCACCACCGGAAGCTCTACCCTGATCAACATAGAAGCCTTCCCCAAATCACTTCATTTTTGGCGAAGTTTTACCCAATGGATCGGAGGTATCGGAATCATCATTTTTGTGATGTCTTTCTTACCCCTCTTCGGGGGCAGCTCCTCCCATCTTTACAACGCCGAGGCAACCGGTGTCTCCAAGGAACAACTCCGCCTGCGCGTCAGTGACATCACCCGGAACATGTCCATCACCTACCTGGGTTTAACGGCAGTCGGGTTCCTCCTGCTCTGGGCCGGTCCCATGAATGCTTTTGATGCGGCCTGTCATGCTTTCACCAGCATCTCCACCGGAGGATTCTCCACCAAACAAGCCAGCATAGCGCATTTCAACTCCGCCTATACGGAATACGTAATTATATTTCTGATGTTCTCGGGCGGAATCCGTTTTTTGTTGCTGTTCAACCTGTTCCGGCATTTCTCGGGTCGGATTTTCAAGGACGAGGAATTTTTGTGGTACTCTTTTATGATTCTCGGCTTTACGTTTATCATTACCCTGGCCTTGTATGCCGAAGGTAACGTGTTGGGATCTGTAGAAGACACTATCCGCACCGTTCTTTTTCAGGTTGTAGCGGCAATCACCACTACCGGATATGCCACCACGGATTTCCTGCGTTGGGGACAATTTTACTGGTTCCTTTTCCTGGCCATGGTTCTGTTTTGCGGAAGCGAGGGTTCAACATCGGGCGGAATGAAGATATCCCGATTAATCATTCTGGTAAAAAACACAAGGGTAGTGTTTCGTCG
The DNA here is from genome assembly GCA_022840285.1 of Porphyromonadaceae bacterium. Taxonomy (GTDB): domain Bacteria; phylum Bacteroidota; class Bacteroidia; order Bacteroidales; family Dysgonomonadaceae; genus Petrimonas. Next base: position 13,407 of record JALHIE010000061.1, read on the forward strand.
CCAAGTCCATCCGCAAGCACTGTATATGGTAAAGATCAACGGACAGGTGTACTCGAACGCGGTAGTTGAAAAGGTCCTTGCTTTCGTTTTTCTTTACCTGACCATCACCGGATTGGGGGCCATCGTACTGAGCTTTACCGGCATGTCGTTCGACGAATCCATTGGTGCCGCAGTTTCGAGCATGAGCAGTTATGGTTTTGGATTAGGCGATTTCGGCCCGTCGGGGAACTTTTCAACCGCTACCGGTTTTGCCAAGTACTTCTTGTCTTTCCTGATGATTGTAGGCCGCCTTGAAGTGTTCACGGTACTTTCACTTTTCACCTCAAGTTTATGGAAAAAGTGATAAAACAACAAGGGGCAACTTGCGTCGCCCCTTGCGTTGAACAGCTGTTCATCATTTTTTTTTCAACAAGGCGTACACCCACAGTATGATCAGTGCACCTCCAACAGCCAACAACAACGTACGTAAGCTGAACCCGTCAACTGTTCCCCAGCCCAGCAACGAGCCTATCCATCCGCCCAGAACACCACCGGCAATACCGATCAAGATGGTTACGATCCAACCGCCCGGATCTGCTCCGGGACGAATGGCTTTTGCTATCAAACCTGCTATCAGGCCTAAAACGATCCATGATAAAATTCCCATAATCAAAAATTTTAGTTAATTAGTCTCTCCTTAATAAATCACTTTTATCAGGTCGCAAGTTGTAATCTCTGCTTGAAAAATATTCTGAGAACAAAATCCAAAAACTCTCTTACGA
>JALHIE010000172.1 GCA_022840285.1 Porphyromonadaceae bacterium
TTAGTAAATATTTTTAAAAAGTCCGGCAAGTTCTTCCAGATACCTTTTGTCCATCTGGTCAAAAGTTCCGGGTTTCTCTGAATCTATGTCCAGGACAGCAGTCAGCTCACCTTTTTTGTCAAACAGGGGTACAACAATCTCGGAACGGGAACGGGAACTGCAGGCAATATGTCCGGGAAATTTATCCACATCCGGCACGATGATCGTCTGTCTTTTTTCCCAGCATGTTCCGCAAACCCCGCGACCAAAGGCTATTCGGGTACAGGCCACAGGCCCCTGGAAAGGGCCCAATACCAATTCCCGCGATTTGTTGTTTACCCGGTAGAAACCAACCCACCAAAATTTGAGCGTCTCTTTTATCAGGGCACTCACATTCGCCATATTGGCCACCATGTCCGGTTCATCTTTGAGCAGAGAGGCCGCAGAGACAAGAACTTCTTCGTACATACGCTGCCTGGGTGATTTCTTTTCGTTGCTGTGGGCAATCAGTGTGTTGTAAATAGAATAGCACACGTAAGCATCTGTAGCGGCATACAGTTCCTGTGCCCCTGAAAGGGGGTAGGCTTCCCAATTGGTGATCTGCTGGGATTTACTGATCCTTTTCCCCAGAATGATAGCCGACATCTTTTTCACGCTTTTTTCTACTATTCCATATTCCTGAACCATATCCTGCAGGTCTATGAAACCTACCGGATCAAAGGGTGCATAGCGCTGAAGTCCGGCTATATCGTCCCTGACAGCAGCGCCTACCTTGAGTATGGCCGGATCACTCAGGATGGCCAGTATTTCCGAAGGAAGCCCCGTTTTTTTCAAATGGATCAGGTAAGAACACGTTCCGTCAGATAGCTGGAGCAGGGCGGGCATATACATCCTGCCGGATGAAAAACGGGGCTTTGTTTCCGTGTCAAAGCCCAGGACAGGCCTACGGGAAAGGTACCGGGCAGCCTGCGCAGCCTGGTTTCTGGTTGTCACCGTGATAATCTGTCCTTTAAGCTCCACCTGTGGAAGCGATTCCATAACATGGTTGTCAATTGTCGATGCAAACATGAAGCAATGGGTATTTTGTCAGATCCGGTTTTTCACTGGTGTAGATCCTTACAGAAGATGGAGTAGTGCGGAAGGCGGCCATCCGTTCTTCCCGCAGGTCCATGTAAAGCTGTATGCCGGCTTCTTTCTGCGGTTCAATAAGGATCACCCCCGAATCTATAAGATGTCTGTATATATAGATATTATTGTTGCGGTAATTTCTCAGAAAAGTGATTGTTTCACCTATAGTTTCCCGGTGTTGCTGCAAAGGATGAGCTCCCAGAATAATATATTTAAGCCGGGGGTGGCTGTTGTCCAGAAGCTGGTCTGCCAGGGAATTCACCGCATACTGGATGGCTTTTTCAGGAGAGCGGCCTGCCATGGGGACATACTCCTGGTAAGTCACTGTCGTCTCTTGTTCAAGACATTCATAGGCACTAAGCGAAAAAGCTTCGGGCGACGCAATAACCCCCACCGTTACGCGGTTGTTCCGCTGGCTGTGGTTGATCCGAACATAGCTAAAAGCCTTTTCATTGCCCGCCTGCAGTACATTGACTGTTATGATCCCAAGTTTACCCAGTTCAACAAGGTCCCTGATATCTTGATACACCTGCATGGTAATCATATCGCCCGCCACCACCAATGCTTTAACCGGAGGCCTCTGGTCCTGCCAGCGGAACAATCCGGCAATCTGCCGGATCATATCTTCACGTGAAAGGTCTTCCGCCTGGGAAAGGCAGAAAAAAACAATATGCTCTCCTGCAAAATCTTTAATGCCATCGGACCCGGGCTCTCCTGTGATATTGTCAAATTCATCAAGTCCCAGCAGGGTTTCCACCACCTGCAGGTCATCTTCCGAAGTGCCTAAGACACCAATGGGAAAGTTGTGTTTGTTTAAG
>JALHIE010000173.1 GCA_022840285.1 Porphyromonadaceae bacterium
CTTAAACAAACACAACTTTCCCATTGGTGTCTTAGGCACTTCGGAAGATGACCTGCAGGTGGTGGAAACCCTGCTGGGACTTGATGAATTTGACAATATTACAGGAGAGCCCGGGGCCGATTGCATCAAAGATTTTGCAGGAGAGCATATTGTTTTTTTCTGCCTTTCCCAGGCGGAAGACCTTTCACGTGAAGATAAGATCCGGCAGATTGCCGGATTGTTCCGCTGGCAGGACCAGAGGCCTCCGGTTAAAGCATTGGTGGTGGCGGGCGATATGATCACCATGCAGGTATATGAAGATATCAGGGACCTTGTTGAACTGGGTAAACTTGGGATCATAACAGTCAATGTACTGCAGGCGGGCAATGAAAAGGCTTTTAGCTATGTACGGAGCAACCACAGCCAGCGAAACAACCGCGTAACAGTGGGGGTTATTGCGTCGCCCAAAGCTTTTTCGCTTAGTGCCTATGACGGTCTTGAACAAGAGACGGCAGTGGCTTACCAGGAGTATGTCCCCATGGCAGACCGCTCTCCTGAAAAAGCCATCCAGTATGCGGTGAATTCCCTGGCAGACCAGCTTCTGGACAACAGCCACCCCCGGCTGAAATATATTATTCTGGGAGCTCATCCTTTGCAGCAACACCGGGAAACTATAGGTGAAACAATCACTTTTCTGAGAAATTACCGCACCAATAATATCTATATATACAGACATCTTATAGATTCTGGGGTGATCCTTATTGAACCACAGAGAGAAGCCGGCATACAACTTTACATGGACCTGCGGAAAGAACGGCTGGCCGCCTTCCGCACTACTCCATCATCTGTAAGGATCTACACCAGTGAAAAACCGGATCTGACAAAATACCCATTGCTTCATGTTTGCATCGACAATTGACAACCACGTTATGGAATCGCTTCCACAGGTGGAGCTGAAAGGACAGATTATCACGGTAACAACCAGAAACCAGGCTGCGCAGGCTGCCCGGTATCTTTCCCGTAAACCTGTCCTGGGCTTTGATACGGAAACAAAGCCCCGTTTTTCAGCCGGCAGGATGTATATGCCCGCCCTGCTCCAGTTCTCTGACGGAACGTGTTCTTATCTGATCCATTTGAAAAAAACGGGGCTTCCTCCGGAAATGCTGGCCATCCTGAGTGATCCGGACATACTCAAGGTGGGTGCTGCCGTCAGAGACGATATTGCAGGGCTTCAGCGCTATGCACCCTTTGATCCGGCAGGTTTCGTAGACCTGCAGGATATGGTTCAGGAATACGGGATCATAGAAAAAAGTGTGAAGAAGATGTCGGCTATCATCCTGGGGAAAAGGATCAGCAAATCCCAGCAGATCACCAATTGGGAAGCCTACCCCCTGTCCGGGGCACAGGCACTGTATGCCGCTACAGATGCTTACGTTTGCTATTCTATTTACAACACACTGATTGCCCACAGCAACGAAAAGAAATCACCCAGGCAGCGTATGTACGAAGAAGTTCTTGTCTCTGCCGCCGCTCTGCTCAAAGATGAACCGGACATGGTGGCCAATATGGCGAATGTGAGTGCCCTGATTAAAGAGACGTTCAAATTTTGGTGGGTTGGTTTCTACCGGGCAGACAACAAATCGCGGGAATTGGTGCTGGGCCCTTTCCAGGGACCTGTGGCCTGTACACGAATACCCTTTGGTCGTGGGGTTTGCGGCACATGCTGGAAACAACGGCAGACGATCATCGTTCCGGATGTGGATCAGTTTCCCGGGCATATTGCCTGCAGTTCCCGTTCCCGTTCCGAGATTGTTGTACCCCTGTTTGACAAAAAGGGTGAGCTGACCGCTGTCCTGGACATAGATTCAGAGAAACCCGGAACTTTTGACCAGATGGACAAAAGGTATCTGGAAGAACTTGCCGGACTTTTTAAAAATATTTACTAA
>JALHIE010000062.1 GCA_022840285.1 Porphyromonadaceae bacterium
GCGCGAACTTTCCAAAAGATATCCCGTTGATGCTCAATTGGCTGAACTCTTGTGGAGACAGGAAACCCGTGAGTTAAAGATATTGGCAACGATGTTGTATCCTGTTCATGAATTCGATATGGATAAAGCCGATGAATGGGTGAAAGAAATTCCCAATCACGAAATTCGGGAACAGGTATCTATGAATTTATTCCAGAAACTGGACTTTGCGGACAAGCTGGTGCAAAAATGGACAGATTCGAAAGATGAAGAAATCCGGACCAGCGGTTACTGGTTGTTTGCCCGGTTGTTGATTGTGAAGTCGGAGTTGGTCAATCAGATAAACCAAAAAGAGATTATGGAAAAAATGATTTCAGACTTGAGCACTGGTTCCTATTTCTTACGTCTTTCCGCGCAACGTGCGTTGATCTTTCTGGGCAGGACTGCGGAGTCGTTTTCAAAAAAGATATTGGAAGAGATTCAGGATTTTCAAGCTTCGGAGGATGCCGCCAAAAAAGAAATCTTCGACAGCCTGAGCTTCGAATTTACAGATTTCCCCGATTGACGGAAGGCAGTTTTGACAGTAAACTATCGATCCCCTCCTCTTTGCAGTGGACAAAAATGTCTTTGTGAAAATGACAAAGCTTATCGGATGCCTGCAAAAACGACTCTTTCTCCGGAGGAGCCAGTACGCCAGATAACATCGTGGCAGACTTCCACAACCCGGGAAAAACTTTCGTCAGTTCCGCTCTCCCTTTATCGGTGATAAAAACACGCATCCTGCGCTTGTCTTCCTCGTCGCGGCGCTCACCGATAAGCTTCGCTTTCAGAAGTCGCCGCATGACTTCATTGCCCGAAGTTTTTTCAATCACATTCCTGTTGTTGATCTCTGTCTTGGACAAACTTTCTTCATTAAACAGTGCTACCAGGTAGATGTATTCATCGACCGTTTGGAGCAACGATCCTTTCAGCGCTTTCTTGATGTAGAACTTGGAGTACCGGTGCAGGAAACTTATGTTTTGCGCAATACGCACCGTGTCGCTCCTATCCTCTTTGATTGTCCGTCTCTGTTGCAGAAAAAGAATAAAGTCATTCAACGAAAGGTCCACCTCGGATGATTGAGTCGTTTTCTCAAACTGATCCAACAGTTCAATTATCTCGAGCAACAATTTTTTTGATTTCATACGATAATATTTATTTTTTACATTAAGGTCGAATGGAATTGAGCGAAGCGAAATCGCCGAGTTCCATTGAAATATTAGTCAGAGGCAACTCGCGTATTGTCATGTTCTTGGGTGTAACTGATTTGCATGCTCCTTTCATAAACGGATAAACTTGTACGTAAAAGTACTAATTTTTATGTTATTATACAAAAAAAATCATTTAAAAATTGATAACAGTACAAAAATGTATTATATTTGTCACCTAATAATTCAATAAAGATGGAAGTCGCAGCAAGAATTGAAGGAGCGGGCAAGGAATACAAAACGGGAGACACCACGATAGTGGCATTGGCTCCTTCCACCACTGCGTTCAATAAAGGCGAAGTAACCCTGATTGTCGGTCCTTCGGGTTCGGGAAAAACCACGTTGCTTTCGTTGCTCGGATGCGTCATTTACCCCACGACCGGTAACGTCTGGTTGGGAGATACGTGTGTAAATCGGCTATCGGAGGCAGAACTGGCGAAAATCCGGCTGAATGAAATCGGGTTCGTATTTCAGGGCTTTAATCTTCTGGCTCCGCTCAATGCTCTTGAGAACGTGATGCAGCCGCTTCTCCTGAAAGGCGAATCTCGAAAGGCAGCCAGGCAAAAATCGCTATCGATCATCCGGAAATTTGACATGCAGTCGCGTGTAAAAAACTTGCCCCGCAACCTCAGTGGCGGGCAGCAACAGCGAATTGCCGTTGCGCGGGCCCTGGTTTCCGATCCGAAGCTTATTCTTTGTGACGAGCCTACGGCCTCGCTCGATCACAAGAGTGCCGTTCTGGTGATGGATATGTTGAAAGCGCTTTCACGCGAAGACCGGGCAGTGATTATTGTTACCCACGATACACGCTTAAAGAAATATGCGGACCGGACCATTTACGTTTCGGAAGGAAAAATCAGCGATACGCCGTTTGAAGAAGAATTTGATCACTAAGTTAAAACAACATACGAATGAAAAAACTATTTATGGGCTGTTTGCTCCTTTTGTTGCTCGTGGGCTGCGGTAACAAAACCGAAAACAGGGTTTCCGTAGAAGTGAGTCCCGTGACAGTGGCCGTTGGTATTGGGAAAATAGTACCACCTGTTGCAGGCATTGTTGCTGAAATAGTTGTGGCGACAGGAGACAAGGTGAAATCCGGCGATTTGCTGATTACCCTCGACAATACCGATGCGTCGCTGGCGTTGAGCGAAATAAACAGCCGGTTAGCCACGCAGCAAAAATCCATACAATCGGCAAAGTTGATGAAAGAACAGGGTCTTATCCGGTTACGGGAAGAAGAGCGAAAGTTGAACGATGCCCGTGAACTGTTTGCTGCGGGAGCGGTGACCGGCGAAAGTGTGCGTAACCTTCAAAACGGTTACGACTTGGAAAGACAAAATCAGGAGAGGCTGCAAAACGATATTGTATTGCAGGAGTCTCAGCTTCGAGAGATCGTTTCGCAGAAGAACATGAGGTCCGAAGAGTTAAGCCGGACATCGCTTCGTGCACCCATGGACGGAATTGTGCTTGACGTTCTTCCGAAAAAAGGGGAAGCCGTAGACAGGTATGAAACGTACGTGATACTGGCTCCTGACGTTCCCCTTATCGTGCAGGCGGAAATAGACGAGATGTTCTCGAATCGATTGGCTTTGGGTCAATCGTGCGAAATAAGGGTTGCGGGCAATCCTCAACCGGTGGGGAAAGGAGAAATCCTCAGCATTTCGCCCGATTTGAAGAAGAAATCGCTCTTTTCCGACAGCGGACAAGACTTGCAGGACCGCCGTGTACGCGAGATTGAAATTTCGATCGGCAAGGATGCCAATCTGCTTATCGATACCAAGGTTGAATGCATGATTCATTTAAATTGAGTCGACATGTTTGCAACAGCCTACAAGTTCATTCGATTCGAAAAATCCAAAAGTACGGGAATCCTGCTGGGGATTATTATCAGTATCTACCTGATCGGGCTGGAGCTGGGTATTTTCTTTTACCTCACCACGCTTATCGGTGGTGTGATAAACAACGCTAAACCCGAGTATGCTCAGGTTTTTGTCGTGAACAAGCTTACCAACAATGCCAATATCCTTTCGCCGTTCGACAAACGTTGGGTGAACCAGTTGAGGAGTATAGAGGGGGTTGACGATACGCACGGGATGGTGATGGCTAATGTCAGTGTCCGGTTCGACAACGGAGAAAGTTCGCCAGCCATTCTTATCGGAAGCGAATATCCCGAACTGGCAGCAGGCCCTTCCGAACCGCTGTTGAACTCCGGTTCCACGAACAATCTGTTCCTTCAGGGAACGGTTTCCACCGATTTTTACGATAACAAGACGTTTGGTTATGATGTAAAACTGGGAACAAGTTTCGAGATCGGCGGAAAAAATGTTATGGTGGGGGCCACGACAAAAAATGCCAAAGGCTTTTCGAGCCCGATGCTTTATACAACCGATGCCACGGCACGTTATTACTCCGGATTTTCGGAAGATGCAGTCAATGCGGTTATTGTGACGGTAAAGGATGAGTCGAGAATCGACGAGGTCATCGAACAGATAAATACCGTTGCTCCGGACCTGCGTGCGTGGCGGTCGGAAGAACTCAACAATGCCACTGTAATAAATGTAATGACGGCGAACAATATGGGCATGAGTTTCGGAACGTTGGTCATTTTTGCTATCGTGAGTGGATTTTTTATCATCGGGCTGACGATGTATTCCGCCACTTACGACCGGATCAAGGATTACGGAACGCTGAAAGCCATCGGGGCCACCGGTAGATACATTACTCTTTTGGTGATAACCCAGTCGTTTATTTATGCGGTTGTCGGGTTTGCGGTTTCGTTGCTGCTGTTGATCGGGACAAAGTTTGGAATGGCCAAGGCGGGACTCATCATCAATCTCTCCCCTCAGTTTTTGGCATTCTTGTTTTTCGTCACCCTGATCATTGCGGTGGCCAGTTCCCTGTTTTCCATCCAAAAACTAAAAAAAGTAGAGCCGTCGTCGGTATTCAGATAGAGATTTCAAGTTCACAAAAACATCACAATGAAAAAAACATACATACTTTCTCTTGCATGGATTGTATCCTTTCTGTCTGTTTTGGGGCAGGAGAAGGCGATAAATCTAAACGCGCTGACGCTGGAAGAGGCCATAAAGTACCCGCTTACTCATTCGCCGAAGATCATCGCGCAGCGGTTGAAAGAACAACAGGCAGCATACAAGCTTTCGCAAGTGAAACTGGATTATCTGCCCGACGTTTATGTTACATCCGATCTGCGGCGGAACATCATTATTCCGTCAACACCCATCCCCGCATCCATGATCGATCCCTCGGCACCGGAAGACGAGTTGATGTATATGCGGTTCAACACGCCGTGGAGTTCGGGGGCGGGGTTGAATGTTACGTTCGATATTTTCAATCCCCAAACAGCGGGATTGAAATCGGAGCAGGAAAAGCAGTTGAAAATCAGTCGACTGGATTCCCGGATTGTCGAAAACGAGTTGCGAGCTACTGTTTCACAGGCCTATATCGATTGTGCGCTTGCCCAGATCCAACTGGACGCAATGGCTGCCGATACGGCTTATTACACCGCGTTGTCACGTGAGACAGAAGATCTTTACCGACGTGAAAAGGTTTCACTGGCTGACAAAAACAATGCGGAAATGAATTACAACGCTTCGCTTGCCCGCTTCCATCAGGCCAAAAATATTCTGCACAACTCCAGAATAAACCTGTTGATCTGTTTGGGAGTGGAGCCGGACGAATATAATTTGGACCAGTTGTGGCTGGCGGACGATATTCAGTCGCTTTATTCCAAAATGGACTCAGGAAAAATCCTGAACGGCGAGAATCCCCTTTCACAGCGCCGCCAGGATGAGTTGGTTTCGCTGTCCGAGATCAGGACCAGAAATGCCGTTTGGAAATATGCGCCGTCGTTGTCGTTATCGGGATATTATGGAGCCAATTATTTCGGGAAAGAGTTGAAGTTGGGAAACACCGACAGGTGGTTCGGGAACAGTTTTGTGGCTCTTTCGCTCCGGATTCCCATTTCAAGATCGCTGAGCACGGCAAAAGAGGTTTCCCGGTTACGTATACAGGAGCAGCTTGAGCGTGAAAATTTGCGGGATATAAGGAATAACCGGCTGGGAGAATTATCGAGGGAGCTGGTCCGGTTGGAAACCTGTAAAAATACTTACCGGTTGAAACAATCGAACATGAAATTGATAACCCAAAATATAGCGGCAAAACAGGCACAGTTACAAAAAGGCTACATGCTCGAAAGTGAATTTTCATCGGAAAAACTGCGGGAACAAAATGCCTTGCAGGAGTATCTGCAAGCTGCCCATGATCTGTTGTCGGCTTATATAAACCTGGAAAAACTGACGAAAAACTGATTCCGGTTATTTTTTGTCGCGGTAATTGTTCTGGATAAAAAACATGGATATAAACATATTTACGATCAGAAAGCCACCCCCGCTTGCCAGGAATATGCCTTTCCATTTCGGAAGCACGATCAGGCAGACAATGGAGACGATCGCTATGACAGCGATAACTGTCCACATCACGGTGAAAATTTGTTTTTTTGTAGCCATTCGGTTAGTTATTTAGTTGTTTTTTTATCCAGAACGTGATGTCCGACAAAATATCCGGAGAAAGAGTCTGTTCGATTTTTCCATACTCATCGGCACGGCCGGTTTCGCATTCCTGAAAAAGATGATTCAGTCCCGGATACGTTTTTGTTTCGTACCGGTAGTTTTGTCCCTTGTCCAGAGCCGACTTTATAGCTTCTAAATTTTTTTCTGCCAGTACCTGTGTGTCTTTTTCGCCGTTAATGGCCAGCACCGGACATTTTACCTTTTGCAGGTATTCTGCCGGATCCAACGCCAGGAACTGGCGGTACCAGGGAGTGGCGATCGCGTTGAACTGGTCGCGGACAAAAGCATCCTTTTTGAGTTTCATTTTAACGAGAATAGGGTACTGCTCCCAAAGTTGAGAAAGCCTGTCACGCAATGCCGCCCGGTCTGCTTCTGTTCCTTTCCATTCCGAAAGGCTTTCAAACATCTCGCGTATAGCCTTTAATGACCGCTCGCTGTTTTCGGGCTCCATATCGAGCAGTTCCAGTGCCATCCGGTTTTGCTCCATTGTGGTTTCAATCCCCTTTTCTCCCATTCCTGCCATAAGGACGATAAATCCGACGTCCCGGTTTTCCGACGCCACCATGGGCGCGATCACACCGCCTTCGCTGTGTCCGATAAGGCCGATAGCAGATTTGTTTACCTCTCTACGGGTTTTCAAATATTCCACGGCAACAGCGGCATCCGTCGCAAAATCTTGCGTGGTGGCTATTGGATAACTACCTGTTGACTGTCCTGTACCGCGTTTGTCGTACCTAAGCACAACGAACCCTTTTCGGGTCAGGTGATCGGCAATCACCAGGAACGGCTTGTGCCCGAAAATAGTCTCGTCCCTGTCGTGTGGCCCGCTGCCTGCAATCAGTACCACTGCCGGGAATGTTCCTGCAGAATCAGGGATAGAGAGTGTTCCGGCAAGTTCAATGTTGTCTTTTTCGTTGGTGAATTTCAACTCTTCCGTTTTGTACGGAAAAGGAGGTTTTGGTTCTTGAGGACGGTTCAGAACCGGTTTGTCGACCGGTCTGAGTACCAACGGGAAAGGTATTCCGCCCTGATTGAATGTTCCCGGTATGGAGTCACCCTGTAATGTTCCCTGATAAAAAATACCCAATCCTGTAGCCACAATCTCGAGTTTATTACCTGCGAAAGAAGTCTTGGAAGTGGGTAGCCCTAATGCGTTCTGTGCGGGACTATCCATGGTTGTAGTGTATGTGCTGTCGGTTTTCGAGATATGGAAAATCAGGGGCAGCCTGTTTCCCATCACGTCAAGAATCCCGCTCCAGCTCCCGGCAATTTCTTGCGCGGAAACAGAAGCAGACACTAAAAACAAGAAGAGGATTGTTGCTTTCATTTTCATTCTTCACTATTCATGATGGTACGGTTCGCCGTTCAAAATAGTCATTGCCCTGTAGAGTTGTTCCACAAACACCAGCCGAACCATCTGGTGCGTGAAAGTCATTCTCGATAACGACAACTTCTCGTTGGCACGCCTGTACACGTCGTCCGGAAATCCGTAAGGTCCGCCAACAACAAAAACAAGCCGTTTGGAGACGGAATGCGATTTTTTTTCGATAAAGCGGGAAAACTCCACAGACGAATATTGTTTTCCTTTGTCATCCAGCAAAACGATATAATCGCCCTGGTGGATCCGGTTCAGCAAAGCTTCCCCTTCGAGGTTTTTTTGCTCTTTTTCCGATAAGTGCTTTGTGTTTTTCACATCGGAGATAAATTCCAGGTCAAAGGGGATGTAATGACTCAATCTTTTCCTGAAAATATCCATTGCCTGAGCGTAAAAATCCTCATCGGTCTTTCCAACGGACAGCAAAACCACTTTCATCTCTTATTAATACATGTTTTTTACGTAAAATTAGCAACCCGAGTGCAAATATAACCTATTATTTTTATATTTTTGCATTCACAATTTGCAAGTTTTCTTAACAATACGGGACGAGTTTTGTTATTGTTGAGGAACAGCTCAATTCGATTTAAATGGAATTAGAAAAATTAACGGATAGACTCGTTGAACTGGCCTTTGCCGAGGATATAGGCGACGGTGACCATTCCACCCTCTGCAGCATTCCCGAAACAGCCACCGGGAAAGCCCGGTTGTTGATCAAGGAGGAAGGAATTCTGGCAGGTGTGGAAGTTGCCAGGACGGTCTTTAACCGTTTCGACAAGGGATTGGCGGTGGAAGTGTTCATTAACGACGGAGCTCACGTTAAGCCCGGGGACGTGGTATTCATTGTATCGGGAAAAGTACGGTCGTTGTTGCAGACCGAACGGTTGGTGCTGAATATCATGCAGCGTATGAGCGGAATAGCGACGACCACCGGCAAATACGTTAAATTGCTTGAAGGAACCAAAACCAAAGTACTCGACACGCGCAAGACCACTCCCGGGATGCGAATGCTGGAGAAACAGGCAGTAAAAATTGGGGGAGGGGAGAACCATCGTATCGGTTTGTTCGATATGATTTTGCTGAAAGATAACCACGTGGATTTTGCCGGGGGGATTGAAAATGCCATCCGCGGAGCACAAAAATATTTGAAAGAAAAAAATAAACAACTTAACATAGAAATTGAAGTACGTAACTTCGAGGAACTAAGCCAAGCCCTTGCTGTGGGTGGAATCGACAGGATCATGCTGGATAATTTCACGCCCGAACAAACGTGTGAAGCGGTGAAGATCGTGAAAGGGCGTGTTAAGCTGGAATCGTCGGGCGGAATAACTTTCGAAACTATCCGTCGTTATGCGGAGTGTGGCGTAGATTACATTTCTGTAGGTGCGCTCACCCATTCGGTGAAGAGCTTGGATATGAGTTTAAAGGCGATGGAAAAACTGTAAGCTAAGTGTAATGTCAGATACAAAACAGCTCGAACTGGACAAACGATACATGCGGATGGCATTTATCTGGTCGGAAAATTCATACTGCATACGGCGCAAGGTAGGTGCCATTCTGGTAAAAAACAAGATGATCATTTCTGATGGATACAACGGGACACCGTCGGGTTTTGAAAATGTCTGTGAAGACGAGCACAACGTTACAAAACCCTACGTTCTTCACGCAGAGGCAAACGCCATTACCAAAGTGGCCCGGTCCAACAACAGCAGCGAGGGAGCAACGTTGTACGTGACGTCATCCCCTTGTATCGAATGTGCCAAGCTGATCATTCAGGCAGGTATCCGGAAAGTGGTCTATGCCGATTCTTACCGGTTGAGCGATGGAATAGAATTGCTTAAAAGGGCGGATATAGAGTTGGTTGCTGTTGATGTGAAATAATGGGTGCTAAAATCGTAAATCGTAAATAGTTAATGAGTTCTGAGAAAAAAATAAAAACGTGGCTTCCTTTATGGATTGGATTGGGTATTGCTTTGGGTATTCTCATAGGCAGTATCTATTCGCAATTTGGGAGTACGGGAAAAGTGGATGGGACCGGTAAGATTGACGCTGTATTCAACTACATCAATAAATCGTACGTCGATACCGTCAATATGCGCCAGCTTGTGGAAGAAGCACTGCCAAAAATTGTTCAGGAGCTCGATCCGCACTCGGCTTATATCTCAGCAGGTGAGATGAAGCGTTTAAATGAGGACCTGGAAGGTCATTTTTCGGGAATCGGGGTTAGTTTTTATGTGTTGCGGGATACTATCGTAGTGACAAGCATCGTCCCCGGTGGTCCTTCGGAGGCTGCGGGCATACAGCAATGGGACCGTATAGTCAATGTCAATGACACGTTGATTGCCGGCAGGAAAATTACAAACGTAGGCGTGCTGCAAAAACTTCGTGGGGAAAAAGGTTCGGAAGTAAAACTGGGAATTCGAAGAAACGATGAGACGGAGCTGACCGATATAACCGTAACCCGGGGAGATATTCCCATGAACAGCGTTCAGGCTGCTTATATGCAAACCAGCACCATCGGATACATCAAGGTGGGTACGTTCGGATTCAACACTTTCAATGAGTTTATATCGGCACTTTCCAAGCTCAAAAGTCAGGGGGCACAATCTTTTGTCATTGATTTGCGAGGTAACAGCGGAGGTTCGTTGGAAGTTGTGGTAGCCATGGTGAATGAATTTCTCCATAAAGGGGACCTGATCGTTTATGCGGACGGGCGGAACTTTCCCCGGCAGGACAGCTATGCCAATGGTTCGGGAACAAGTAAGGAAGACGATGTGGTGGTGCTGATTGATGAATTAAGCGCATCCGCCAGTGAAATATTTGCCGGAGCCATCCAGGATAACGATCGCGGATTGGTACTGGGACGGAGATCGTTTGGAAAGGGATTGGTCCAAAGCCAACGGAATTTTCCCGATGGATCTGCTGTGAGGCTTACCGTTGCCCGCTATTATACACCTTCGGGACGTTCCATTCAACGCAAATACGAAAAAGGGAAATACGATGAATATGAGCTGGAGGCATTAAATAGATATATGCAAGGCGATTACGTGAATTCCGATACAGCCTCAACCCTGATTCCGTATAAAACCGGGGGCGGACGAACTGTTTTCGGAGGTGACGGCATCATGCCGGATGTTTTTATCGCCCGGGACACCATCGGCATAAATTCTTATTTTAATGCAATAGCAAACAAGGATTTCATTCAAGAGTATGCGGTAACCTATTCGGATATGCATAAACAGAAATTGCGGGAATTTCAATCGGCTGAAGATCTTTCCCGATACCTGTACAAGCAACCCCTCCTGATGAATCTGGTGAGTTTCGCAGACAACAAAGGAGTCCGGCCACGACCCTATTATATAGAAGAATCCAGAAATCTGTTTGAACGGCATCTGGTTTCCTATATCGTCAGAAACTTTTTCGGTGAGGAGAGTTATTTCTCCGTATATATGCAGGACGATTCGTTGATGAAAAACGCGGTGGATTTTATAGAAAGGGGCTTGGCTAAGCCCGAGTCCGTTGTGCAGGAAAGGTATAAATCCATTTCGCTGGGACAGAGAATCAGCTTCCCTGTTCCCAAGGAATTTGGCTCGTTATTTTATGCGTAGAAAACATGAATATTGCTGAACGGAAGAAAAAACTTCGTTTAAAGGTGGCCGAGATCAAACAGTCCTATTCTCAAATAGAACTGCAAAACTTCTCGGAGGAGGTCATATCCACACTTGAGCTCACCGAACTGTTCCAAAACGCAAAAGTTGTTTTGGCCTATTACAGTATGCCGGATGAAGTTAATACGCACAAATGGATAAAAAAACACGGTTTGCAAAAACATTTTCTTTTGCCGGTGGTTAATAATAGTGAATTGATTTTGAAAAAATATGTTTCCGAAGAAAAGATGTCGGCTTCCGCTTATGGAATTAAAGAACCGGTAGGCGATACTTTCCCGGAGTCAGAATACGATAAAATAGATTTGGTAATTGTCCCGGGCGTCGCTTTTGATCGCAAACTGAACCGGATGGGTAGAGGAAAAGGCTTTTACGACAGATTATTGCCAAAAATAAATGCTCCGAAGACAGCTGTATGTTTCGATTTTCAGATTTTTGACAACATCCCTGTAGATCAAGGAGATAGAAAAATGAACATGATTGTTTGCCAGAATGAGATTATTGTGGAATAACTACTCGACAATTTGAATTTCAGGTAAACATGTTAATTTAACATCACAATTCTTCATAAACTTGCAGCATATTTAGCGATTTTTAATGTGCTGTCGTTGATCTTTGAGTGCAATTATGAATAAATTCTTAGAGAATTACTTATCGAGCCGGGTTTTGTCCCGCATGTCTATTCTGATAATAGACCTTCTCATTATACTGTTCTCAACCCTGACCATGTATTTTTTGCGTTTCGGTTTTGAAGGACTTACGACGCAAGTCAAGGCAGATGGCATCACCACAACGTTCGTTCTGGTATTCTTCAATGTTATTTCGTTCCTCATCTTCAAAACCTTTAGCGGGGTTTTACGCTTTTCAGCCTTTTCCGACCTTGTTCGGATCATATACGCGTTAACCCTGGGCTATTTAGTGTCGTTCATCTGTCTGATGGTAATAAAAAAATACAATCCGTCATTCACTGTCTCCAACACCATCCATTTTGCCACCTATGTGTTGAATGTTCTGCTAATGATTTTCTCGCGTATTGTTGTCAAGGAGGTGTACGAATCGATTACCGGAAAACCACAAAAGGCTACCAATATTTTCATTTACGGTACCAAGCAGGCCGGAATCAGCCTGGCCAAAGCGATCAGGGGAAATCGGGAATTTAAGTACAAAGTGTTGGGATTCATCACCGATGAAGAGAATATGGTCGGTAAGAATCTTTTGGGCCTGACAATTTATGCCAACAACGAAAACCTGTTCAGGGTACTGGAAGCAAAGGATGTGAAAACAGTCATTGTCTCCCCGCATAAGATGGATCAGATCAGGAATTCTCCTTCACTGGAAAATTTTGTGGACCACAATATTACCCTGTTGACTACTTCTCCCGTTAACGAATGGAACGGCACATTGACAGGAAAAGAGCAACTGAAAGACATTCAGATTGAGGACCTGCTCCCCCGCAATCCCATTAACATCAATTTAATGGAGATTGCCGCCCACATCGAAGGAAAACGTGTGATGGTAACAGGAGCTGCAGGGTCAATAGGGAGCGAGATTGTCCGCCAGGTGGCCTCATTCAATCCCTTCAACATCATTTTGATTGACCAGGCAGAAACCCCGCTTCATGACATGAGGCTTGAGCTACAAAAAAAATGGATCGACATAAATACCCACATAATTGTTGCTGATGTAGGCAATGCCACAAGAATGGAACGTGTTTTTGCAAAGACACGTCCGCAATACATCTTTCATGCTGCGGCCTACAAACATGTTCCCATGATGGAGGACAATGTTTCTGAATCGATACAGACAAACGTCTTGGGAACAAAAATCCTGGCCGACCTGGCTGTAAAGTACAGTGCTCAAAAATTTGTCATGATCTCTACAGATAAGGCAGTGAACCCGTCAAACGTGATGGGTTGTTCAAAAAGGATCAGTGAGATCTATGTTCAATCCTTGTCGAGGCATTTGGAGAAGAACGGCCAGAAGACCACGCAATTCATCACTACCCGATTCGGCAATGTATTGGGGTCAAACGGTTCAGTAATCCCGCTGTTCAGGGAGCAAATTAAAAACGGTGGTCCCTTGACGGTCACACATCCCGAAATCATCCGTTATTTCATGACCATCCCCGAAGCTTGCCAGTTGGTTCTTGAAGCTGGATCCATGGGAAAAGGAGGGGAGATATACCTTTTTGATATGGGAAAACCGGTTAAGATCCTGGACTTGGCAAAACGGATGATTCGGTTGTCGGGCTCTAAAAATATTAAGATTGAATTTACAGGACTTCGACACGGCGAAAAGCTATACGAAGAGTTGCTCAATGCCTCTGAAAACACCATCAAGACCCATCATGAGAAGATTATGATTGCCCGGGTGCGTGAGTATGAGTACGAAAAAGTAAAGGATCAGATCGAGGGGTTAATCAATATTTCGTATCAATACGACGACATGCGTACAGTAAAAAAAATGAAAGAAATTGTTCCTGAGTTCCAAAGCATTAATTCTCCCTACGAGGCGGTTGACCGGCTGCTGGAAAAACTCGAAGACAAGGAGAGTGTCAAGATACAGGATACTTTTTCAATTTAAATCCCCCTGCATGTTGCAAAGTTTTGTATAATAGCCTTTTAATTCATAGAGTGAATTGTGCCTGCCCGATTCTATTATTTGTCCCTCCTTTAGGACGTAAATCTCATCCGCATTTTTTATGGTCGACAACCGGTGCGCAATAATGATCGTTGTCCTGTTTTTCATCAGTTTCTCCAGGGCATCCTGTACCAATCGCTCCGAGTCTGTATCCAATGCCGAAGTAGCTTCATCCAGTATCAGAATTTCCGGATTCTTCAATACCGCCCTCGCAATACTTATTCGCTGGCGTTGTCCACCCGATAGTTTCCCTCCCCGGTCGCCGATGTTTGTCTGATACCCGTTTTGGGTGGCTATGATGAAATCGTGCGCATTGGCCACTTTT
This sequence comes from Porphyromonadaceae bacterium, assembly GCA_022840285.1. Lineage (GTDB taxonomy): Bacteria > Bacteroidota > Bacteroidia > Bacteroidales > Dysgonomonadaceae > Petrimonas. The sequence goes on from JALHIE010000062.1 coordinate 13,821, forward strand.
GCCGCTTCGATGACCTCTTCCGGAGTTGCGTGTTTCAAGCCGAAGGCGATGTTGTTGAAGAATGTGTCGTTAAAAAGAATGGCCTCCTGGGTCACATAACCTATTTTTGAGCGCAGGTCGTGTAAAGTAACGTCCTTTATGTTGGTATTGTCAATAAAAATACCCCCTTGCTGAATATCGTAGAACCGGGATAAAAGATCGGTCATGGTCGACTTCCCGGAACCCGATTGACCCACAAGCGCAACTGTTTTGCCTTTTTCAATCTTTAAATCGATCCCTTTCAACACCCAGTCTTTATTGTACTTGAACCAGACATTGCGGTAATGTATGTTTTTTTCAAAACTCAACTTTTGCGGGCGTTCTGTTTCTGTTATGTCGTTCTGGGCCTCCAGTATCTTGTCGATTCGCTCCATGGAAGCCAGACCTCGTTGTACGGCGTATGCCGATCGGGAGAACTCTTTAATGGGATTGATAATACTGTAGAAAATGGTGAGGTAATAAATAAAAGTGGCCGCATCAATAATCCCGTTCCCGCTTAAAATAAGTGAGCCGCCAAACCAATCACTCATCGGATGTGCCAGATACTGCCGTCGTGCAATTCGGTTGGACATTTTTCTAAACGCATCACTCCCCGTATAGAATCGTTTGGAGATTTTGCTTTCCGCATTAAACGCTTTTATTATTCTTAGCCCGCTCAAGGTTTCCTCAATCTGAGACATAAGTTCTCCCCATTTGTTTTGCGCCTCAAACGAACTTCTTTTCAGTGATTTTCCCACGGTTCCCATCACATATCCCATTACCGGCAATACCACAAATACAAAAAGGGTGAGCTGCCAGCTGAGAACGATCATGGTAATCAGATAAATGAGAATAAGGATGGGGTTCTTAAAGAGCATATCGAGCGAGCTCATCACCGAATTCTCCACCTCGTTGACATCCCCTGAAATGCGGGCCAATATATCGCCTTTACGTTCTTCTGAGAAAAATCCGATGGGAAGAGTCAGTATCTTATCGTTGATTTTGTTCCGGATGTCTTTAACCACTCCTGTCCGGATAGGAATGGTAAAGTAAGATCCAAAATAGGCTGTGCCGGTTTTAAACAGAGTCATAACGACAAGTGCAACTGCCAAAAACAGGAGCGTGGTGCTGCCACCGTGGATTTCAATAAGTCGGGACATGTACCAATTCCCGTTGTTCAGAACAACATCGATCAACGAAATGCCTTTAGTTTCCCAGGGAATAAATTCAAAAACCTTATCGTTGACCTTAAATAGAATCGATAGTATCGGAATAATCGTTGTCAGTGAGAAAACATTCAATACTGCCGTCAATAGATTAAAAAGCAACGAGAGTGCCACATATTTCTTATAGGGAGGCAAAAAGCGTTTCAATATAGTTATAATACCGTTCATCAAAAATGTCCTTATTGCAGTAGTTTTAGTGTAACACGAAAAACGGTGCAAGATACACATAATTTGTGATTCCCGGTGCCCGATTTCACGTTTTTGAAAAAGAACCCGCAGTGGAAACAGGAAAGTGGAGATTTTTTTTAAAAAAAGCACATTAAATAATTCTTTAATTGTCAGGTTGTTGTTTCGATATTTGAGAAAAAGCACGTTTTTTTCACCAAATTTGTTGTGAAAATGTTTTGTTGGTATAAAATCTTTTTCTACCTTTGCATCCGCTTTCCGAAAACAAGTAGATGTTGAAAGCGATTTATCGTTCTTTGAAAGATTTTCATATACGTTTTTTTAATGACAAGCAGTATATAAGATATATATATTGGTACCCGTTCAATAGAACATAAGAGGAAAAGAAA
>JALHIE010000063.1 GCA_022840285.1 Porphyromonadaceae bacterium
GGATTTTTCAGGGTGAAAATCACCCGGTGAATAAAAGGTTATGAACAGGAAAAATTATAAACTAAAATTATCCCTCCGACTTTTCGGAGCGGACTCAATGTTGAAGCGTTTGGTTCTATGGAATTTCTCATGGTGCCCACCAATAATCCACTAACACCGTGTTCATTGAATGTCCGGTCGTAGTTAATGGCTCCTTCCATATAGGTGGTTGAGGTGATTTGTTTTGGTCCCTCGTTGTAGCTCAGCCATTCCGTTCCCGTTTCAGGATTTAGTCGTGTAAGCATGTATGAATCAGCTCGTTTATCGTAATTTGCGACAGAATACCAAAAAGGGGTGTAGAATCTGTTAACATCAAAATAGGAATACCTGTTTGTATTGAAAAGCCCACGTAAACTCAATCCTTTCGTGATGAAATCAAGGTCTTGCTTCAATTCAAACTGTGCAAGCATCATTGATTTCGAGTAGTCTTTGTATCCTTTCACCATATCGGCATAAGGATTCACATATTGCCCTTTATCGTAGTTTCCGAAAAGGGTGTGGGTGACATGGCTAAATTGCTCATCCGGTGAGAAATATGCGGGAAAGAGAACGGGGTCAGCCCTCATCACTTTTTGATAAATTGTCGTTCCTCCATCAATAGGACCGTTATAGTCATCGAAAGTGCCGTATAACCTGACAACGGCTTCAGTGGTTGGTGTAATGTTAATGTTTATATTGGATCGCAAAAGGTATCTTTTTAAGTCGATGTTGTTGTTGAAATTATTGTTCTTGTCAACATTTAATATACCATAATCCTGATTGAAAGTACCCGCGATGTAGTACTTGGCAATATTTCCCCCTCCACTCACATTAAAATTGGCCCTGTGGTTGGTTGTGTAATCTTTAAATAACATGCCGTACCAGTCATTGGCAGGATAAACGTATGGATTGGTACCCGCTATAGTGTTGTCAATTTTTTCATACGAGTAAGGAATAGCCATTAACGGGTTTCTTGCAGTAACCGCCTCATTGTTGAGTCTCATATAGGTAACGGGATCAGCAGTTTCTACTCTCGAGGTAGGCATTGAAAAAGAAGTTTCATAACGGAAAGAAATTTGCGCTTTTCCTTCCCTGCCTTCTTTTGTAGTGACCATGATTACCCCATTAGCTCCGCGAGCACCGTATAGAGCAGTTGCCGCCGCATCTTTCATGATGGAAAAACTGGCAATATCGTCAGGCTGTAGGCGCGCCAAATCCGAAGAAGACATCTCCATTCCATCAATAAGGATGAGTGGTCCGGCAGCATAAGAGAACGACGTTACCCCTCTTACGAAGAAACTGGCATCGTCTTCTCCGGGCTCACCGCTGCGTTGATAGGAGATCAAGCCCGATATTCTTCCTGCCAGGGCAGTAGTAAGGTTGCTGCTGGGTACTTTTAATTCGCTTGTTTTGACAGTTGAAATAGATGAAATAACACTCTCTTTCTTTTGTTTTCCAAAGGCAACGACGGTCACTTCTTCCAGTTCATCGATTTTTTCTGATAACACTATGTTTATAGTGGTTTGATTACCTACCTCAGCCAATTGATTTTCCATCCCCACGAATGAAAAGAGCAATTTGTCAGTGGGTTGTGCGGTAATCGAGTAAGTTCCGTCTATATCGGTTATAACACCCCGGGTTGTACCTTCTATGGTAATCGTCACTCCCGGCAGAGGTTCACCCTGTTGATCTACTACTTTTCCCCTAACTGTGTTTTGCTGTTGTACAGATAGCGTGGAAAGAATTTTTTCGATTTCGTTTGCATTAGCAGCATCGTCTTCTTGATAGATAACGACTTGGTTTTCCAATATCCTGTACGTTAGATTTGTACTGGATAATATTCTGTTGAGAACCTCTTCGATATTTTTTGAGTTGACTTCCAGATCTACTTTCTTGTTGATGGTTGTTTTCACATTTCCTGCGAAAATAAACCTGAAATCGCTTTTCTGCTCCAACTCTTCACAAACCTCTTTTATCGTAGTAGATCTTAGATCCAACGTGAATGACGTTATCTGTGAATAGCTATCTGCAGCTTGCGTAAACAGAATGCAGAAAAATAACAGGAACAATGTTGTTCTCATGATTTTTAGGACATGTTTAAAATTATTGACGGGTTTTCCCCATTCAATAGTATATTTATTCATATTTTTGTAATGATTTTAATTATTGGTATATGTGATAATTAGAATTATTCGGTCGGACAGTATTCGCACTACTGTCCGACTTTCTTATTACCTGCTGTTCAGCAGGCCTATTTTCAGTATTTCACTTTAAACTATAATTTGTTCATAGGCATATCATTTTTATAGCGGTTGTTATTCCTTATAGATGTATATAAATTTGCCTTTTTTATTGTATTTCATGGAGGAGATCAACGTAAGGGTTGTCATTACATTGTCCAGGTTGTCCGACAGGATGATCTTTCCGGTACATGTGATTCCCTGAAATGAGACCTCATCACCGTAATTGAATGACAGGTTATAATATCTTTCTATTTGTTTCAGCGCTTCGGTTACGGGGGTATCTTCAAACGTCAGGTATCCGTCTTTCCAACTGATGAATGGCTGTGCATTCACCTTTTGGGTTTGAAAAGTGCCGTTATCCGAGTAAATAGCCTGTTCTTCAGGGGATAACCGCAATTCCTGATTTCCGTTCTCCGACTGTAACCCGATGCTCCCCTCTACCAAAACCACCGATGCCGGCGAGCCGGTATAGGATGAGGCATTGAATTTGGTGCCGTACACCTTTACATTAAAGTCGGAGGTATGTACGTAAAACGACCTGTCTTTATCGGGAGCTACCTCTATATACATTTCACCGGAGAGATATACCTCCCGGACATTTTCTGTAAAAGAGGACGGGAATTCCAGGGTTGATCCGGAATTTAACCACGCTTGTGTTCCATCAGCCAGGGTAATTTTCGATTGTTTTCCATAAGGAACGATCAGTTTGTTCATTGTGCCCTGTTCGATAGAAACCTCTTCAGCGTCTTTACGTCCACTTGTTATTTGTGCAGTTTTTTGGCTACTTATCTGTATATCGATATTGTCTTGGTAAGTAGCGGTTCGGTTACCGGTGATAAACAGAATATCTTCCTGCTTTAACTCGTTTCCTACAATATACCTTGAGGACGCAATCGATGGCTCTCTCGATTTATACAGGTTCTGCTGAAAAAAAAGCAGAAAAAGGACCAGAACGGCTACACAGGCTGTCGCTATATAGGCAACACGGTGCACCATCCGTTTTCTGTGATACCTGCGAAGCGATTGTTCCAGCTGTTTTTCCGCTTTCTGTTTTTTTTCCGCTGTTTGTTTATAGGGGAATAGTTTTATGTGGCGGAAATGCTCCTCAGCCAATTCAACATGTTTTCGTTCGTTGGGGAATTGTTGAAGAAATTTGTTCCAGTATTCATCCAGTTCATCGGATGGAAATAATTTCCACTCGATGAATTTTTCATCTTTTAGAAACCGAAGAAAGTCATGGTTATTACCAATATTTGATTGCATGGATGAATATCGAAAAATATACTTAAATCTTCTTAAGAATTAATGGTTTGCCACAAGAACAAAAAAACACGAAACCTCGTTAAAATCCAGCCTTATATATAAGACGAACTTAGCCTGCAAACATCATCTGTTTATTTAATAAAAATAAATTAATGAGTAATTTTAACATAAATGAACAGGTATTGATAAGCCCGGATATTTGGGGAGATTTCACCTAATAGGAAACGGGCAGTGAAGATTCTTTCAATTTGGTTAGCGATTTGCTGATAAGGTTTCGGCAGGAGGCTATGGATATCTGCATGATTTCTGCAATCTCCTCATAACTCTGTTCCTTGATATAACGCATGTAGACAATTTCACGCTGGTGATCGGTCAGCCGACTCAGTACTGCCTCCACTTTTCTGCATATCTCCTCTGCATCTTCTTTCATGATCAGCTTGTCCTCCACGGTCACTTGCAGCTGAAAGGGGAGTGTTTTTTGTATCTCGTCCTGTGAAGAGACGGGAACAGCGCTTTCCCTGTCGTTTCGTTTTATATCGATCAGCCTGTTTTTCAGTGATCTGATAAGATAAAATTTCAAGTTGTTGATTTCACTTAAAGAGGAATGGTGTGTGCACAGTTTGTAGAAAACATCGTGAATGGCATCCATCGCGGTTTGCTCATCAAAACCCATGTGCAATGCATACGAGTACAGTGTCTCATAGTATTCATTGTAAGTAGAAGCGATATGTTGAAAATGAATCATTATCTTTCTTGAGTTTTGATTATTGAACCCGCATGCAAGGTAGTAAAAAATGTAATAAAAGCAAAATAATTGTATATTTTTTGAAATTAACCCTCATTTAAAAATCCGTGTGGGTATCGGGTTGATCAATTCATCGGCGAAGTTACGAAGATGTTTCAGGATCAACGGTCCTACCCTTAAGATAGGTTCTATAATACAAAAGTGAGGGTCAAGTTTCGAAAGTCTCCCGATCAATTTAACCTGCCAAACGAATATTGCGTACATGTCATGCAATTTATGCTGCTTCAACATTTAATAAATTTTAAGACGTAACTAGGTATAGACGGATAGCCTTTGCTAAATCATGACCAAGTTCACGTGCCGAGCAAGCATCAACTACAACACCGGATGCATTAGCAAAAGGAATTTCCACGGTTGATGAAAAAATAACATTAGGCAGTGTGCTGCCCCAGGCACTTGATTTCTGGAGGTCAGGCGTTTTAACGTTCGATGCCGTATTCCAGGATGTTCCGTAGGGAATATTGAATGCTGCCCGGTATGGGATACTCCCTTTTTTGGTTGCTTCCAGAATAGTGCCAAATTGATGTAATTTTTCCACAAGTTTTCCGGAATCATTTTCCGGATTTAAACCGACGAAATAAAGGTATTCGTTTGTTCCTTTTCCAGGATCGTTCCCGTCACTCCCGCCGCGAAGCCAGGGGCAATGTAAATCGAGAAAAAACACAGGTTTCCCATCCAGCCATTCGGGAACTTTTTTTGTAATAGCTTGAATTTCCGGATAGATCTGTAATTTGTAATCGCGATTGTGATCGTGAGGACGCCGGTTTTTGCCTTGGTCTCCCTCTTCCACTCCGTCTTTATCTACCAACGGGACAATAAAAAAGTCTCCGTGATTTCTTAACCAGCGACCCTCTTCCGTATCCGACAAGACCGTTTCCATAATCCCTTCCAAAGCGTAAGATGCCATCATCTCCCCACAGTGGTGCCTTGCCGATAAAAATATTTTAAAGTCGGGTGTACGCTTAGTGTTGACAATGCGGAGCAATTCTACGTTACGTCCTTTGCCGGAGGAGCAGAGTGTTTCAAATTTAAGGCCAGGATGATCTTTATATTGATCGAGAAAACGCTGAAGATCCTTTTCCGTATAATTCATCCCCATACCGAAATAGACCTCATCCTCTTGTGTTCCAAAAGTGTAGCGAAACTTGGTGTCTGACGAACCGATGTCTCCGAGCCATTTCCACGTTAAACCGCCATCATTACTCACCGCCGGTCCTCGTGAACTGATTACGCTGCCATTCGTAAACTCGAAATTGAGGGTTCGACCAGCAGCCCCTTTTACACGAAAAGACCAGTAAAACCACTTCCCCTCCGTATCACGAAGATCTTGCTCTAACTGGACGGAATCGCCATTAATGTTAACAACAATAACATTCCCGCCGGGGAAATCCGTATCTATCTGAAACGGCGAGGGAGAATGCTGACACATGGTACAGCTTGTAATTACAATTAGCAGAAGAGTTTTTATTAAATTATGGTTCATGTTGTTTTTATCAAATTACTCGGATATGCAACAAAAGGACGCATACATTATGTGCATCCTTTTGTAATAATGACTACTCTCATGGAATTTGAGATAAATTCGGTTTCAAACTCCCGGTCAGTTGCAGTATGGACAACACCTCATTTTTACCAACTTATTTGCAAAATGTTTTATTCAATTTCAAGGATCTGCTTTTCGCTTAGCAGCTTTTCCTTTAACAGCGTGTAGTCCACATCCTGGACCGCTTCTTTCCGTTCTATCGCCATGCAGGCGGCTGCGGCTGCGGATTGGCCCAGGATCATGAATACCGGTTCCATGCGAATGGACCCAAACGCGATGTGGCTGGAAGAAAGACAGACAGGCACCAGCAGGTTGGAGCATTCTTCCTTTTTAGGAATAATGGAACCATATGAAATCTTGTACGGTTTTCCCGGGTGAACGCCCACGTCACCTTCATTTTGCACATAGCCTTCCCCGGTCACGTACCGCTGTATGTTATGGGAATCCATGGTATAGGATCCCATCCCCACGGGGTCTTCAACGTTTGTCTTTCCGAGGACTTCGTTTTCAGTGGTCACGTAGCTGCCGGTCATTCTTCTCGCTTCGCGTATATACAATTGATGCGGCCAGTTAGCGTTATCCTTAAATTCGTCCTTGGCCAGGCCCCACTTGCCCATCTCGTTTCTCACATTTTCGGGAACCCGTCCGTCTGTCGATACAAAGTACAACAAGCCTTTCTGATAATTCTCATGTTCTTCGATGATTTCCTTTCTTCTCTCGTAGGATGCTTCAGGATAATCGTAGTTCATTCCGATAAAATCGGTGCTGAACGGACCGTGGTTGTTCGTGTCTGTCTTGCGGTTGGGAATCATGTCGTACTTGTTGAACCATTCGTCCCAGCCCGATTCAAACACGCGCGCCAGCAGTTCGTAATTCTTTGGATCGTAGTTTTCCGGTTTTTCAAACGGTACCCGATTGTCCGGATGGTTGCTCATGCATAACCTGAAACAGTAAGCCTGAATCTTGTCATCGCCCGTGCAGTTGGGTCGAACGGGCTCGCTGGAAACATAAGGCAATAGTCCGCTGTCGGGATCATCGGGAATAACGTAGGGACTGATATTGGATTTGAAGTAATGTCCGTGGTGATATACACCGGCCTGGACTCCGTTCCACCGCTCATCATATACGGAGCAGTCCTCCCTTCCAACTGTATAGCTGATACCCGCGCTTGCCATCAGGTCTCCCTCGTAGGTCGCGTCTATAAACATTTTCCCCTCGAATGTCTTTCCGGAGAGTGTGGTCATGGACACAATCTTACCCTCTTTCGTGACCACACCCGACTCCCGGTTCAACCACTCATCCCTGTATACCGGAATACCGTACTCGCTGATGAAGTCTTCAAAAACTTTCTCGGCCACGTGCGGTTCAAAAATCCACATGGTGCGGTTTTCTCCATCCATAGCCGGGGTTCCCTGGCCTTTATTTCCATACTCTTCGTGTCTTTCCCATTTCCAGGAGCTGGAGTCATTGTAGTGAAGCCACACCCTGTGGTAAAACTCCCGGGATAACCCTCCGATGGTAGCCTTGTTGCCGGTATCCGTATATCCCAGACCGCCTGAAGAGAGTCCGCCCAAATGTGTGTCCGGGGAAACGATTATGGCTTTTTTCCCCGATTTAACCACTTCAACAGCCGCAGTGACCGCGGCTGAAGTCCCTCCGTAAATAATGACGTCAGCTTTGTATTTGCCTGAATTTCCGCAGGCTTGTAACAGGGTCAGCAAGGCCATGACCAGTAAAAATCCAACTTTTTTCATGAAAGCTTTTTTTAATAATTCTACAACGATGAATACACTTTGTCGATTGCAAATCGGGCATAATGTCCTTGTAATCCATTGGCATAACTTTTCAGTATGCTTTCGCCCAGTCCATTTTTGTCACCACAAACAAACAGGGCATAGGCCAGATGGATTTCTTTTAACGCAGCATTTCGCACACTGGTATCGTTTAACCCGGGTACTGTTTTTCTTCGTGCATCTCTATAGGATGAAATGTGGTGAAAACGCATTCCCGGCTTCGTAAGGAGTTCGTACAAAACGGGAACGGCATCCCTGCTTTTTATTTCTCCTAATGCAACTGCAATTGCTCTAAAGTGAGAAAATGAGCTCTCCGGTTCCAGGACGGATGCTTTTTTCAGAATTACAGGCAGAGAGTTGCTGTCGCGACAGCTGCCCAATGCAATCAACAAAGAATCCATTCTGCTCATGCACGGGCCAAACTGTCCCATTCCGGTGTAATCCCATCCCTTATCCCAAAGGTTACTTTTATTGATTTCATCGGCCAGGACGGAGGCATAGGACTTGTCACCCAATATACACAAAACCGAACTGTATATGACCCGATGTTCCTGTAAAGTGGCATTTGCGATTTCATTTCCTACCGCTTTTCGGCATCTCTCATGATCTGTCAGCAACAGTTCCAGGCCGCTGTAGTTATCTTTGAGGCTTCTTGCTGCTTCTCCAAACTCCTTGTCGCTGTATCCTTTGTGGGGTTTTTCTTTCAATATGCGATCCGGAAGGTTTCCAATTTCGACAAGTTGTTTTTGAATCTTTTTTATGTTCACCTCCCTTATAGCCTTGCCCTCTTTTACAGCTGTACCGGCCAGGATACCAACAGAAAATCCCTGGGTTTGAAGACAGGATTGCATCCGGATTACGGGCATGGCATCGCGGTCGGCGCTAGCTCCTAGTCCTGTTACAATAATTCCATCCATTCCTTTGGGTAACAATGCTCGTAACGGAACATCCGCATCGTATATTGTATGTCTTGCTTCAGGTGGAGACAATATAAAATAGGGATCCACAATCATCCCATGGGTATCAAACGAACTCTTGTGGTAAGAGATCGTGTCCGGGTAGCGCCTTTTGCTTATCACGTCGTATACGGAAACGGTATATTCTCCGACAATTCTCCTTCTTTCCCTGGTCTGAGGCAGCTTAACCAAATCGTACTGTCCGTTAATTTTTTTCTTGGCTTGTACATATACCCGGCTTATGTCGAGAACGTCTGAATCGTCCACAAAGTTCCAGTCGTTGTTGTTGTAATAGTCTCCCGGATTCCAGTGCCCCATGCCGGCACCCTGCACAGCAACATTCTTCCCGGTATAATCGTAATCAGCTCCGGCTGCTATGGCGACATCGGCACTTCCGGTACTGTCAATAACAATCTTCGATAAAATTATCCCCCTTCCGTAGGGCGTGGCTACCACAACACCCGAGACCTTGTTGTTCTTCACCAGTGCTCCACAGCTCAACGTTCCAAACCATAGATCTCCTCCCGCCATTTTGAGTTCTTTACGGAAAAATTCCTGTTTCCAGTCGGATACATGGTCCCTGTCCCAATTTTTCAATTGACGGGGGTGGTCTAGCGGTGCCATGGAGCGAACTCCCTTGTCTACTTCTGACGAGAATCCTTGTCTGTACCCATCCCAGTAACGTCCGATTAAGCCCAAGGTCATGATTCCGCCCAATCCATGCAGGTATTCGAGAACCAGGGTTTTTGCACCTTGCCTTGCCGCTGATATTCCTGCAGGCGCCCCTGCTGTTCCCCCTCCAACAACAACAACATCGTAGCTCCCCAGAACAGGCAACACATCGTTTGAAGAAGTGACAAAACCACTGTTCATGTCTGGCCGGAGCGGGTTCAGCAATTCCTTTATTTCCCCTTTGTTATCTCCTTTTGTTGATGGTGTACGGACTTTGGCGGTCGTTTTTAGTTGATTGTCTCTTGCATACATTGCAGCTGCCTCACCCACTATTACTCCCAGTGAAGTCCCAAATACCGGCTGCATTATCCTTTTCGCAGTTTCATTTGTGACCTGAGCCGAAGGACTTAAAATCCATACATTTTTCACCCCTTTCGGTTTCAGTGCCTCCAGCGGCACTTCCCTCATATTGGAGACGTTTTCTCTGCTTTCGCGTTCTGATACGATAGAAACGAAAGGAATGTATTCAAGGATATCCGAACTGTCACTTTGATCGGGCGTCCATGTCATATCCCGGATTGTTTGTTCAATTTCCTGAACGGTGGCGTAGGAATCATCTTTAACATGCAACTGGAACGTATAGCGGACAACCGGTAACTGTTTGTTTTTAACCGTCACTGCATAAGGAGTTTTTTCCGATTTTGCACCGGGGATGGTTTGTGGTTCACTACCAACCGTTACAAAGTTAAACGCATATTCTCCCGCTTTAAAGTCTGTAAACCTTACTCCTGCAACCCGGGCAACCGATGCTGTGTGCGTAGCGTCGATAATTGCCTTGCATCTTATCGCCTGACGTCCGGAACGGTTAGTAATAACGATGCCGCAGGGGGTATCCTTTTCATCAACCAGAATATTTGTGACGTAACTGCTATAAAGAAAATCTACGTCGTTATCAATTAATTCATTTTCGAGTTCAGTTTTTATAAAAAGAGGGGTGGGATTTTTTCCCGGGAGAAAGAGGCGTTTGCTCAAGGGGTTGTCCAGCAATTTATTATCGTCGCAGGTTATCCTGAATGAACCGCATACATCATTACCCAAATACGACAATGGTGCGATGAGGAAGACCTTGCTTCCGGCTCTTGAAGCCGCTCCTGCTGCTGCAACAGCTGCGGACGTCCCTCCAACAACGAGGATGTCCACATCCTTAATTACAGGTATTTTTTTCTCTCTTTCCTGAATAAACCCGGAATCAGGTTTTGTTGCAGAATGGATGATTGTTCGGGCATTTGACATTTGTCCGGCTGCTATCAATGTCCCTCCCAATGCGGTAGTTTTGATAAAATCTCTTCGTGTAACCATTATTGTTGTTTATTTAAGCCAATGAAATGTTTGCAGAAAATGAATTGTAAAAAAACCGGAAGCGGATTTGCCAATTTAGTTTACAAAACTTCCGGTTTTTTTAATGTAGTTTAATTTAGCGTTTGTATGGAGTATACCTCCAGTTCAAATAAACGAACCTGATTGTTATTGCTCTCTTCGGCAGTTTTTATTACCCCATTATCTTGGTTATAAGTAGCGGCGACATAATATCTTGCCACCTTTCCCCCACCACTTACATTAAAATTAAACCGGTGGTTAACGGCCTGGTCCTTGAATAGAATATCATACCAGTTATTGGCCGGATAAACCAATGGATTGAGTCCTCTTTCGGTACTTTCAATTTTTTCCATGGAGTATGGGACAGATTTCAACGGGTCACGTGTCAGCACGGCCTCGTTGTTTAACCGCATGTAGGTGATTGGATCCGCCAGCTCTATCTCTCTGGTCGGAGAAGAGAGCGATGTTTCGTACCGGAACGAGACTGAAGCTTTTCCCTCTTTCCCTTCCTTGGTGGTAACCATGATCACTCCATTACCGCCCCTGGCACCATACAAGGCTGTTGCCGCAGCATCTTTCATAATTGAAAAACTGGCGATATCATCCGGTTGCATACGAGCCAGATCCTGAGAGGTCATCTCCACTCCATCAATCAGGATGAGCGGTCCGGCGCCGTATTGCAGTGTTGTAACCCCTCGAATAAAAAAACTGGCATCATCCTCTCCCGGTTCACCGGATCGCTGATACGAGATTAAACCGGACATTCTTCCTGCCAATGCTGTAGTTAGGTTAGAACTGGGAACTTTTAATTCGTCGGGTCGTACGGTAGTAATGGCTGCGGTAACACTTTCTTTTTTCTGTTTGCCAAATGCAACAACCGTTACTTCATCGAGCTCACTTGTTTGCAATTTCAATCCGACTTCGATAAAGGTTTTATCCCCGACCATTACGGATTCTGATTGCATACCAATAAATGAAATCACCAATTTTGAGGTTGGTGAAACCCTAATCTCGAACGTTCCATCCACATCCGTGGTAACGCCCCTGGTTGAATTCTCAATAAGAACTGTCGCACCAGGTAAAGGTTCTCCGGTTTCCAATTCCACTACTTTCCCTTTTACTTGTCTTTCTTGAGCAAAGGAACTCATTGAAACAGCGAAAAAGAGACACAACAGGAAAATTAACTTTCTTTTCGTCATGCTTATTAATGTTAGGTATTAATGATATAAATGATAAAATTTAAAACATTTTAAGTCTGTTTTCTAAAATTTTACTTGAAGTCAATCGTTTTATGGGTTTGTAGTTAATATAGGTGAATATTAAAATTTAATGTTTTTTATACACTTACAAAGATATATAAAAAATAAAAATGATTATCCGCAATAGTTCCTATTGTAAATTCTTGACTTGAAATCAGGAGCATACGTTACAGCGGCTATCAACAGTCTTTCAAACTGGTTTTCCCCGCCGGTTTTATCTTGTAATACACGCCCAAGAGCTGTCGTTTGGCATTGCTGATCGCGGTATGCACCCAGGGCAGCACATTGGAAAGATCCTCGTGTGGAATAACGGATGCCGTATGTGAATGGACATGCTCTTTCAATTTAGTGTAAGAAGTTGAGTCATCGGTGGTCAGGTCCGCCGTGCTTTCAACGTGCTCTTTGACACTCCTTGTAATTGTACCGGCTTTCAAGTCGTTGATGACTTTCATCTTCAGGTATCTGACCTTCTTGGGTTTCTTACCCGGTTTGGGGTTTTCAACGGTTTTGCTTTCAGCCATTACCAGCACTTTGGTCTTTTTTTGGCTCCCGCGGCCGCGCTTC
>JALHIE010000064.1 GCA_022840285.1 Porphyromonadaceae bacterium
CTAGAGGGATGAAACCCGATTTTCAAAATCGTCCCGCGCGCCCAGTGCCGCGTTCTTGATCTTTGCCCTGTAATTGTAAATGGTGTTGACAGAATACCTGAGCAGCGAGGCGATTCTCCCCGAATCTTTAATACCCAGTCTGATTAGGGCAAAAATCCGTAGTTCGGTATTCAGAAGTTCTCCTTTTTTCAGGACGATCTGTTCTTCAGGAACAAGCAGGGCGTTGAAATCCTGCACAAAAGACGGGTAAAGCTCCAGGAATGCCGTGTCAAAGGTCCTGTAAAAATTTGCCACCTCCTCTTCTGCCCATTCGGTATTGTTCAATTCCTCGTTCAGTTCCTGGGTCTTTCCGTAGCGTATGGATCGTTTTACATAGGCCCGGAAATCCTTCATCTTATCCAGGTTATCGGAAAGAATAGCCAGGAACAGCCCAATGTATCCCTCTTTAACACGATTTGATTCGGCTATCTGGTGGTTGAGTTCCTGCAATTGACTGTTAACGCGGTTCAATTCCTTGTTTTGGGCGACGATTCTTTTGTTGATATCCCTCAGGGAACTGTGTGCACGTATGGTCCGCCGTGCTTGTTTGACCAGGTATGCCGAGGCAAAAACCAGCACCAGGACCAGGGCACTGATGGAAATGAGAAATACCCAGACCCGCCTGTTTTGTGTTACCTGTTTTGCCTGGTAGGCCTTTTCAATCTGGGGAAGCACACCAGCCACCTGCCACGGCCGGAGCTTTGCATTGTAGAAGAGGGCATCGGCAAGGGAAATGTCTATGTACCGGAAGGCCCGGTCAATATTGCCGCCGGTTTCAAAGAGAACGGTTGCCAGCCGTGTAAGGGAAGCATGGTCCCTGACTGCAGACTGGATATCGGCCATGGCCGAACGGGCCAGCCATTCCATCTGGAGTTCTTCTTGCCCAAGGTTCTGGAACACGGTGGAGCGGTGGTATGCGTATATGGCATAAGAATGGCTGGATTCCTTATGTCTGGACACCAGGACGGCAGAAAGACTGTCTGCCCTGGACAGGTTCCCTGTCTCATAGGCATCCTGGAACAGGTAATACAGGTGTTCATCGGATTGCGGGTTGGTCTGTTCCATGATCTTTGAGCGATAATAAGCCCGCCTGCCGGTATAAATTCGCTTGGTGGCAGGATCTGTGGAATATTCTGCCAGTTCTGCCGCCAGCCTTTGCAAGGCAACATAATACCCGGGCAAGAGGGCAGGATCCAGGTCAAGGGAGTCTATCTCGTTATAAAGGATATCGCTCGATTCGAGAAAATTTCCGGAAGTGGCAAATATCAGACCCCGGCGGATCCGTATCTGGTCTTGATAAGTCTTGTTGTTGAGCATCGAGGCCAGTTGAGCACAAGCCTCTATATAATGCATGGTGGAATCATAGTTATAGGCTTTGTATTCGTCTATCAATTGCTGATAAAAGCCAAAACTTTGTTCCGGCGACAGGTTCTGCTGCTGGATAACACTCTTTAGTGCATTGATCCGTTGCAGGCGGTTCTGCTCATAAGTGGCGCTGAGTTCAAGCTGCTTGTCCAGGTTGTCCAGCAAACGGGTCAATTGCTGCCTGTTCTCCCCCCGCAGCATAAGCAGGGAAACAATCAGGAAAATGGCAGTGAACCCATTTCGTTTCATAACGCCAACTTTTTAGAACATATAACCCAGCATGATGTAAAGTCCTGTGTTTCCATCCTGGCGGTTGAAAGCCTTGGCAAAGTCCACCGATAAGATGAAATTCTCGTTCATGGCAATTTTCAGTCCGGCCCCCGCACTCATGTGAAATCCGTCTTTAGCCGAGAAGAAATCATCGTATTCCACACCCCAGGCGGCCGTCAGGGCACGCAGTTCGGGCTCGGAACGGTTCCATTCCACCAGATCTGTGATGTACCCGATATCAAACAGGGGGTTGATACCTATGTAAAAGGCCTGGCGTGCGATCCGGAATGAAACCAGCTTGACCCGGAACTCCACGTTGGCATAGGCATACCCATCGCCCGTCACCCGGTTGCGTACGATCCCGCGCAGGCTGTTGGCTCCGCCGAGCATCTCATAATTGGCGCGTTTGGTGAACAGGGTAGCCATGTAATTTTTCATGTAAAACGGGGTGTTTCCCCAAAGCGATCCCTGGTAGCCCAGGCGGTAGGCAAAGATGATCCTGTCTCCCCACACGGGCACATAGTGACGGAACGAGGCATTCAGGGTCAGGTGGTTGTATTCTTTTTGATCTCCGAAGGCACTAAAATAGGTGAGAAAAGCATCGGCCCAGATGCCCCGGCCGGGATTGTTGGGGCGGTTGCGGGTATCAAAGGTAAGGCCGGCCCGTACAAAAGGATGGGTTCCGCCGTGCAGTTCATTGGCTTTGATCAGGCCCCATTGGTCATAGTAATTGTATAGGGTGGGCTGAACATCTGTCGCAGGCAGCTTTTTATTCTCGTCTTTGTTCCGGTTTATAAAATCTATGTTTACCTCGTCGGCCCTGTAGTTGAATACACCCAGCCCGGCATTCCATGAAAGATTGCCGGCAATGGTTCCCTGGAAATCGGCCGTGGCTCTGAAAAAGTCTTTTTTCATCTTATAAAAGGCACGGGAGAGATAACCGGTCTCACCGGTTTTTTCCCACGCGGGATTGTAAACAGAGCGATACCCGTTGAAACCCAGAAAATCGGCCATCGCCTCGGGAACATAACTCAAATCAAGAGTCACGCGTATCCCTGGGATCAGGTATTTGGAATCGTAAAAGAAGCGGAACAATCCGGATCGCTTGGTGGTGTAATTGACTTCTACGTACATCAGATGTTTGTACTGGGGGAACATGGAACCATCCCCGTAATAATACACTTCTGCCAAGGCTCCGTACTGGAAGCCCAGGTCCGAGTTGTACCCGATGCTGGGAAGTGCCCCGAAAGTCCAGCCTTTCTTAATGACGTCAGTACTGTCTTTGTCGGCCGCGGCAGTCTGTAAGGCAACAGAGCAAAACAGCAGCGCTATAAAAAGTCGATACGTTTTTTTCATAGGTGAGGTTGTTAATTTATCCAATCCATTTAAAGAGCTCTGCCATGATGGTTCCAAGGTAGGTGCCGCAGGCATAACCTATAAGTCCTATTATAATGCCGTTGACCATCACCCTGCGGTTTTTCATGGCAGAAGCCACAGGGGGCACAAAGGGAGGTGAGAACAGGAGCGCTATGTGGGATACGGTGAACAGGTCTCCTTCTACCCGGAAGACCCGTGCCAGAATTAAATGCAATAACACTGAAACGACCAGGATAAAGGCCACAAGGGCAAGTGTATTCATGCTTTCCCTCAGGAAGAGTGTCCGGACATCAAAAAGGGAGGCAATCACAATACTGAAAACCAGGATGAAGTACATCCCCAACTCAAAGGTTTTGGAAATTTCCCGGATCTTTTTCCAGAAAGACGCAGCAATGGCCAGGGTGGTGATGGTCAGGATTATGATCAGCTCGTTCAGGCTTGAAACTGCCAGCATTGAAATCCCGGCTCCTATACCCAGGCAGGCAACAGATAGCAGCAGGGCAATCAGAAGCTTTCCGGCAACATTTTTTTTGAGCATCCCCGAATAATCTTCGAAATTATCTTTGACCATCAATGAAGGGGCATCCTCCGGAAGCCCGGCAGCTACCTGCCTGGACTTCCCGTACGGTAAAATCTTGCGGAAAATTTTGTAACCGCCGGAAATAATAAACATCAGCAGAAAGAAGGAAAGCGCTGTGTCAAAAGTCTGGACCAGAATATATGTGTTGTTGCTCACGTTCAGAATCTGCTTAAGCGAAGCAAAGTTCATGGCGCCTCCGGTATACATGCCCACCAGCATGGCAGAAATATTGCCCAGATCCGGGATATCGGTGTTCCTGAACACAAAGTAGGCAATCGTTATTGTGGTCAGGATGGCTATGATCCCCGCAAGGAGCGTGGTTAAGGTTTTATTGAGCGTTTTGAACCATAGCGTGAAATGGGATGAAAACAACATCAGGGGAATGGCAATGGGTACCGTCAGGTTCATGAACCAATTCTGCATGTTGCCCAGCTGCTGCAGTTCTTCTGCAGAACCTCCCCTCATCATGCCAGAAAGAGACATGATGATACCTACCCCGTAAGCCATCAGGACCGTTCCGATTTTTGAAAAGAAACGAAAATTCTGGAACAGGTATATGATCAAAAGGGGAGCGGCAAGATAGATGAATGCTACAAGATAGTTTCTCATAGCACAAAAATAAAAAAAAACGGCACTTTCCTCCACGGCGTGGAAGAAAGTGCGGCAGGAAGCACTTAAAGACTGTCCCCGAAGTCTTTCCGGAACTTGTCCACAAGACGGGCCGGCCAGTCTTCAACAGGTTCCAGCGAACCCATAAAGAAACGGAGTACGGGAGGTTCATACGTAAAGCGCAGACCTCCTATCAGTTTTCGGTTGTCGAACAGCCATTGCAGCCGGTCCATGGCATATTTGACCTGCGAAAGGGTAAAGACACGGCGTGGCAGGGCCAGGCGAAGCAATTCCACATCTGCAGGCACTTCATTGCCTTGTTCGTCCCGGGCACTGGATACCGATCCGCGTTCCATGCCCCTGACTCCCGAACAGAGGTAAAACGCAGCTGTAAGTGCACCTGCCGGATATTGGGACTGCGGAATATGGCTGCAGAACTTGATAGCATCCACGTGGGCCCCCAGCACTCCGGGAGGGGTTACCATAGGAATTCCCCGGTCCATGCACCCGGTCACCATGAATTTGATAAATTCGGGACTTTGACAAATAATGGTTTCATCCAGTGTTTCGTACAATCCGACCGCCATGGCCTCGATCTCGCGGATAGACATGCCTCCGTAAGTCAGGAACCCTTCATACAAAGGGATCAGAGCTTCCATTTTTTGGTAAAGGGCTTTTCGGTTGGTACAAATTCCGCCGCCACGGGACGATGAAAGCTTGCGGGCAGAAAAATAGACCAGATCTGCCAGGGAGGTCATCATTTTGATGATCTCTTCCATTGGATTTTCCTTCCATTCCTCTTCCCGCATTTTGACCAGGTAGGCATTTTCACCTATCAGGCTGGCATCCAAAACCAGCATGATCCCGTATTTATCGGCTACCTTTCTTACATCCATCATATTCCGGATAGAGAAAGGCTGCCCTCCTATCAGGTTGGTGGAAGCCTCCATCCGGATAAAAGGGATGTTTTCCACCCCGTGCTTTCTAATGCATTGTTCCAGCTTTTCAATGTCCATATTACCCTTGAAAGGGTTGTCAGATTGTAGCTCCAGGGCATCGTCGCAGAGCAGCTCTTCAATTTTACCGCCGGTGGCCGTAATATGTGCCAGTGCCGTTGTAAAATGGTAGTTCATGGGAATAACATTACCCGGTTTAATAAAGGTCTGACAGATAACATTCTCGGCGCCCCGGCCCTGGTGGGTGGGGAGCACATATTTTTTCCCCAGGACGTCCAGTATGGCTTTTCTCAGTTTTTCAAAGCTTTGCGATCCCGCATAGGCATCATCTGCCTGCATCATGGCGGCCAGCTGATTGTCACTCATGGCATTTGTGCCACTGTCTGTGAGCATGTCCAGGAACACATCCCGGGTGGATAGTTTAAAGGTGTTGAAGCCGGCTTCCTTTATGGCCAGCAAGCGTCTGTCTATCGGGACCAGGTTCATTTTTTGTACGATCCGGACTTTATGGAACTCCAGGGGAAGGGATTCTGATTTATAGAATTTTATTGGATTCATAGTGGTTCTGAAAATTAGAGTTATTAAAAAAAAACAAAAAAAAATACACTTCAGATGTAACCAAAGTGCTGCCTGGCACGTCTTATGTGTACACATTATCCCGGGATGCTCCTGAGCGGGAAAAAGCACCTGTGTATCCCCGTCAGGAGCAGCGATACGAATAATAATAACAGGGAGCATAGCACAAACACTTGAAAGGATAAGAAAGAGGGCTATGCATTATTTTCAGATTTGAATCCAAAGATATAAAATTATTACAAATGCAAAAAAATCAAAAAATTTAGTACCTTGTCTTGCAAGGTATCAAAATTAATATATATATTTGCCCCGCAGAATTCTAATAATATTAAGGTACTAAAATTAAACATAGACAATGATCAAACTAAGGGAAATCAACAAAACGTATTACAACGGAGCAGCGTTGCACGTTTTGAAAGGATTGAACCTTGAAATTAAGGAGGGGGAATTTGTAGCAATAATGGGCGCATCCGGGTCCGGGAAATCCACACTGCTCAACATAATAGGCATTCTGGACGATTACGATACAGGCTCTTATCATCTGAACAGCAAATTAATACAGGGTCTCTCGGAAAAGGAGTCTGCCATATACAGAAACCAGATGATAGGATTTGTTTTTCAGTCCTTCAATCTGATTTCTTTCAAGACTGCCCTGGAGAACGTGGCGCTTCCCTTGTATTACAAAGGCATCAGACGCAGCAAACGCAACAAGATCGCCATGGAATACCTGGAGCGTATGGGCCTGGGGGAATGGGCGGATCATATGCCTTCAGAATTGTCGGGAGGACAAAAACAGCGTATATCCATTGCCCGTGCGTTGGTTGCGAATCCACGGGTCATACTGGCCGACGAACCTACCGGGGCGCTGGATTCACAGACCTCGGTAGAGGTTATGCAGCTGCTGCAACAGGTCAACAGGGAGGGGATGACCATTGTGATGGTAACACACAATCCAGAGATGGCTGCCATGAGCCAGAAAATAATCAATATACGGGACGGTATCATTGGATCTGTTGAACACAATAATAAAACCGGCCATGTTTGATGATTTTCAGGAAATATTCAGTACACTTAAAAAGAATAAGTTACGCACTTTTCTTACCGGTTTTTCCATGGCATGGGGCATTTTCATGCTCATAATCCTGCTTGGAGCAGGAAACGGGATCAGAAACGGCATTCTTTTCAATTTCGCCGATATGGCAACCAACTTCGTTAAGCTTTGGCCGGGAAGAACGGCACAGGCTTACGGCGGGCTTCAGGCAGGCAGGCGGATCAAGCTGGACAGCACAGACGCCCCCTACCTGGAAAAGGAATTCAGCCAGGTTTACAATGTATCTCCTTTAATTACCCGCTGGGGCAGGAATTTTTACTATCAAAACGAATACGCGCCCGGTGTATTGCAAGGGGTACTTCCCGGGTACAGCAATATTGAAACGGTTGATATCCGGCCCGGCAACGGCCGCTTTATCAATCAGGCAGATATCCGCCAGGCACGAAAAGTCATTGTTTTGCATTCCAGGACGGCCGGGTTGCTTTTCAAGGATAAAAACCCCCTGGGAAAACATATTACCTATGACAATGTTTCATATAAGGTAATTGGGGTATACCACGACACCAACATGTCGCAAAACCCAAACAGCTGCATCCCTTTAACAACTGCGCAACTGATCTATAATCCCGAAAGCGGCTATTCTCAGGTGGCCATGTTGCTGGACGGGATGGACACAAAAGCGTTGAACGAAATTTTTGAAACAGATCTCAGGTCGTCCCTTGGCCGCAAACACCGGTTTGAGAAAGAAGACCGGTCTGCCATTTATCTTTATAATGTGACCCGCGAATTTATCCAGTTCAAAGGAATATTCAACGGCATCACTTTGTTTGTATGGATCATTGGATTGGGAACTTTGATAGCCGGGGTGGTGGGCATCAGTAACATCATGTTGATTACAGTTAAGGAACGGACCAAAGAATTTGGAATACGAAAAGCCATTGGTGCCACCCCCGGTACTATCTTACGCCTGGTTCTGACAGAATGCCTCATGATAACGGCGTTTTTCGGATACCTGGGCATGCTTGCGGGTATTGCTGTAACAGAATTGCTGAATCACGTGATAGGCACCCCCGATTTACCGGCTTCCCAGGAAGACATGGTGCTCTTTGCCAATCCCACGGTAGACCCGATCATCATCATAGCCGCCACTATAGTACTGATTGCAGCCGGTCTTATGGCCGGATACCTGCCTGCACGCAGGGCAGTACAGGTTAAACCCATAGAAGCTTTAAGATACGAGTAATCATGTTCGATTTAGACAGCTGGCAGGAAGTTTGGGTTACCATCACCCGCAATAAGAGAAGGAGCATGTTGACTGCTTTTGGCATCTTCTGGGGAATTTTCATGCTTGTGATCATGCTAGGGGCGGGTAATGGCCTGGCCGAGGGGATGGCATCTGACACACAGGGTTTTTCTGAAAACTCGGCATTATTCTATACCAACAACACAACCGAACCCTATAAGGGATTCCAGAAAGGCCGTTATTGGGAAATGCAGGAAGAAGACCTGCTGATCCTGCAAGCCCAGATTAAGGATATAAAGTACACGGTTCCCTTTTTGATGGGAAACAACGTAGTGGTATCGTACCTGGATAAAAGTACCAGCTGTAATACAAAAGGAATGTCATACCGGTATAACGACATGCTGCCACAACATATCCTGTACGGGCGGTATTTCAATTTCATGGACATTCACCAAAGAAGGAAAGTGTGTGTTGTTGGCAAAAAAGTATACCAGGAGCTCTTTCACAGCGGAGAAGATCCAACAGGACAATATATCAAATTGTATAACATCAATTTTCAGATCATTGGTGTAACGGAACCTGCGGTTCGCGGGGTGAATATCAACGGCCGGGACGATGAGGTCATAGCCATTCCTTATACGGTAATGCAACAAATCCAGAACTCCGGAACGGTAGTGCATCTTATAGGGGTTGTTGCGAATGATAATGTGGGCATGAGTGTTCTGGAACCCCAGGTGGAGGCCTTGCTTAAAGCCCGGCACAACGTGTCTCCCACCGATGAATTTGCCCTTGAAAGCATAAATGTGGAAAAAATATTCAGGCAATTCGAAATGCTATTCACAGGAATAGCCCTGCTCATCTGGATCGTAGGGCTGGGAACCCTGCTGGCCGGGGTGGTGGGTGTGAGCAATATCATCATGGTCACTGTAAGGGAGCGTACCAAAGAAATTGGCATTCGAAGGGCAATAGGTGCAAAACCCGCTGCTATCATATTCCAGATCATCAAGGAAAGCACCGTGCTTACGGTTGTAGCGGGTTTTCTGGGACTGGCATTTGGTGTCCTGGTCCTGGACCTGGCAGACAAGCTGTTTTTACAGAATATGACTGGGGATGTCTTTTTTAAGAATCCGCAGATAGATTTTTCCGTGGCCCTGCTGGCTGCAGCCATTATCGTGCTTTGCGGGATAATAGCCGGGATCCTTCCTGCACGCAGGGCATTACAGGTTATGGCCATAGATGCGATACGAGAAGAAAATTAACAAATAAATACCCCGATAATGAAGAAAATTTTTCGCTATGTGTTGATTGCAGCCCTATTGGCGGGTGTTGTGTTCACGTTTGTGTACCTGTGGAAGAAATCCCGTCCCGGGAAAGAGGTATACGAACTGGCCACCCCGGTAAACGGCAATATTGAACAGAAAACAGTGGCAACAGGAAAAGTGGAACCACGTGATCAGGTAGCCATTGTTCCCCAGATCTCCGGGATTGTTTCGGACCTTTATAAAGAAGCAGGAGAAATGGTCAAGGTGGGTGAAATCATCGCCCGTATTAAAGTAATCCCGGAAATGAGCACACTAAATGCGGCAGAATCCAGGGTGACACAAGCCGGGCTGAACCTGAACCAGGCCCAGCGGATCTTTGACCGTACCAGGGAATTATACCAGGCCGGAGTTGTGGTCCAGGAAGAATACGACAATGTGGAAACACAACTCAAGCTGGCAGGCGAAGAGCTTCGCAACGCCCAGGACCACCTGGAAATTGTCCGGGACGGTATTGCCAGCCGCTCTTCCCAGGCGAGCAACACCCAGATACGGTCTACCATATCGGGTATGATCCTGGATGTGCCCGTGAAAGTAGGGAATTCCGTTATCCAGGCCAATACTTTCAATGCAGGGACAACCATAGCCACAGTAGCCGATATGAACGATATGATCTTCCGGGGTAATATTGATGAAACCGAGGTGGGACGCATCCGGGAAGGAATGCCCCTGGATATCACAATAGGAGCCATCCAGGATGTTCATTTCAATGCCGTACTGGAATACATATCGCCAAAAAGCACCGAGAACAACGGAGCCATTCTTTTTGAAATCAAAGCGGCAGTTGCCGTTCCCGATACGGTGTTTGTAAGGGCAGGGTATAGTGCCAATGCCGGGATCATACTGGATAGCAGCTATGATGTGCTGGTCATCCCCGAAAGTTCTGTAGTTTTCCGGGACGGGGGGACCTTTGTAAATGTGTTCAAGGGATTGGAAGGTGATAAGCAGGTGTTTGAAGAAAAACCCGTGGTCCTGGGACTTAGTGACGGGATACAGGTTGAAATCAAAGAAGGTCTGACCGCAGAAGACCAGGTGCGCGGTGCACTGGTTACTAATAAAACAGGGGAATGATGAGCAAAAATTTGATTTTGTTTGCCGGCCTGCTTATTGCTTCCGGAGTGCTGGCCGCACAAACACCAGTAAAATACTGGACGCTGGAAGAATGCATTCAATACGGGCTTGAAAACAATATTGCGGTAAAGCAGTATGAACTGGCCAAAGAAAACCAGGTAATAACGGTTGAAACCGCCCGGTTTTCCCGTCTTCCCGACTTGTCTGCCAATATGGGCCAGACTTTTTATTTTGGACGCACCCCAGACCGGGACGGCGTATACCAGGACCAGACCGGCTCCAATTCCTCGCTGGGGATAAATACCAGCATCAACCTTTTCAACGGATTTCAGGTGACAAACCAGATCAAGGCCGAGAAACTGGAACTCATGGCTGCGGTGGAAGACCTGAACCGGGCCCGGGAAGACCTGTCTTTGGCTATAACCGGTAATTATTTGCAGGTTTTATTAAGCAGGGAATTGTACCAGATAGCCCTTGACCAGCTGGAGCTGAACCGCAGGCAGGTAGAACAGACACAATTTCTGGTAACAGGAGGAAAAAGTTCTGAAAGCGACTTGTTCGATGCCCGTTCCTCACTGGCTCAGCAGCAGATGCAGGTAACCGACGCAGCAAACAACCTGCAATTATCACTGCTCGGACTGACACAGGCAATGAATCTACGTCAGGTGGAAGGTTTTGAGGTAGCCATTCCCGATATGGAAGAGTTTACAAGGCGCGAAGCTTCAGGGTTAGCCCAGCCTTCGGGTGTCTTTCAGCATTCTGTGGCAGAGCGTCCGGCCATCAAAGCGGCTGCATTCCGCCTGGAAGGTAGTGAAAAAGTGCTACAGGCCGCTCGCGGGGCCTATTATCCCAGTTTACGCCTGGGAGCCGGCTACAGCAATTCATACTACTACAATTACTCCCTGGCTTCAGGGCTAAGCAATGCCTCCCTTGCAGATCAGCTGGCTCAGAACAGTGCCCAGTCCATAGGACTAAGCCTGAGTATTCCCATTTTTAACAAAATGGCCACCCGTAACCGGGTGCGTTCTGCACGCCTGAACATTAAAAACCAGGAATTGCTGCTGGACCAGGCAAAACAAGACCTGTACAAAGAGGTGCAACAGGCTTATTATAATGCGGTAGCTGCCCTGGAAAAATTCAAGACTTCCGAAATAGCCGTCCAGGCAGCACAGCTGGCCTATGAATTTGAAGAACAGAAATATCAGGCGGGCCGATCAAACATATATACCTTTGATCAGGTGCGCTTGCGTTTGTCTACGGCCCGCTCAGAGTCTGCCCAGGCAAAATACAATTTTCTGTTCCGCTCCAGGATACTTGATTTTTATGCGGGGGAATAATGAGTACCGCGTACACTGCACCCATCTCCGGTGACCTTCAAGGCTGATCTTCAAGGGGGTGCGCCAAAGGCCTTTGGCGCTAATAATATGCTGCTGCGCAGCACCAATTATTTTTCCGGTTGCTTTGAGGAGAGGTGGTAAGTAACAGTTTTGTTGTGAAATCTTGTAACATGCTGTTATTAATGGCCTTATAGGCGTGAATGCTATTATCGCTACTTAGTCAACCCTTATAAAACGCGTATTTTTCAACATTCCGGGGAACAGGCTGTAGCGCCAGCCATCTGTCCCTTCTTCTGAATAATGAAACCACCA
>JALHIE010000065.1 GCA_022840285.1 Porphyromonadaceae bacterium
ACATTTTATTTCAGGGTGGGCGAGGAGCCCACTTACCTCAAGATCCTTGAAGGATCGTGGCTGAACGAGGTGTTGCAGCAACCTGCATCTCCTGGTGCCTGGAAAAATGCGGCAACATCCGCATCGATACGCACCGAGACAATAAGGTGATGCAAAACATACTGCAAAAACTCGGGTTTACCTGTTGCGGAGTCATTTACCTGGAAAACGGCGCGGAAAGACTGGCCTATCAGTATACGATCAACCCCGCCACACCCGACAAGAAGATCAACAAAATCGGATCCACCTTTTTAAAGGAGGCCAGAAACACTCCTCCAAAAATGATCCAGCTCTTGTAGTCAATGAAATTGTAATTGTTCATCAACATCAGTGCAGCTGCCGCGATCAATCCGATGACAGCCGGTTTCAGAACCGACAGGGAGGCGCGCATCCACGGGTTGTTGTTAAGCCTGGCGAAGAAAGCGCAAACAACCGTCATGATAACCAGTGAGGGAATGCTGACGGCCAATGTGCATACGGCCGATCCGATAATGCCGTGAAAAGTGCTGAATCCCATATCGGTGACAGCGGAATAACCGATGTATGTGGCCGAATTAAAGGCGATGGGCCCGGGGGTGGTCTGGGAAATAGCGACAATATCTGTAAAGTCGGCCACCGATATCCAGTTGTGTGTGTTTACCACTTCCTGTTGAATGAGGGGAAGCATGGCATATCCTCCCCCGAAACCGAAAAGGCCTATCTTGAAGAAAGCAGCAAACAGCGATAGGTATACATCCAGAAGTTCCATCTGTCAACCTTTGATTTTTCGTTTGACGTAAGCGAAATGCAGGACTCCCAACAAAATGGCAGCCAACACAATGTAAACGGGGGAAACACCGGCCAGCCATACTGCAAGGGCTACCACTACCGGAATCCATGCGTTCTTCGACGATATTTTTGCGGATCTCCCCAGGCTCAGTAACGGTGCGGCGATCAATGCCACCACAGCAGGACGGATGCCCTTGAAGATTCGTTCCACAACCGGATTGTCCTTGAACTGTACGAAGAAAACGGCAATGAGAAGAATGACCAGAAACGACGGCAGGATAATGCCCAATCCTGAAAACAGGCTGCCTTTGAATCCCATCCTTCTGTTTCCTACAAACAGGGAAGTGTTCAGTGCAATAGGCCCGGGCATGGATTGCGCAATGGCAAGCATATCCATAAATTCTTCATCATCGAGCCAGTTCTTTTTTTTGACAACTTCGTTCCGGATCAACGGAACCATGGCATACCCCCCGCCAAAAGTGAACGCTCCGATTTTTAAAAAAACCAGAAACAGCTCCCAGTATGGTTTAAAGACAGGCCTCATAGCAGCGGGGGATAAAATTGAAAAAAGCAGACTGCAAATTGATCTGATCGCTTGCTAATCTGCTTTCTATAAGAAGCCGCACCGGTGGAATAAGTCGAAACTCCTTATGACAGGATTTGAGTGTCCCGGTATCTTTGTAATCCGCCGTTCCGATAATCGGAATACCCGAAAGCGCGGCCCGCCATTAATACCCAAAACGAGTCTCGGTTTGAAAAATGTAATTGATGAGTTTCCCAATCGACCAATGCGGCAATACTCATTCATCTTTCTAAAGTCAAAGATACGAAACGAAAGCGAAACGGACAAATATTTTTCCGTTTTTTTTCATCCAAAACGCCCGGTTATGTTGTATAACAGTTTCTTAATCCTGTAAATATTTTTCGATTTCAGTGGTTGGAATCTCGTAATTCTTCAAATCGCCCGCCAGGTATTGATCGTATGCACTCATATCCACCAATCCGTGTCCCGAAAGATTGAAAAGAATG
Organism: Porphyromonadaceae bacterium; assembly: GCA_022840285.1. Taxonomy (GTDB): domain Bacteria; phylum Bacteroidota; class Bacteroidia; order Bacteroidales; family Dysgonomonadaceae; genus Petrimonas. The sequence continues at coordinate 1,837 of JALHIE010000065.1, forward strand.
ACATTTGAAGTGCCCTCTTCCCGGGCTTTTTTAGCTTCACGGACGGCAGATGCTATGGCGTGTGTGGACTCGGGAGCCGGAATAATACCCTCTGTCCGGGCAAAAAGAACGCCTGCTTCAAATGTTTCCAACTGCGGAATATCTATCGCTTCGATCAGGTTGTCTTTTTTTAACTGGCTTACGATGCTTCCTGCGCCGTGGTAGCGCAATCCGCCTGCGTGAATGTTGGCGGGGGAAAAGTTATGTCCGAGCGTGTACATCGGTATAAGGGGGGTGAACCCTGCTTCATCACCGAAATCATATTTGAAAGTTCCGCGGGTGAGTTTCGGGCACGAAGCAGGCTCCGCGGCAATAAACCTTGTCTTTTTGTCACCTTTTATAACGTGGCGCAGGAACGGGAAAGAAATTCCCGAGAAATTGGACCCGCCACCAAAGCAGCCGATGACAATATCGGGATACTCACCGGCCATCTCCATCTGTTTTTCAGCTTCCAGGCCAATTATTGTCTGATGCAATGAAACGTGGTTCAATACACTTCCCAGCGCGTATTTACAGTTGGGCGTCTGCATCGCCAGCTCGATCGCTTCCGATATGGCTGTTCCGAGGCTTCCCTGATAAGTGGGACGTTCCGTCAACACTTTTCTTCCCGATTTGGTGGACATGCTGGGCGATGCAATGACCTGCGCACCCCATGTCTGCATCAGCGAACGGCGGTAGGGTTTCTGTTCATAGCTGATTTTCACCATGTAAACCGCGATTTCCACTCCAAAAGCCTTTCCGGCAAATGCCAAGGCAGTTCCCCATTGTCCGGCACCGGTTTCAGTGGTGAGGTTGGTGGTGCCGTCTATCTTGTTGTAGTACACCTGCGGAAGAGCTGAGTTTAACTTATGCGATCCAACGGGGCTGACACTTTCATTTTTGAAGTATATGTGGGCCGGCGTATCCAGTGCTTTTTCCAAGCTGTAAGCTCTTACCAACGGGGAAGGACGGTATATCTTGTATTTGTCGCGTACTTCCTCGGGAATCTCGATCCACCTGTCGGTTTCATTGAATTCCTGACGGGAAAGTTCTTCCGCGAACAACGGGAACAGGTCCTCCGGCTTCAACGGTTCTTTCGTTCCCGGATTTATCATCCGCTGCGGTTTGTTTTGCATGTCCGCCACCACATTGTACCAATGTGTGGGGATCTCTGTCTCGGGCAATAAGAATTTTTTTGTTTTCATCGGGCAGTTATGTCATCCCGACTTGTAAAAGTCGGTTTCGATGTACAAAAGTATAATTTATTTTTTATAAAGCAAGTATAACGATAGCATTAAACGGTAAAAAAGATGGTTGCGCCTTTGTAGCAACAAATTTCTCCGATTATTTCCATTTTGTTCGCAGATCGTTTCATTTCTAAAAAACTTTGTGTTATTTTTGCACAAAGATATCAGAACTGTGCATGTATGACTGTCGCAACACCCAAAACTAAACGAAACCTCATCGAAGTAGCCCGGCAACTTTTTGCAAAGAAAGGCGTTGACAGCACGACAATGAACGAGATTGCAGAAGCATCGGGCTATGGGCGCAGAACGCTTTACACCTACTTCAAGAACAAGAAGGATGTTTACAAGGCGGTAATCGGCTCAGAACTCCAAAAGCTGTATGCTGCACTCGAGGATGTGATCAAACGTGACCTGCCGGCCGACGATAAGCTGATGATGTTTACCTTTTCCCGGCTCAGCATAATTAAGGATGTCGTCACCCGTAACGGAACGCTTCGTGCCGATTTTTTCCGGGATATCTGGCTGGTGGAAAATGTACGCAAAGAGTTTGACAAGAAAGAGATACATTACCTGGAAACCATTCTTGCCGACGGCTTAAAGTCGGATGTCTTTGCGGTTAACGACATACCTAGAACGGCCGAGATACTGCATTATGCGCTGAAAGGGCTCGAAGTACCGGTAATAAGGGGAGTACTTAACTTAAGACTGGACAGGCAAGAAGACAGGGATATAGTTTATAATCTCGTTTTTAAGGGATTAAACAAGAGATAAATGCAATAAGAAAGATAAAATAAAAAAGTAAACACATGAAATTATTAGAAGGAAAGACAGCGCTTATCACCGGTGCAGCGCGCGGTATAGGAAAAGCCATCGCACTCAAATATGCTTCGGAAGGGGCCAACGTTGCTTTTACCGATTTAAGTATCGATGAAGCAGGTGAAGCTACCGAACGAGAAATAGCATCGCTGGGAGTGAAATGCAAAGGGTATGCCTCCAATGCTGCAAACTTTGACGAAACGCACAAGGTAGTGGAAGAGATCCTGAACGATTTCGGGCGGATCGATATATTGGTGAACAACGCCGGGATTACCAAAGACGGATTAATGATGCGTATGACCGAGCAGCAATGGGATGCCGTGATCAATGTGAACCTGAAATCGGCATTTAATTTTACCCATGCGGTTACTCCGGTGATGATGCGCCAGAAAGCAGGAAGCATAATCAACATGAGCTCCGTGGTGGGAGTATCCGGGAATGCCGGACAGTCAAACTATTCCGCTTCCAAAGCGGGGATGATCGGACTGACAAAGTCGATGGCAAAAGAGGTGGGTTCAAGGGGTATTCGTGTAAATGCCATTGCTCCGGGATTTATAATAACCGATATGACTGCGGCACTCTCGGAAGAGGTTCGCAACGAGTGGGCAAAACAGATTCCGTTACGCCGCGGAGGAACACCCGACGATGTGGCCAACACAGCTGTCTATCTCGCTTCGGAGCTCTCCTCCTACGTGAGCGGACAGGTCATTCACGTGTGTGGTGGAATGAATATGTAAAACAGGATGACCGTTTTATACGAAGACAACCATATTATCATTGTGAACAAGGCGCCGGGAGAGATCGTGCAAGGCGACAAAACCGGGGACAAACCACTTTCTGAAGAGGTGAAAGAGTACCTGAAAGTGAAGTATAACAAGCCCGGAAATGTATTCTGCGGGGTGACACACCGCCTGGATCGACCGACGAGCGGGATAGTGATTTTTGCCAAAACGAGCAAAGCGCTGTCCCGCCTGAACGCGATGTTCAAAAACAATGAGATCGATAAAACCTACTGGGCTGTTGTGAAAAATCTTCCAGAGAAAGGGGAAGCCACGCTGACGCATTACCTGGTTAAAAATGAGCGAACCAATAAATCAACGGCATATGATGTGGAGAAACCCGACACGAAGAAGTCGGTACTGCACTACAAGGTGATAGCGCGGTCGCAATACTATTCTTTACTGGAGGTTGATCTGGAAACAGGACGGCACCATCAGATCCGCTGTCAGTTATCTAAGATAGGAAGTCCAATAAAAGGGGACCTGAAATACGGTGCCGAAAGGTCCAATCCGGATGGGAGCATCAGCCTGCATGCACGGAAAATAGCGTTCACTCATCCGGTCTCGAAAGAAAAAATAGAAGCAGTGGCGCCAACGCCTGATGATGTGTTGTGGAATGCTTTGATCAATACAAACGTTCACTGAAAAAGGCTTTGTTGAGTATTCTCAAAAATTTTCAGTTCTGCGCTTTTTTTTCTCCGATAGCTGTTTTTTGTTGTCGAGCCTTTTCTGAACGGAACTCAAGGTGTGTTTCGTCGCTATGCGTTTTTTCTCTTCGCGGCATGCCTTTCCCAGCAGATCCTCCAATTTTACAATTACCGCTTTCTTGTTCATTAACTGGGAGCGTTCCGTATCGCTGCTGATCTGCAAGACTCCTTCCTGGCTGATACGCCTTTTCAACTTTTCCTGTATCCGCCGCTTTTGTTCGTCCGACAAAACCTGTGATTGACCGATATTCAGAAACAACATGACTTTGGTCTCGACCTTATTCACATGCTGCCCACCGCTTCCGCTGCTACGTACAGTGGTGAAAGTACACTCATTCATTAATTTGTCGAAATCCAAGTCTGTCACGTCTCAAAAGTTACGTTGTGCCAAACAAAGATAAGCTATTCTGACGGTAAAAAGAAATCGACATTTGTTAATAATCTTTTTCATCTCTATTCTCTTTCATCAATCTTTTTCCTTAAATTTGTGCATCGGAACAGTTTTTTAAATTAGATAAATCATCAATGAAACCAACATTATTTGTATTGGCCGCCGGGATGGGCAGCCGCTACGGCGGCTTAAAACAGTTAGACGGCGTAGGGCCGAGCGGTGAAACTATCATGGATTATTCCATTTTTGATGCTGTAAATGCCGGATTCGGAAAACTCGTCTTCGTTATTCGTCAGTCGTTTGAAGAAGATTTCAGGGAGAAGATTGTTAAAAAGTACGAAAAACAGATTCCCGTAGAGCTTGTTTTTCAGGAACTCGATGCCCTTCCCGAAGGATTTACCGTTCCCGAGGGACGTGTAAAACCCTGGGGAACCAACCATGCGGTGATGATGGGTAAAGAGGTGATCCGGGAACCTTTTGCTGTAATTAATGCCGATGATTTCTACGGCCGTGAAAGCTTCGGCATACTGGCCGATTACCTGAAGACATTGGAAAATTCGGAGAACAAGTACAGTATGATTGGTTACCGGGTAGGGAATACACTTTCGGAAAGCGGAACGGTAGCCCGCGGTGTCTGCGAAACCGACAAAAACGGAAACCTGACAGGAGTTGTTGAACGAACTCAGGTAAAGCGTATAGATGGTTCGGTTTGCTATCGGGAAGACAACGGAGATTGGATTGCCATTGACGACAACACGCCGGTATCTATGAATATGTGGGGCTTTACACCCGATTATTTCAACCATTCGGACGATTATTTTGTACATTTCCTGGAAGAAAACGCTGAAAACATAAAAGCGGAATACTTTATCCCATTACTCGTCAACCACCTTATCGTGAACGGAGTCTCTACCGTGAAGGTGCTGGATACACCTTCCAGGTGGTTTGGGGTGACTTACGCCGAAGATCGCCCGGAGGTGGTCAAAAAATTGAAACAACTGACAGACGAGGAGATTTATCCGTCGCCACTGTGGTAGGCAAAATGGTTGATGTATTCATCATATTCTTTCTGATTATCCTCAACGGTTTTTTTGCCATGTCGGAAATTGCCGTGGTATCGGCAAAAAAAACCAAACTTGAAACGGAACGGAAAAAAGGAAACAAAGGGGCGGAAAAAGCATTGAAATTGCAGTCCGATCCCGATAGTTTTTTGTCTTCAGTGCAAGTGGGAATCACCCATATGCGGAAACAATATCCATGGTCGTTGTAGTAGTAGCGATTACCTATTTGTCGATAGTTATCGGTGAACTGGTACCCAAGACCGTTGCGCTGAACAGCGCAGAAAAAGTAGCCGTGACCGTTTCCAGGCCCATCCATTTTGTCAGTGTCGTCTTTTATCCTTTTGTCAGATTTTTAGCCTTTTCCACCAGTTTGTTCAACAAGCTTATCGGACTGAAACCTAAAGACGATGTGGTCTCGGAAATGGAACTTCGGGCCATGTTGAAAACTGCATCGAAAGAAGGCGTTATAGAAAGAGAAGAGAACATCATTCATGAACAGGTTTTCTACTTTTCCGATAAACGTGCCCGCCATCTGATGACTCACAGAACCGATGTGGAGTGGGTAGATATTTCGAAAGAAAAAGAGGAAGCAATCGCCGACCTGTTGCAAACCAAACACGGAAGGGTGCTCGTTTGCAACAAGACGCTGGATGAATTTGTGGGTATTGTGACCATGAAAGAATTGTTTTCAGAATTATACAGGAAAGGGGATATAGACATCCATAAATTGATTCACGAACCCCTGATCATCCCTTCTACCCTCCGCGCAAGAAAGGTGTTGGAGCAGTTTCGTCAACATCACAAGTTTTTCGCCGTTGTAGTGGACGAATACGGAAGCCTGGATGGAATCATTACGTTGCACGACATTATCGAAAACCTGGTGGGTACAATCCCTGACGAGAATGAAACAGAGGAACCCGATGTTTTTATGCGCAACGAAAACTCTGCATTGATCAACGGAGAAGCACCCATAGAGGTGTTGACCCATTTTATCGATGACTTTATAATCGATTTCGAAGAGATCGATTATTCCACCGTCGCAGGATTCGTGTTGTCCAACATCAATAAAATTCCGCAAGTGGGGGATGTTTTCACCTATGAAAATACGACGTTCGAGGTGGTGGATGTAGACGGCAATAAAATCGATAAAGTAATGGTTACAAAAAAAACGAAAGCAAACCACGAATATTTGTGATTTTTCTTTTGTTTTTCATAGACAAAAATTATGCCTGATTCATATAATTAATAAGCAAAAAATCAGGTGATTATAAATTATTAACGGAGGTATACTCCTCAAAAAAAGGATTTTATGGTTAAAAATATGTTTTATAACACATTTTTATATTTGCTGAATAAATTAAAAATGTGTTATTTTTACACGAATTTTCAAAGAAAGATCCAGTCTTCATCACCATCTTATTTTTAAAACCTCAAAAACATGGATAATATGTATAGCAAGTCCGGTTTGCTATCAGGCGCGTTCGCAAAAGAGCTCGATGGAGAGCAAACCGGCTTATACGTCCTTACCAACAAACAAGGAAGTGAAATTACCATCACAAACTACGGCGCAAAAATTGTTTCGTTAATGGTTCCCGATAATAACGGAACCCTTACGGATGTTGTATTGGGTCATTCCTCCATCGAAGAATACCTGACCTCTGAAGAGCCCTACTTTGGTGCTGTTTGCGGCAGGACGGCCAACCGGATTGCTCACGGAAAGTTCACGTTGGAGGGTAAGGAATATAAACTTGCCGTTAACAACGGGCCCAATTCGCTTCACGGGGGCATAAAAGGATTCAATGCTGTTGTCTGGGATGTGCTCAATCTCTCGGAAAACAGCATCGAAATACACTATCTGTCGGTCGACGGAGAGGAAGGTTTCCCCGGAAACCTGGATGTATACGTTACATACACGCTTACAGACGACAATGCACTCGATATTTCCTACAGGGCAGTGACCGATAAAACCACCATACTGAACCTCACCAACCATTCCTATTTCAATCTTTCGGGGGAAGGAGATCCCTATATCGGCGATCACGTGTTAACGTTGAATGCAGATACTTATCTGCCTACCGATGAAACAGCCATTCCGTACGGAGCCGCGGAAGCCGTAAAGGATACTCCCATGGATTTTACAACGCCTCACACCATTGGAGAACGAATTAACGACGACTTCCAACAGCTTCGCTTCGGAAAAGGATACGACCACACTTTTGTGCTGAACAAACAAAGCGAAAATGAATATTCGTTCGCGGGCGTTTGTGAATCGCCCAAAACCGGCATTAGGATGGAAATGTTCACCACGGAACCCGGAGTACAGATGTATACGGGAAACTGGATGACGGGCGGATTTTCCGCAAAGAACGAACATCGTTATCCGGAACGTTCTGCGGTATGTTTCGAAACGCAGCACTTTCCCGATAGCATCAATAAACCCGGATATCCGTCGGTGGTTTTAAAACCCGGAGAAACATTCCATTCGAGAACAACGTATAAGTTTTCCACATAAAAGAGATTGCTCAAAATAAATAAACATTTTTATTAATATCAAAAAGTATGAATACAACAACTAATCAGAAAAGTAACCGGATAGTGCCCATCATCATGATGATTGCATTGTTTGGAATGATCTCATTCGTGACCAATCTGGCAGCGCCGATGGGACAAGTATTAAAAGAACAATTCGGAGCTTCCAATTTCCAGGGATTATTGGGAAATATGGCAAACTTCATCGCGTATGCCGTTATGGGAATTCCGGGAGGGATACTCCTGCAACGCGTGGGCTACAAAAAAACAGCCCTCATTGCCATTGCAATCGGTTTCGTGGGAGTGTTTATCCAGTTTCTTTCCGGACATGCTCCTCAAACGGCCGCTTTCGGTGTTTATTTGCTCGGAGCTTTTATAGCCGGTTTTTCCATGTGTTTGTTAAATATCGTAGTTAACCCCATGTTGAACACATTGGGAGGCGGAGGAAACAAGGGAAACCAGTTAATTCAGGTCGGAGGTTCATTTAACTCCGTCATGGCAACATTTACTCCGGCTTTTGTCGGTATTCTGATCGGTGAAGCAGCCAAAGCAAACATAAAAGACGTGTTTCCGGTAATGTACATCGCTATGGGTGTATTTGCCCTTGTTTTCTTTGTGATGTTGATCGTAAACATTCCTGAACCTCACGCTACGACAACCAAGGAACCGCTGAAAAAACTGATGAGTGGAGCAATGAAATTCAGGCATTTTGTTTTAGGAGCCATCGCTATTTTTGTTTATGTGGGTGTTGAGGTGGGTACGCCCGGCATCTTGATTTTATGGTTGTCCGATACGCCGGTTGGAAAAACAACAGCAGGGTTTGTTGCCGGAACATACTGGTTCTTAATGTTAGTGGGTAGGTTGTTGGGAGCATCTTTGGGCAGTAAAATATCCAGCAAGACCATGCTTGCCACCGTTTCTTCAATCGGGATAATCCTCGTGCTGGCAGCAATCTTGTCTCCCACCACTACACAGGTGGCGATTCCGGCACTTCAAACCTCTGCCACAGGCGCCCTTTCCTTTGGAATGGCACAAGTCCCCATCAACGCCATGTTTATCGTTATAATCGGTATCTGTACCTCCATTATGTGGGGCAGCATCTTTAATCTTTCGGTAGAAGGACTGGGCAAGTTCACCCCGGCTGCTTCGGGAATATTCATGACCTTGGTTTGCGGAGGAGGAATTCTTCCCGGTATCCAGGGTGCCGTAGCCGATTTAGGTAACGATTACCTGGTGAGCTATTGGGTGATCTTTATCGGTTTGGCGTACTTGCTATACTATGCGTTGATCGGATCGAAAAACGTAAACAAGGATATCTCTACCGCAGATGCGGAATAACTCCCTGTGAGAGATGAGCAAATGAAATAATTATAAAAAATATGACTAAAGAACAGGTTTTAAAAGTTTATCAAGAAAAATTTGGTAACGATACACCTGAAGTTTACGCGTCTCCCGGACGCGTAAACCTTATAGGTGAGCATACCGATTATAACGGAAGTTTTGTTTTTCCAGGAGCTATCGACAAGGGGATGATAGCAGCTATCCGGTTAAACGGATCCGATAAGGTTCGTGCCTATGCCATAGATTTGAATGAAAGTTCGGAGTTCGGGCTGAACGAAGAGGATCTGCCAAAAGAAGGATGGGCAAAATACATATTCGGGGTTTGCCGCGAAATAATTAAACGCGGTGGAAATGTGGCCGGTTTCGATACCGTGTTTGCGGGAGATGTACCGTTAGGCGCGGGAATGTCGTCATCCGCCGCATTGGAAAGTACTTACGCTTATGCTCTGAACGATATGCTCGGTCTAGGGATTGACACCTTTGAACTGGCACGTATCGGACAATCTACCGAGCATAACTACGTAGGTGTGAAGTGTGGTATTATGGACCAGTTCGCGTCGCTTTTTGGTAAAAAGGGGCATCTGATAAGGCTTGATACAAAAACGATGGAATACCAGTACTTCCCGTTTGATCCCGATGGATACAAATTGGTGCTGCTCGATACCGTTGTGAAGCACGAGCTGGCCTCGTCGGCGTACAACAAACGCCGGGAATCGTGCGAACACGCTGCCGCAACCATTGCCAAACGTCATCCTGAAGTGCAATTCCTTCGCGATGCGACGATGAATATGCTTAAAGAAATAAAAAACGAAATTTCGGAAGAAGATTACATGCGCGCCGAGTACGTGATAGAAGAGACTCAACGTGTTAGAGACGTGAGCGATGCCCTGGAACGTGGAGATTACGAAACCGTGGGTGAGAAAATGTACGAAACGCATCACGGAATGAGTAAACTTTACGAGGTGAGCTGCGAAGAGCTCGATTTTCTGAATGATGTGGCAAAAGAACACGGAGTTACAGGTTCACGTGTTATGGGCGGTGGCTTTGGTGGCTGTACCATCAATCTTGTAAAAGATGAACTGTACGATTCGTTCATAACTGACGCTAAACTCAAGTTCAAGGAAAGATACGGACACGAACCCAAGGTGTACGATGTTGTCATTAGCGACGGTGCGCGTAAATTATAATTTGTCGATGAAACAGATTTACAGGGGCGGAAAATATTCCGCTCCTGCATCTGACATCCTATCATCCATTATCTAACACCTAATATTATGCCCGCCGGATTTTATTCACACGATGCGAAATTCCTTGTTGCGGTAGATTGCATTATTTTCGGGTTCAAAAACCAGGAACTCGATATCTTGTTAACACGTCGCCCGCTTGAGCCCAACAAGGGTGAATGGTCGCTTATGGGCGGATTTATGGACGAAAACGAAAGCCTTGACGAAGCAGCGGAAAAAGTGTTGTACCGGTACACACGACAGAAAGGTATTTACATGGAACAGGTTGGAGCCTATGGCGAAATTGAGCGAGACCCGGGTGACCGGGTGGTGTCCGTAGCCTATTATGCGTTGGTGCGGTTGGAGGAGTTTGACACGAGCTTGGCCAAAGCATTTGATGCCAAATGGGTAAACATTCGACAGCTCCCCCGACTGATTTTCGATCATAACCGTATGGTGGAAGACGCTTTAAGGTTGTTGAGGTACAAGGTCTCCCTGCAACCCATCATTTTTGAATTTTTTGAAGGGAAATTTACACTTCCCGCTTTGCAGGATCTGTGGGAAGCCATCTATCAGATGCCGGTGGATAAACGCAATTTCCGAAAGAAGATTGCAGCGATGGGAATCCTCGATAAGCTGGAAGTAAAGGATAAATCTTCCTCAAAAAGAGGAGCATTCTACTATGTCTTTAACCAGAAAAAGTACAACGAGTTTATCGAGTGTGGAAACAGGTTTTCCCTGTAATTTATTTCTGGTATTTGAACCTTTTAATGCTTCGCTTAGGCGTTTTTTCAAACTCTTCGGCCTGAACCCTAAACGAAGCTATTCTGCTGTAATTGGGTAATTTTGCGTTTATTTCCTTTATTTCCTTTTCGAAAACAGCGTCGTATTGTTCGGGTGTTAAATTTTCACCTTTCAGTACCTCTGCATCGGGAACGACGAGTGCGATAATTTTACCGCTCTCTTCCACTGCAAGTGACTCCAGTATATAAGGAGAGTTGTTTAGCTTGTCTTCTATCTCTTCGGGATAGATGTTTTGCCCCGAAGGACCGAGAATCATGTTTTTGTTCCTGCCCCTGATAAACACAACGTTGTCTTTATCCAATATTCCAAGATCGCCTGTCCTGAGCCAGCCGTCTTCTGTAAAGGCAGCTTTTGTGGCTTCCTCGTTTTTATAATAACCGAGCATTAGATTTGTGCCTTTGGTTAATATCTCACCAACAACGTGCTGCGGATCATCCGAATCAATTTTGACCTGCATCCTGTCCACTACCTTGCCACACGATCGTTCCTTGAATTCTGTCCAGAATGAGTAAGAAATAAGCGGTCCACACTCGGTCATCCCGTACCCAACCGTGTAGGGGAATTTAATTTTTCGCAGGAATTTCTCCACATCCGCATTCAGGGCTGCACCACCGATAACGACTTCTACCAGGTTGCCTCCGAAAACGTCGATCAGTGATTTCCTCACTTTGTGGTAAACAACGGCATTCAACAGCGGAATTCTAATCAATGTTTTGGCTGCTCCCTGCTGAAGTTTTGGAAAGACATTTTTAATAACGATTTTTTCGATGATCAGGGGAACCGCTAGTACCAGCTTGGGTTTTGTTTTCGCAAAAGCATCAAGCAACACTTTGGGAGAAGGCGTTTTTCCTAAAAAATGGATGTGACAACCCATGGAAACGGCGTTGAGCACCTCGAAAGCAAGCCCGTACGTATGAGCCATGGGTAACATGCAAACAATATTGTCTTTGGTTTCGATAAAAGGCAGATTGTCGTTTGCAAACCGGGTGTTCGACCATAAACTCCGGTAAGGGATCATCACCCCTTTCGGACTGCTGGTTGTTCCCGATGTATAATTGATAACAGCCAGCTCCTCCGGTTTATCGGTCCTGAAAGCAACATCGTTGACGAAGAATCCTTTCTCGTACTTCTTATCGAAAAAAGAGAACGCATTGGACACAAACATCTTGAGCCCTTTCGATGTTACCTTTAGCAAGGAGAAATCATCGAGCGAGAAAACTGTCTCTGTCTTCGGTATTTTACGCTCATCTATTTCTCTCCAGATGGATTCATCTACGAAAAACATCTTGGAATCCGAATGATCCACAATATACTGAACACTCTCTTTCTCAAATTCATGCAAAATGCTCACCGCTACAGCTCCGTAGGAGAGCGTAGCAAAAAAAGTTATGGCCCAATGAGCTGAATTCTTGCCACATATCGCAATTTTATCTCCGCGTTGAATGCCGGCAGAGTTGAAATATTCGTGCAGCTTATCAATTTCACGGGCAAAGTCTCTGTAATAAAATGTTTTGCCCTGAAAGTCGGTCATTACAGGCAAATCCCAATGGTTTCGTATGCTTTGCTCGATTAACCCAAGAAAAGAGTTTTGATTCATTATTGTATGTCTTTTTTATAGTTATAGAAACAATTAAGTTCATGGATTGTTTGTTCGGATCTAATATAAATAAATGTCAATTACTTGCTTATACTGATAAAATAATTAAATTTGTGCAGGTGTAAAGTCAATATGTTACAAATTTAATAAACTTTGTCATAAATGAAAAACGAGATAACCCTGTTTTTGTTTTTTGCTTCCAACGGTGATTTCTCGCCGGGCACAAAATACCGCTATTCCTGTTGAAACCCGTTGTTCACATCTAAGAAATAAATTAAATAACAATAATTAGTTCAAGTTTCGTACCTGTTTCATTCAACGGATGCCCCACAAATACATGGGTAATTAATGCACGCGAAACTTAAAACAACCAGTAAGGTAAGGAATGAAAAGAACACTGTTTTTGCACAAGTCAATGAAGCAGAGCTTCCGTAAAGAAAATGTAATTGGTTGCCTTGTTTTCTTTTTGATTGTTTCATGTACAAGTTCTCAACATGTTGATCCGGTTGATTTCGTGAACCCCTATCTTGGCAACATCAGCCATTTGCTGGTGCCAACCTATCCCACGGTTCATCTGCCCAACAGCATGTTGCGTGTATATCCCGAACGTTCAGATTATACGGATGATCTGATGAACGGTCTGCCCGTGGCAGTAACCAGCCACCGGGGAAGTTCGGCATTTAACCTGAGTAGTTTTCAAGGAAGCGAACCGGAACTGAAGCCGGTTATCTCCTACAGTTACGACCGCGAGAAAATCACGCCCTACGATTATTTTGTCTATCTCGACGAACAGGAGACCAGCGTGTACTTCGCCGTTTCCCGCCAATCGGGGATTTATGAACTCACATTCGGGCGTACCGACCCCATATACCTGATTCTGAATACCAGAAAGGGAGAACTGCAATGGGATGGAAAAGCATTCTCGGGATACCAGGAACTGCAAAACAACACGAGAATTTTTGTCTATATGGAGCCCGACTTGCAACCCCGGGAGGTAAATAACAAAGCTGCTTCCGGACGAGATGCCCACATTATTTTGTCCTATCCCTCAAACACCAAACAGCTGAGACTCCGTTACGGAATTTCGTTTATCGATACAACTCAGGCAAAGAAAAACCTCTACCGGGACATATCCGGGTTCGATCCGGCTGCTGTTGCCGCAAAAGGACGTCAAAAATGGAACGAAACCCTCGGTAAGATTAAAGTGGATGGCGGCTCCTACAACGACAAAGTTGTTTTCTACACTTCGTTGTACCGAACATACGAACGACCGGTGTGCATATCGGAAGACGGACGCTACTTCAGCGCTTTCGACGGAAAAATTCACAACGATAGCGGAATGCCTTTCTATACCGATGACTGGATATGGGATACCTATCGGGCCACACATCCGCTTCGCACAATCGTCGAAACAGAAATGGAATCCGATATCATCAACTCCTTCCTGAGAATGTCGGAGCAAATGCCCGATTTCTGGTGGCCTACCTTTCCTGAGATTGCCGGTGATAGCCGGCGGATGAACTCCAACCACGGGATCGCCACCGTTATAGACGCTTACCGCAAAGGGTTTCAAGGGATAGACCTGGCAAGGATCTACCCGGCTGTGCGCAATGCCATTATGGAGAAGACGCTGGCTCCGTGGTCCGGCAAACCCGCGGGAGAGTTGGACCGGTTTTATCACGAGAAAGGGTATATTCCCGCCCTGAGAGACGGAGAAGAAGAAACCATACCCGAAGTTCACGGTTTTGAGCGTCGCCAGCCGGTGGCTGTGACGCTGGGTACCTCCTACGATGAGTGGTGCCTGGCACAAATCGCCCGGGAATTGGACAAGGAGGACGATTATCAATACTTCCTGAAGAAATCATACAATTACCGCCATCTTTTCAATCCCGAGACCGGATTTTTTCATCCTAAGGACAAGGAGGAAAATTTCATCGAACCTTTCGATTATCGTTTTTCAGGAGGGGTGGGCGCACGCCAGTATTACGGGGAAAACAATGCATGGGTGTACCGCTGGGATGTACAGCACAACGTAGCCGATCTGATCCATTTAATGGGCGGTCGCAAAAACTTTGTACGTAATCTCGATCAAACCTTTCGCGAACCGCTCGGAAAAAGCAAATACGACTTTTATAGCCAGTTACCCGACCATACCGGTAACGTGGGCCAGTTCTCGATGGCCAACGAACCGTCATTGCACATTCCCTATTTATACAACTACGCCGGTCAACCCTGGAAAACACAAAAGAGGATTCATACTCTCTTGAACCAATGGTTCAGAAACGATCTGATGGGAGTCCCCGGAGATGAAGACGGCGGCGGGATGTCGGCTTTTGTGGTGTTCTCCCAAATGGGATTTTATCCGGTAACACCCGGAATCCCGGCATACAATATAGGAAGCCCTTTCTTCGAAAAGACGGTTATTGATCTTCCCGACGGGAAAGTTTTCACCATTAAGGCCCTTAATTTCACCGAAGATAACAAGTACATCCAATCGGCAAAACTTAACGGAAAAACATGGGATAAACCCTGGTTCAGCCACGATGATATAAAAAAAGGAGGAATCCTGGAACTTACGATGGGCAATAAGGCCAATAAACAATGGGGAAGCGCTTCACAAGACGCGCCTCCATCGGAAAGCGGATTATCCGACTAAAAAAAATCCCGTTGTTGGAATTTACCTCGAAAAAACAGGGAATGGTGTCTGGCGGATCCGCACAGATGCTGCTTCCGGTGAGGATCAACGCAATAAATGGTGCAAATGGATTGAATAATTTTTATCGGCTGATTAAATTGCTTTTTTATGCAAAAAAAAGCAGTAAACCATTAAATTTTCATATATTTGCAAGCTAAACGTATCATTTTATTTTTTTACTTGTTCAAAAACAACAATTAAATATTTAATTCATTAATTAATAGATAGATGGCTAAATCTAAAAACATCTATGGTGATCAACACAAAAAAAACCGTAAAAAATTTCATCAACGTAAAGGGTTCATTTTGTTGTTGGGTATTGCGATAGGCATAATCTTCATCGGAGCATTGTATCAAACATCAGTTTATTTTTCTACCAACGAATCGTGCATGATGTGCCACGTTCATCCTCACGCAGAAGAAAGTTGGAAACTTTCCGTTCACGTGAACAACGGAAGCGGCGTGATGGTCAACTGCGTGGATTGTCATTTGCCGCCAAAGGACGATACGTGGGCTCACTACACCGCTAAAGCCGCTTTGGGTATTCGCGACGTGTGGGGTTACCTGACCAAGGACAGTGCGGATTTCGACTGGGACAGAAAATCCGAACTCGAACATGCTATAAAATACATTCCAAATGCTTCCTGTGTAAAATGTCACCAGAATTTGTTCCCTCAGGGAATAACCGACGACGGCATCACCGCGCACATGTACTACGACGAGAATCACGAAAAGCTTGATCTGCAGTGTATTAGCTGCCACCTCGACGTCGGGCATTACAACCCCAACTATGCACACGGGCAAATGGTGGGAATACCCGGGATGAATATGGCTACAGCGGTAGATTCAAGCAAGTTTTTCAAAGAGGCTGCCGCGGTGACGGCTTTCGAAAACTATACCGAACAAATCCCCGGTACGGCCGTTTCGTTCAACATGAAAGCGATACCCGGAGGAACTTTCACTATGGGCAGTTCACCCAAGGAACCTTTCCACAAACCCGATGAAGCCCCGCAACACGAAGTGACGGTAAGTCCTTTCTTTATGGCGGAAGTAGAAACTACCTGGAATCAGTTCTGGGCTTTTTATGCCAGCACCATGAGTGAAGGAAGGACGCCTCCCGAAGTGGTTTACGAAAACAACCTGAAAGCCATGGGGGTGGATGCCATTTCCGGACCAACGCCTCCGTTTGGATATCCCGACCAGGGATGGGGCTCGGGCGACAGGCCAGCTATCACGATGACGCACTATGCCGCAGAAACATTCTGTCAGTGGCTGTCTCAGAAAACAGGCAGGAAATACCGTTTACCCACCGAAGCCGAGTGGGAATATGCTGCACGCGGCGGAACACAAACACCCTATTTCTTTACCGGAAGCCCCAAAGATTTTTCCGATGCAGGATTTATGCGGAGGTTCTTCCCCGCAAAAACAGACAGCATAAGCGCGTTCGTTATCTACGGTAAAAATAGCGATAACCGCACGCAGGAGCCGTCGCTGGTGAAAGCAAATCCTTTCGGACTAAAAAATATGCTCGGTAATGTAATGGAATACACCGCCGACAAGTATGATGAAGCCGTATACGGAAAAAGAAGCGGTGTTACAAGCGATCCACTGGTGACGCAAGGTGAAGAGTGGGTGGTGAGAGGCGGAAGTTACCTGTCGGATGCCGCCGATGTCCGCTCGGCCGCACGCAGCCACACCCGGCACGACGACTGGTTAAAAACCGACCCGCAACAACCGAAGAGCATCTGGTGGTACTCCGACATAAAAGGAATCGGATTCCGGGTAGTGTGTGAGCCGGACAGTTCATTGATAGCAAGATAAAACATTTCTAAAACAAATTTAAGGATATGAAAAGAGAGAACAACTTAACGAGAAGAACATTTCTAAAGACTTCGGCCGTTGCCGGAGCAGCAGGCGTGATTGGGACCGGAACGACGGGTTTTT
>JALHIE010000174.1 GCA_022840285.1 Porphyromonadaceae bacterium
TGAGTCCACTCCGAAAAGTCGGAAGGACAATTTAGTTGATAATATTTTTGCACAATAAATTTTATAAAGCAGGTGAAATTCACCCAAAAAGTTCTTTGAAATATTTGCGTATATTGTTATTTATCATTATCTTAGCATCGTCTAAAACTCTACATGAAATGTTTAAAAAATCAGACAGGCATAGTCAATTGGACCTATTTTCTTCGCCAACGGAGTACTTTAGAGACTCCAAGAAGAAGAAATACCTGAGAGATGACTCCTGGCATAACCAGTTCAGAAACCACGTTGTAATGCGTGTAGATGAGTCCATTTTCAGTGTACTCTATACTGACGGAAAAGGCGCCCCCAATGCTTCCATACGCGTTTTGGTCGGCATGATGATTCTCAAAGAAGGTCAGGGTTGGAGTGACGAACAGTTATTCGAGAACTGTGAATACAATCTCCTGGTACGCAGTGCATTGGGATTAATGTCACTGGAAGATGCCGCACCGGTACCCTCCACCTACTACCTGTTCCGGCGCAACCTGGTTGAATATGCCAGGGAGCACGGTGAAGACCTGTTCAAAAAATGCCAGTCCCAAATTACCAGGGATCAGATATTGGAGTTCAATGTGAGCGGTAAGCAGATACGCATGGACAGCAAGCTGATCGGCAGCAACATCGCCTGGTACTCCCGTTATGAGTTGATCCATGAAACCCTTCGCCTGTTTATCGCTGAGAGAGAGGAGCATATCTTTAAAAAGAGTCTTCCAAAGGAGATGTTCTCCCTGATTGAAAGCATCCGGGACGAAAAGGGGAACAAGGTGATATACCGCAGTACCAAAGCTGAGATTGACGCTCGTTTTGTAGAACTGGGTGAGCTGATGTACCGCTTTATCGAGCTCTTCAAAAGGTATGACTATGGCAGTTACAAGACCCTTAAAACTGTCTTCGAACAGCAATACAGGATAAGTGAGGAGAAAACTGTCATACCTCTCGAAAACAAGGAAATCAGTGCCAAATCCATACAGTCTCCCCACGACACCGACTGCCATTACCGCAACAAGGACGGCAACAAGGTCAAAGGGTATTCGGTAAACATTACCGAGACATGCGACCAGTCGCCCGAGGAAGAAGCACCGGCGCTGAACCTGATCACCGACACGGAGGTAAATGTGGTTTCAACCCCGGACAATAGTTTCCTTGAGCAAGCCCTGGAGCATACACAGGAAATAATACCTGATAAGATTGAGAAGGTGTATGCTGACGGAGCCTATCACAGTGAGTATAACCAGGAGTATTGCCAAAACAACGAACACAACATCGATTTGGTGCTTACTGCCATGCAGGGAGCCGAACCAAGATACGAGCTCAGTTTAGACGAACAGGACGAAAACAACTTGATAGTAACCGACAAAAAAACAGGAATAACCGTACAGGCACAACAAGTAAAACCCCGCAAGGATCAAACGCAGAAGAAATGGAGAATCAAGACTGAAAAAGGAGACTATCGGTACTTCGATGAGAATAGCCTCAGGGTTTCCGCTTTAAGACAGAAACTCAAGAAAATCCCGATAGAGGAAACCAATATCAGGAACAATGTCGAAGCGAGTATTTTTCAGTTAGGTTACCATTACCCTAACGACAAAAGCCGGTACAGGAGCCTTGCCAAGCATAAACTATGGGCTTACTCCCGCTCATTGTGGATAAACTTTGTCAGGATAGTGAACTATATCACGCAAATATGTCAAAGATCACTTTTTGGGCAAAAAATGCCTCAATATATAGCTAATTTATGTTTTAATATGTATATTATTGTAAACATACTCTCAATCAATAAAAGGAATCACATTTTTCCGACGAACCTGCATTTTTCAGCATTTTGAAAAAATGGGGATTTCGGAGCGGACTCA
>JALHIE010000175.1 GCA_022840285.1 Porphyromonadaceae bacterium
TGGGTCCCATAGCTATTGCCGCTTATTCTTATATGGCGTTGGTTCCGGTGATTATTCCGTTGGTAGCCAATTTGCTGATGACCAAGAAGGAATTTCGTATCCACATGAAGAAAATGGATAAGCAGTTTCCCCCCAAGCACGAAATCAAACACCTGAAAACGGTGAAAATTGTTTTTCCAATAGTTTTGGGTGTTGTGGTAGCTGTTTTTGTACCTTCTGCGGCTCCGTTGGTGGGGATGTTGCTGTTCGGAAACCTTGTGAAGGAAATCGGGGCCAACACCAGCCGGCTCGCAGATGCAGCTTCCGGGCCCATTATGAATACGGCAACCATTTTCCTCGGATTAACAGTCGGGGCAACCATGACCGCTGAAGTGTTCCTGTCGCCACGGACGCTGGGAATTATCGTGGGTGGTTTTCTGGCGTTTGCTATCTCCGTTGCGGGAGGCATACTGGCCGTGAAACTGTTTAACCTGTTTTCGAAGAAAAAGATCAACCCGCTCGTGGGTGCTACGGGGCTGAGTGCTGTCCCAATGGCCTCACGCGTGGCCAACGAGATGGCGTTAAAATACGATAAATCCAACCACATCCTGCAGTATTGCATGGCCAGCAACGTGTCGGGAGTTATTGGGTCGGCTGTTGCTGCGGGTGTATTGATATCATTCTTGGGGTAAGATCACTCGCTCACAAACAACCGTTTACTGGAGAATAGCGGGTCGCAGGTTACGTTGATTTTTAATTTACGTAACCCGGCTTCATCTCCCGGAGTAGGTATATGAGTGGAGTGCATTTCGCAATTGTTCAGTTCGGTCAGTTTCTGCAATGCCATTTGTGCCGCAGGGTTGGATATCGCGCTAATCGCCAATGCTATAAGGGTCTCTTCCACATCGAGGCTGGCATTCTTCCCGTTCAAGATATCTTTCTTCAGGTGGGTAACCGAGTCGATAATATTTTCGGGCAGGAGAATCATGTTGTCGGGTAACCCTGCCAGGTGTTTGATAGCATTCAGGATCATACTGGAGGAGGCGTGTAGCAACGATGAATTCTTTCCGGTAACAAGGGTGCCGTCATTCAGTTCAATGGCAGCGCCGCAATAGATTCCCCCGTATCCCTTTCCGTTCGTTTCGGCATCCTTGGCCGCTCTTCGGGCAGGTTCAACCACAAGACGATCTTCATCTTTCGCCCCGACTCTTTCCATGATCTCGGCGTTACGTTCGAGAGTTTCCGTGTCGATCTGGCCCATTGCGTAATCAACAAATCCCCGTAAATGCCGGCGGATAATTTCCTGATAAGCCGCCTCTTTGCATCGTTCATCATCAATAATCCCCGCACTGATCCGGTTTACCCCCATGTCGGTGGGAGAGAGATAGACGGAATTATTGCCAGTGATTTTCGTCAGAATCTCTTTCAGAAGATTGAAAGCCTCTATATCGCGGTTGTAATTCACCGCTTCCAATCCATATGCCTTCAGGTGGTAAGGGTCTATCATATTAACATCGCCCAGGTCTGCGGTTGCTGCTTCGTAGGCAATGTTGACCAGATGGTCTATGGGTAAATCCCAAATAGGGAATGTTTCAAATTTTGCATAACCGGCATCCTTCCCCTTTTTATAATCGTGATAAAGGTTGCTCAGGGCTGTGGCAAGCTTCCCGCTGCCGGGTCCGGGTCCGGTAACCACCACGATGGGTTTGGTGGTTTCGATGTATTCATTGGAGCCGTATCCTTCGTCGCTCACAATCAAATCGATGTTTTTCGGATAACCTCGCGTAGGATAGTGCAGGTAAACTTTAATGCCTTTCAACTCGAGTTTGTTCTTGAAGATTACTGCGGCGGGTTGTTTTTCGTACCGGGTAAT
>JALHIE010000176.1 GCA_022840285.1 Porphyromonadaceae bacterium
CTTGTTGATCGGGAGTTCAGATTTGATTCTGGAAATCCCGTCCGAATCCAGGCGCACCAGTGGAATGGCAAATCGATTCCATATCTCCTGTTGGAACTGGGAGAGGATGGACTTCAATGCCAGGACCAATATTCGCTTGCCTTTGCCCCGTTTGATCATTTCAGCAAGGAAGATACCCACCTCAACCGTTTTGCCGAGTCCCACACCATCGGCAATCAACAGTCGGGGCCGGGGAAGTTGAAACGCCTTTAATGTGGGCTCCAACTGGTAATCAGCCGTGTTGAAAGCAGCTTTGTAGGCCACAGTTATGCGATTGCTGTAAACGGTGGAATTGCGAATATGATTTTCAATAAATAGTTTGGTCTTGCGGTATCCTTGATCGTAATCAGCAATCAACCGGGTCTCTGTCGGATCGATCACACGAATAGTATGGTCGATGCTGGTATCGAAAATAAAGTGTTTTGCCTTTACCAATTCAGAAATACCTTCTACAGAAAGAATCCATTTACCGTTGTTTTCTTCCACATCGGTAACAAGGAAGTCCTCATTTCGATTGGTAATGCGTTGCCCTGGGGTGAAGTTCATATTTGATCGATCTTAATTTGATTTATCATTTTTTCAATTTCTTCTTTTCTTCCCCTGCGAGATGCATATCTCAACAATTTGTTGTTGTTAACTGTGTATTTCGCATAAGCTTCATTGAAAATCCTTTTTTTTTCACTGCCCTGGTAAAACGGGAACAAATCTTCATCACAGCACAAATCGACCAGTATCTTTTCAATGGTAATCGTATTGATGTTGCTTATAGATTGGAGAGGGGCTTCTGAAATCAGGGGTTTTACAATAAGGGGAGTGTTGGAATTGAAAACGTATTGTTCCAAGATACCATTGTTGGGGTTTAAAAACACCGGGTTAAATTTTTCCCTCAGTGAATAAAATACGAACTCGATGCTATCCTTGTCCACTTCGATTAACGTGAAATGTCTGTTGGAAATATGCAACGTAAATTCATTCAACAACGACGTATCCCACACACAAACGATGCTGTATGGAAATTCCGAAAGAATTTTCTTGTAAATAGATTCGGTCTTATTATCTAAATAGGGAACAAAAATAGTAGTTCTGCCAATCTTGTATACTCCACGCCCTTTACGCTCCAGGACACCTTTTGAAACCAAATGATAGACTCTCCAATTGATCGTTGCTTGTTTTACATCAGGTTCAAGACTCCGATAAAAATTGGAAATATCACTGGTATTGAAGTTATGCATGTCTCCAAAACACTCTTTTAATTTGTTGATATATAATCTGTCGGTTGCTATGATGTTGTGTTTTTTGATGGCACAAATGTAAATCAATATTTTGGCAATATGAAATATAAATTGCCGATAATTTGAGAAATGTAATTCACAACTTACAATTGAATGCTCTTTGTTACCCCGATCTCATTGATGAAATATGCATCATGGGAAATAACCAGTACCGTACCCCGATACTTTTTGATGGTATGGGCCAGTATCGATAAACTTGAGACATCAAGATTATTCGTAGGCTCATCCAATATGAAAATATCCGGGACGTGGTTGGAGATCATCCGGCAGGACCAAGTCTTGATACTGAGGAAAAAAATGTACACAAAAACTTGAATATTTTGATGAATCCGACTATGTTTGCAGAGGAAAACATTAGATAGAAGACGTGAGTTGTTATGAGCAGAGGATTTGTCAAAGAAAGCGATCAGGAAGAGATTCCGATAGTACCCCCCAGGGCTTATTTACCGGAAGGAACAACAAATTATGTAACCCGGGAGGGGATGGATGAACTGTTGGCCGAAAGAGAGGCTGAACCACATTAATGCAAAATTGTATCTGTTGAACCACAGAATCGACACCGCCATAATAGTTAACTTAGACGAACAGCCTCAAGATGAAATAAGGTTCGGTGCACGGGTAACTCTCAATATAGGAGAAACAAAGAAAATCAAAACTTTTCAAATAGTGGGGGTTGATGAAGCTGATGTTTCCAAAGGAAAAATCTCCTTTATATCGCCTTTGGCGTGTGAATTGATTGACAAAAAAATTGGAGACAAAGTTGTTTTAAAACGCCCCGGGAAAGATATTGTCTATGAAATTACGAATATTGCATATTCTTGAAACCATACTGCTCGAACCGGGATTAACTTGCATTCTCTTTATCGCTCAAAAAGCTCCCCTCAAGTTTCCCTGAGAGGAGCTTTTTGTGCGGCTGAAGGGACTCGAACCCCCACGCCTCTCGGCACCAGATCCTAAGTCTGGCGCGGCTACCAATTACGCCACAGCCGCAGGCTTGTTTTTATTTGCGAGTGCAAAGGTAATATTATTTTTTTATTTTTTATGGCTTTTGTCGAAGTTATTTCTCATTGACAATCTTCTCGATGACTTCAGGAAAATGTTTGTATTCCAGCTGGTGTACTCTTTGGGC
>JALHIE010000177.1 GCA_022840285.1 Porphyromonadaceae bacterium
TGCGTTGATATACGTTCACATTCCCTTTTGCAGGAGTTTTTGCTCCTATTGCAACTTCTATTCCAGTACAAAACTCCGGGAAATCACCCCGGTGCTGGATTCCATTAAACAGGAATGGATAAGGGAACGCGACACATGGCTTGATTTATGGCGCAGCGGAACATTCCGCCTGCGCCATACTCTTTATATTGGCGGCGGCACCCCTTCTGTATGCCAGGCGGGAGAACTTGCCCCTATCCTTGATTTGTTGGGCAATGATCTGAAAAATGAGGGGATGAAACCCTCCGAGGTAACCCTGGAAGCCAATCCCGGAGACCTTTCAGTCGCCTACTGCAGCGCGTTGCTGGCCCTTGGTGTGAACCGGCTAAGCATAGGGATCCAATCTTTTAATGACACCCACCTGCAGGCGATGAAACGCCGTCATACGGCCGGGGAGGGGATAAATGCCGTGAAAGCGGCCCGGACTGCCGGTTTCAGGAACATCAGCCTGGACCTGATCTTTGGATTTCCCGGCCTTATCCTGTCCCAATGGGAAGAAACCCTTCAACAGGCGGTAGCCCTGGCCCCGGAGCACATCTCGGCTTACCAGTTAAGCCTGGAAAGCACTTCCCCCTGGGGAAAAAAAGGCCTGCTCCCGCCACAGGAGGACTGTGCCGCCCAGTATGGTTTCCTGCAGGACTTCCTGGCCGGCCGGGGGTACACGCAATATGAAGTATCCAGTTTCTGCCTTCCCGGGAAGGAATCACTACACAACATCGGTTACTGGCTTCGTATCCCTTACCTGGGACTGGGACCGGCCGCCCATTCATTCAATGGCCGTGACCGGTACGCCAACGTGGCGCACTTGGGCCGTTACGTACAGGGAATCAGGACCGGTACTCCGGCAAGAACATACGACCGCCTTGTTGCGCGCAACGAGCACAACGAATGGATCATGCTGCAGCTGCGTACGGTTGAAGGTTTCTCTCTCTCAGGGCTGCAGGAGCGGGAGGGTACGGAAGCCGTGGAGCGGTTCCTAAAACAAATAGCCCCGCTTCTGGAGCGGGGCCTTCTGGAATTGTACAGCCAGCACGCACAAGGCAAAGAGCGGGTTCGCATCCCGCCGGGCCGGCTTTTTGTTTCTGACGATATTATCCGGGATTGTCTGCTGCCTGCCTGATGGCCTGGTAAACATCCGGTCCAAAGCAGTGGATCAGCGGTTCTTTTACAAATTCAAATACCCGTATCTTTTTTATTGCACCCAGTTCGCGTGCTGCGCTGCACAAATACCACTTGTGGTAATTGAGCCCGATAGCACCATCGGCCAGTTTCTGAACCCGTATGGGATAGAGCCAGCACGAAATAGGCTTTCTGAAAGAGGAAACACCCAGGCTGTATGCCTTTTCAATGGCGCAGAGGCAATTTCTATCCTCAAAAAAAGCATAGGCACATTCTTTACCTTCTATTAGTGGAGTTACCGTATCACCCTCAACATCCAGGGTCCAGGGCCCCTGCTTTTCTACCGATCGCACCCCCGTGGTTTGCATATAAGGAATATAGCCAGGCCATTCGGTTTCCAGGTACGTACATTCTTCCAGTGCCAGGGGTGCCCCGCTGTCACCTTCTACACAGCAAATGCCGCGACAGACCTGTAGATCGCAGGCGAAATATTCTGTCAGGATGCTTTCACTGACCAGTATCTTGTCGGTTACTACTATCACTGTACGGGTACGGCATGGGGGTCAAGTTTCAGGTCCTGCCCATAGGTGTCTTTCAATTGCTGGACAAAGGAACTTACCTGGGCCATGGCTTTGCTCATTTCTACGAGTTCTTCTTTGGGGATAGACTCGTCTTTGAGGATTTCCAGCAACTGCATGGTCTGGGAGGTATATTTGACATTGAAGTTATACCACATCTCTACATATTTATAATCCAGCGATACAATCTTTTCCTGCTGTTCGGGGGGTAGGGAATCAAAATCCACTTCCAGGTATTCCCTGGCCATTTCATGCATGGTAACGCATGCGCGGGCCAGCTCATTGGCGTTCTCTATTGCCTGTGTAACAAATTCACTCAATTGGGCATTGTTTTTCAACGCTTTGGAGAGGGTCAGGTCAATCTGTGGAACATCGGTAGCCTGTTTGCAGGAAACAAGTCCTGCAAGGATAAGTGTGAATAATAAAATCTTCTTCATGGTGGTTATTGATTTCATATACAAAGGTAAGAAAAAACCGCCCCCTGAAGGAGGCGGTTCCAAAAGTATATTCAGCCATTACTAAAAACGGAATCCTATCTTAAGTTGCGGGAAGGCAAAGAATTTGAACTGCATTTCATAAGCATTGTATTCCTGGCCGTCTGCATACATACGGATTGCTGTGTAGTAATAATTGAAAGGGCGTACCTCAAGAGCTATGTTCATGCCCGGCAGGAGGTTGTATTCCACGCCGGCCGTGATCGCCCCGGATATTGCATATGCTTCACCGGCACGGTTGTCCAAC
>JALHIE010000178.1 GCA_022840285.1 Porphyromonadaceae bacterium
GGGCGTGGTGCTGGAACTGACCTTCACCGACATGGGGAGGCTGGATGCCTGGCAGGACGCCCGGCTGGACGGCGCGGGCAGCTACTTCCACTACCCGGCCACGGTGACCGACGCGCAAGGCGGCCAACATCACGTGCTGCTGTACAAGAAGGACGTGCAGGGCGAAGCCGTGCCCCCCAGCCGCGAATATCTCGACTTCATAGCGCGCGGCGGCGAGGAGCGCGGTCTGCCCGCCGCCTACCTTGCCCGGCTACGCGCCATGCACAGCCGCCCGGCGTCGTACCCGGCGCCCCGGTACCCCCGCTTCGACCGAGGGTTGCTGGCGGATGTCTCGTGCGACAGTTGCGGCGGGGGTAGCGGGTAACAAACACTTCCGGGTGCGCGCGATCTGTGCATCCGTGGCCGGTTCATCCCCGCGGGCGCGGGGAACACAGGATCATCGGAGCGGTGATTTTCTTGAGCGGCGGTTCATCCCCGCGGGCGCGGGGAACACCTGTGCGACAAGGGCAGTCACGCGGGCATCACCGGTTCATCCCCGCGGGCGCGGGGAACACCGCGAGGATGGCATTCTGCTGGCCCTAACCTACGGTTCATCCCCGCAAGCGCGGGGAACACAGCGGCGACACGCGGTCACCCGTCCGCCGGTACGGATCATCCCCGCAGGCGCGAGGAACACGGCGCTGGCTGGTAGCGCCGTGCTTGCTAGTGCGGTTCATCCCCGCGCGGGTACGGGGAACACGCCATCTACGCGCCCTCCCGGCGCTTCTCGTCCGGTTCATCCCCGCGCTCGCGGGGAACACCGCGCGGCCGTGCTGCGCCACGCCTGCTCGTTCGGTTCATCCTCGCGCTCGCGGGGAACACTCCAGCTCCTGTTGCGACAATGCGATTTGCCCCGGTTCATCCCCGCGCTCGCGGGGAACACCTGGAATTCGAGGAAGCGGGCGCGGACAACCCCGGTTCATCCCCACATTCGCGGTGAACACGAGGTCTTTCAGCGCGTTGGCATGGCTGACAGCGGTTCATCCCCGCGCTCGCGGGGAACACGAGGCGGACGCGGGCACCGAGCCCGTGGTGGCCGGTTCATCCCCACGCTCGCGGGTGCGGGGAACACGGTCAGATATTCCGCGACACGCAGGTCCAGAACGGTTCATCCCCGCGCTCGCGGGGAACACTTGATTTTGCGCGCTGTGACGAGCGTTCCCCGCGGTTCATCCCCGCGCTCAGGGGAACACTCTTCCCATACCACTTTGATATCACGAAACAAACTCTTCCGTCAAAAAGTTACCGACTCCATCCACCGCTTCTCGCCTACGCCGGGCTCTCGCCAACGGCTGGGCAAATCTCCCTTGTCCCAGTCCTTCGGGTCGTAGCGTCGGGCATCCCTGTGCAATTCGTACTGTTTCGCCAGCAGGCCGTACATGGCCCCACGCGCGCTCCCTCCATGGCGTCCACCCTGCCCGAGGGCGCAACGACGACACATGGCCCGCACGCGCGCGCCCTCCATGCCCGGTTCCGTCGCCGCCCCGCCACGCCCCACACATTTCGGATATCCCCCGCATGCAAAAGGCCGCCTCCGGAACCATCCAGGGGCGGCCTCGGTTATCGGCAAAAACAGGCCGGGATCAGCGCGGCACGGGCTGGCACCCCGCATCCGTGCCGCATTGGCACCCCGCCGGAGCCACGGGCATGTCGTCCAGACTGGCCCCGTTCTCGCCGTACACGGCGCGCAGCATGTCCAGCACCATGCCGGAGCAGGCCACGGCGTTGACCCCGTGCGAGGTCAGCACCGTGCGCGGCACGTCGCCC
>JALHIE010000066.1 GCA_022840285.1 Porphyromonadaceae bacterium
AAAAAGTGCATAAATAAAAACCTGCAATATCTGGTAGGGGCGATTAACTTTGGTGTTGTCGAAAAGCTGTTCAATATTCCTGAAATTTAATTCGCCTTTTCCCGATTTATAATCAATAATGCGTAAGCTCCCGGCTACCTTATCTATCCGGTCGATACTTCCTTTTATGTTTACCGATAAATCATCCGAGACCCGGTGGATCGACCTGAAAACGTGTTCCGAATCCACATACTCAAACGGTGTGAACGATGCGTCGAACCGGAGGGTTTGCTTTACATAGTCGCGCAGGATTTCTCCGATCAGGAAGTGATGCCCCGAAAGCGAACGCGGTTTATCTTTTTGCTTGAAATAATGTTCGGCAAACGATCGCTCGATCAGATCCGTCAGGTAGTCGTCGTTTTGGATTATGGCATTCAACGTATCGGGCAGTACCGGTTTATTCCTGTATCGGTTATAGACCTGTTGCATAATGGCGTGATACATGGTGCCGAATACGTCGGATTCTACCGACTCCCGGACTTCCTTTTCTTCGGATAGCCCTTCAACGGCAGAAAAATAAAACTGCAAGGGGCAATTGATGTAATTGTTTATAAGTGAAGCGGATAGGCTGGCGTTACCGCCGGCACGAAATTTCTGTAGCTTACGCATCACTTCGGGTGTTTTTTGTACAGAAACCGGAGAAACCTGTGGGGCCGAAACGTCGTAGGAAATTACGCTTTCTTCCAGGTGAAAGTGATGGCTGTACAAGTATTTCAACTGATAAAAATAGCGGCTTACCTCACCCGTCTGTAACTCTTCGGCGCGTGTGTCGTAGAGCATGAAAACGCGTTCGGCACGGCTTATCATCCGGTAGAAATGGTAGGCATATGTGCTGTCCTGATACTCGTAAGTGGGTAAGTCAAAAGCTTTGCGAAGGGTGTAAGGAATAAAAGAATTGGAAGCGTTTTTTAGCGGAAAAACTCCTTCGTTCATGGAAAGGATGATCAGGTTTTCGAAATCTATCACGCGCGTTTCCAGCACTCCCATCACTTGCAAACCCGATAACGGCTCGCCGGAAAACGATACGCTGAGGTTTTGTGTTAATCGTTTAAATAAACGAAAGTAGGTGTCGATCGACAGGTTTTGTACGGAAGACAGCGTTTCCTGGAGTCGGGTTATCGATTTGTAATACTGGACAATAAATTCCCGTTCAAGGTCAATGGAACGTGTGTCGCCCGTAAATTCCCCTTCATCCGGATGCTTTTCGGAAGTCAGGTGCCGGTAGATTTCCGATAATATCGATTTCAGGTATTCCCCGATTTTCGTCCAATCGGCTATGGGGGAAAAGATAAGCTTCAGGAAGGGATGCGTGCCAAGCTCGGAAACCGTAAGGATAACACGGTTGTGTTGTTGGATATAGGCTTTCAACTCCTCGGTTTCGGATGGCTTGCTGCGGATGAATGTTGCAACGAATACCCCATCGTGACATTTATCTTTTCGATTGCCTGAGGAATGGAATAGAGGACAGGCAACAACAGGTTTTCGTCGGGAAGTACTATCGCCGTGTTCAATCCGACATTGGGTCCGGTTATGTTTTTGTCGTTGAGCAATTGAGAGAGCAGCCGGTTCACTGTTTTTGCCTGTCCTACTCCGGAAGGGATACCGATAAGGTGTATGTCCGGTTTTTTCGCAGCCGGAATATCGGTGTTGAGTAACCGTTTCGAAGGAAAATGCAGCAGGTTTTCCTGAATCCATCGCGATGCGCGGTTCTTTTTATCGCGAACCAACGGGGATTCGTAATCCCAGTAAAAGTCGGCGACACCCCTGTTTTTCAGGTACTTCATCAATTCTGCCTCGGAAGGGGTGAGTGCGTTCAATCCGACAAAAACGAGTTCGGGAAAAGGCAACTCTATCTCTTCTTTTTGCCTCGCCCGTTCTGCTACCTCCCTGAACAGCATACCCTCGTAAGCGTATCCTCTCTTGTGCAGGGTATCACGAAAAGCCGTGTACAGCTCAAACAGAATCTGCCATGTCTCCAGAAATTCCCGTTTGGTTTCGTTGCCTTCGTAGGGCATAAAGGTTGCCCAAAAACGGCGAATAGCGGCAACTTGTTCCGGAGTAAGATAGGACAGGTCGTCATCCATCGATTTCAGGTTGTGGATGTTTATGAACAATTGCCGGGCATCCGCCAGGTGTTTGTCCAGATCATTGAAATCGTTAAGTAATATCTCTCCCCAATACAGGAAGTCATCAAAAAGTTCTTCCGATCTTCCGATACGATTGTATTGTTGGTAAAGTGTTACCAGCATATCCGTCCTGTCGGCGGTCCGGTAAGCGGAAAGCGATTCAAACAGTTCCTGAATGGTGATGATCCGGGGTGAAAAAACCGGTTTGCCCGCAATTTCCGCCAGGTATTTCTGAAAGAAAACACCCGCACGTTTGTTCGGGAAAACGAACGACAGTTTATACACTTCGTTTCCGTATTCGGAATAGAATACTTGTGCTACGCGGTGGAGGAATGGGGTCATTATAGGCAATAAATTTCGATATATACAAAGATAAAATTTGATTTCGATATATAAATAAAATACTCGGGGTATATTTATCTCCTGTTTAGCGTCGAACAAAAGTTTACAGTACACCCGAACAACGAAACCGCAAACCCAACCATCAATAAACTGCCTCCAACCGCAAAAGCAAACAATCCGGCCTTTTCGGCATAGTTGTCTTTCATAAAAGCCACGACTTGTGGACCTATGATTCCCCCGACACTCCATGCAGTAAGGAACGCGCCGTACAGTGAAGGCATCAGTTTGCTCCCGTACAGGTCTTTCGTTAGCGATGGTAAAACGCCAAATCCGCCGCCATAACATAACAACACCATGCAGACCAGAACAGAGAAAACAACCGGTTGACGAACAAAAATAAACAATCCGAAAATTACTGCTTGTAAAGCCAGTAGAACCTGGAAAGTACGCATCCTGCCTATTTTGTCGGAGATACTACCCCAGGCAAACCGGCCCAGGCCGTTGAAGACAGAACTGACGGCAATAAGCGTAGCGCCGGCGGTAGCCAGCGAAACCACCGTTTCATTGTCGGAGAAGTCTGTACCGGCAGGCATCCGCATTTTCAGTATGTCTTGTAAAAGAGGAGATTGAAACGATGATGAAAGGTTTGCCATTGATGTACCGGGCGACAGAAATTTTCTCTTGCATCTTTTCATGAACTTCATCTGGTTTGGGAAGTTGCAGAAACGATGCCAGAACAGGAATCAACACGATCATCAACGTGCCCACAGTGTAAAACATTGTACTCAAGTTTCCATCCGATAGTTGAAGAAAAAGCGGTGCTAATAACTTGGACATTACCAACGCTCCGAACCCAAAACCCATTACTACCATCCCGGTAGCCAACCCCTGTTTTTTGGTAAACCATGCAGAAACGGTTGCCACAGGTGTAACATAGGCTAACCCCAACCCTATTCCGCCAATGATCCCAAAACCCAGATACAGCAATACAAGCGATCGGTTTGCCAATGCGAATCCGGAAATAAGGTAGCCCAACGCGTATAATGCTCCGCCAAGCATTGCCAGTTTTCGTGGTCCGTAAACCGGCATTCTGTTGCCTGCCCATGCCGCCGTTACTCCCAGCATACAGATGGATAAACTAAATGCCCATGCAGTCTGAGTGTTGTTCCAACCCGCCGATTCGGTTATGAGGTTTTGAAAATAACTCCAGGCGTAAACCGTGCCTAACAATAAGTGTGTGAAAGTTCCGGTGACTGCAATCTGCCATTTTTTACTCATGATAATGTTCGTTCACTGATAAAAGACAAAGATAAGAAATAATGGAAAAGGCGAACAGACCTACGCAAAAAAGCCGCAAGGTTAAATCCTTACGGCTCTTCTGCGGTTTTCAAATAGTATTTAACGATGTATCTTTATAATACGCCTTGGGCCATCATGGCATCGGCTACTTTCATAAAGCCGGCAATATTTGCTCCTTTTACGTAATTGATGTAATTGTCTTCTCTGCCGTGCGCAACACACTGCTCATGGATGTCGCTCATGATCTGATGCAACCACCTGTCCACTTCTTCGCTTGTCCAGGAAATGTGCATGGCGTTCTGTGTCATTTCCAATCCGGAACAGGCTACGCCACCTGCGTTAACAGCTTTGCCGGGACCAAACAAAATTTTGTTTTCGATAAAGAAGTCTACTGCTTCCGCCGTACAACCCATGTTAGACACTTCTGCGACCAGTTTAACCCCATTCTCTTTCAGTTTTTTGGCATCCTCCAGATTCAGTTCGTTCTGAATGGCGCAAGGTAATGCTATATCCACTCTACACTCCCAGGGTTTCTTGCCGGGAAAGAACCGGGCTTTCGGGTATTCTTCGGCATAAGGTGCTACCACATCGTTCCCCGAATTCCGAAGTTCCAGCATATAGTTGAATTTTTCGGGCGTATTAATGCCGTCTTCATCGTAGATATAGCCGTCGGGCCCCGAGATGGTAACCACTTTTGCACCTAATTCGGTGGCTTTCATAGCAGCTCCCCAGGCAACGTTCCCAAATCCTGAAACAGCAACCGTTTTGCCTTTCAAATCGATTTTGTGGGTCTCACACATCCGATTCACGAAATACAAGGCTCCAAACCCGGTAGCTTCGGGACGAAGGCGTGATCCGCCAAACGAGCGCCCTTTTCCAGTGAATGTTCCCGTATGTTCCCGGGCTAATTTTTTGTACATTCCGTACATGTATCCCACTTCGCGCCCGCCAACACCAATATCGCCGGCAGGAACATCCGTGTCTGGACCCAGATCGCGCCAGAGTTCGGTCACAAAAGCCTGGCAGAAACGCATGATCTCCGCTTCAGAACGCCCTTTAGGAGAAAAGTCCGACCCGCCTTTTCCACCACCCATAGGTAATGTAGTCAGTGCGTTTTTAAATGTTTGTTCGAATCCTAAGAATTTAAGTGTCGATAACGTTACGGAAGGATGAAAGCGAATACCTCCTTTGTAAGGGCCGATGGCTCCGTTAAACTGAACACGGTAACCGATGTTTACATGAACTTTTCCGTTGTCGTCTACCCAAGGCACTCTGAAAGTGAAAATCCGATCAGGTTCCACTATTCTTTCTACAATACCTGCTTTTTCAAATTCAGGATGCTGATTATAGACCTCTTCTATGGAAGTCAATACTTCTCTTACCGCTTGAAGATATTCGGCCTCGCCGGGATGCTTAGCCTCGAGCTTTGTCATTATGTCATTTGTTTTCATAATATAAAGGGTGTTTTATAGTGATTCGCTTGACAAAGGTAAGTATTAAATGGATACTTTATCCTTTTTTTTAAAAAAAATGTCGGGAAAAACAAAAAAGTTTTTTCCCAAAATCTTCCGTTTCATTCACTTGGTAATCAGTTGTATATTGAAACGATCAAAAGTATGAAAAAAGATTTGATTAATCCGGTTTATTGAATGGAAACCAATAAATTGTTTGAATCGCTTACAATTTTATACCGGAAATGGATGGTTGTTTACGGGGATGTATTGTCGTATTTAAAGTTAAATTTGTATTTTTGTATATAGAAATATGGAGAAAACCGAAAATGGGAAAAAAGGAAATGGAAAACAGATTATTTTCGAAACGACAACCCTGTTGTACTCGAGCTCGGTTGCGGAAAGGGAGAATATACGGTAGGGCTGGCACAGTTCTACTCCGAGAAGAATTTTATCGGAATTGATATCAAGGGTGCCCGGATGTGGTCGGGAGCGAGACGGGCGTTGAGCGAAAACCTGACAAATGTCGCTTTCTTACGTACCCATATCGAACTGATTCACCATTTTTTTGCCGAAAATGAAGTGTCTGAAATCTGGATTACTTTCCCTGATCCGCAGATGTCCAAGCTTAACAAACGGCTTACCTCCACCCGCTTTATGAACACCTACAGTCAAATTTTGATGGATAAGGGCGTGATTCATCTCAAAACCGACAGTAATTTCCTCTACATCTACACCAAAGCCATGATCGAAGAAAACGGCCTGGCGATTTTAGCGGACACCGATGATTTATACCGTTCCGGGATTAACGATAAAGTACTAAATATTCAGACTTATTATGAACAACAATGGCGTGAGCGCGGTTTAACCATCAAATACATCCGTTTCCTTTGTTCGAAAAAAGAGAACTGGTCGGAGCCCGATATCGAAATTGAAAAAGACAAATACCGCAGTTTTGGCCGGGATGCTCGATTCTAGAGTTTTAAACAAAATAGTATGGCTATATATCCTCAATTAATTATCGATGCACTGAAAAATGTGCGTTACCCTGGGACGGGACAAGATATTGTTTCTGCCGGGATGGTGGAAGACGACATCCGTATTGACGGGACGAAAGTGAGTTTCTCGCTCATCACCGAAAGACAGAACGATCCGTTTGTTAAATCGCTGGTCAAGATGGCGGAGCAGGCTATTTTGACCTATGCCGGTCCGGAAATCCAAATCAAAGGGAATATTTCAGTAAAGTCGAAACAGGCACCGCGGCCTGCATTGCCTGATCTGCTGCCCGGTGTAAAAAACATTGTTGCCGTGGCATCGGGGAAGGGAGGAGTCGGGAAAAGTACCGTATGTACTAACCTGGCCATTGCGCTGGCTCAAAAAGGATACAAGGTGGGTTTGCTCGATGCCGATATCTTCGGACCATCGGTTCCCCGGATGCTTGGTGTTGAAGATGTGCCCGTTTACACTGAAAAAATGGAGGGACGCGACTTGATTGTTCCCGTGGAGAACTACGGGGTTAAAATGCTTTCCATCGGTTTTTTTGTCAAGAAGGAAGATGCCGTGGTTTGGCGCGGAGCAATGGCCAGTAACGCGCTGAAACAACTCATCTCCGATGCTGACTGGGGAGAACTGGATTATTTTCTGATCGATTTCCCGCCCGGAACAAGCGATATTCATTTAACACTGGTACAAACCGTACCCATTACCGGAGCCGTTATTGTAAGCACCCCGCAGGAAGTGGCGCTGGCCGATGCCCGTAAGGGAATCAGTATGTTTACGGGAGAAAAGGTAAACGTCCCCATTCTGGGATTGGTCGAAAACATGGCTTGGTTTACTCCTGCTGAATTGCCTGAAAATAAATACTATATCTTCGGAAAAGACGGTTGCAAACAACTGGCGGAACAGAACGGGTACGCCTTACTGGGGCAAATCCCCATCGTACAGACCATTCGTGAGGGTGGCGACGATGGGCAACCCGTGGCACTTCATTCCGACAGTATTACCGGCATGGCTTTTGCTCGGCTTGCCGACAACGTGGTGGAGGCGGTAGAAAAACGAAACCGGGAATTGCCAAAAACAGGAATTGTGGAGATATCGAAGAAATGAAACACCCCTTGCACCAATTTCACTTCTGTCCCAAATGCGGTTCGGGGAACTTTTCCGAAAACAACGTTAAATCGAAAAAGTGTATGGACTGTGGATTCACCTATTATTTTAATTCGTCTGCTGCAGTTGTGGCAATAATTGAAAATGAGAAAGGTGAAGTGCTTGTTGCCCGGAGAGCTAAAGATCCGGCAAAGGGTACTCACGACCTGCCCGGCGGATTTGTAGACATGTATGAAACGGCTGAAGAGGCTATTGCCCGGGAAGTTCGGGAAGAAACAGGGTTGTTGATAACTTCGCCTAAGTACCTTTTTTCCATTCCGAATATTTACGTATATTCGGGTTTTGAAGTGCATACAATGGATCTGTTTTTTCAGTGTAAGTCGCTTGATGATAGTGTAATGACTCCTATGGATGACGTGTCGGATCTACTTTTTATCGATAAAAGGGAGCTTCGTCCGGCTGACTTCGGACTGGTTTCAATCCGTAAAGGAATTGAAAAAATATTAGAAGATGTTAGAATTGAAAAGTAGAAAATCAGAGAGAGATCTCAGTGTAACAAAGCAATATATGAAAAAAACAATCTTCCTGTTATTTTTTGCCCTTGCAACCCTCCTGGCAATGGCGCAGCGGACAGTTTACCACCATCAGCCCGGGAAGCTTTTCAACCAGGGGAAAGAGATGTTTCTGGAAGGAAACTACACCGGTGCCCAGGATTTGTTGTCGCAATTTATCACGGAAAGCGCCGACCGTCTGCTCACTGAAGAAGCAAAATACATGATGGCCGTTTCGTCTTTCCACAAAGGGGTGAAAAACAGTGGTGAGCGAATGAAGGAGTATCTGGATGAGTACCCCGAAAGCATCCACCATCACCAGGTGAAATTTCTGATTGGTTCATACCATTTCAACGAAAAAGACTGGAAACTTGCCAGGTTTTGGTTTGACCAGGCTGACCTGGATTACCTGAAACCGTCGGAACAGGAAGATTTCAGCTTCCGAAGCGCTTATGCGAACCTGCAGCTTGGCAATAAAGATGAAGCTTACCGACTTTTCGGATTGCTCTCGCAGAACAGCAAAAAATACCGTGATTACGGAAGTTTTTATGCCGGATATATTGATTATACGAACGGGAACTACGATGCCGCTTTGCGCCGTTTCGAAGGGTTGCGGAACCATCCCGAGTTCGGAGAACAGGTCGCTTTCTATTCTGCACAATCCACTTTCTTTGACAATAAGCTGGATGAAGCCATCCGACTCGCGGAATCGTTTCTGAGCGTTTATCCGCACAGTGAACACATCACCGAAATATATCGAGTGTTGGGTAACAGCCATTACCGCCAGGGAAGAGCAACAACTGCCATTCCCTATTACGAAAATTATTTTGCCGGTACTGTCCGTCCGCTTCGGGGAGATGCCTATTTCATGGGACTTTCTTACGTGGAAGCCCGAAAATTCCACGAAGCCGTGCAGATGTTTCAAAAAGCGGTGGGAGAGCGGGATGTACTGACACAGAACGCTCAACTGCAAATTGGACAAACCCAGTTGAAATTGGGACAAAAACAACAGGCACAAATGGCGTTTGAAGCAGCTTCGCGCGATAATTTTGACCCACAGGTGCGCGAAACCGCCATGTTTAACTATGCGTTGCTGGCGCACGAAACCAACTTTTCGGTCTTCAGCGAATCCATCGCGCTTTTCGAAAATTTTCTCAAAGAGTTTCCAACTTCTCCATACACCGATCAGGTGAACGATATCCTTGCCGAAACTTTCCTAACCACCAAGGATTACCATGCTGCCCTTGCAGCTATCAACCGCATATCCAGGCCTGGTCGCCGAATTTTAGAGGCAAAGCAAATGGTGCTTTTCCAGTTGGGAGCACAGGAGTTTGTCAACGGAGACATGAACACTGCCGTTCAACATTTCAACAACAGCATT
The DNA here is from genome assembly GCA_022840285.1 of Porphyromonadaceae bacterium. GTDB lineage: Bacteria > Bacteroidota > Bacteroidia > Bacteroidales > Dysgonomonadaceae > Petrimonas. The sequence continues at coordinate 9,296 of JALHIE010000066.1, forward strand.
GCAATGGGAACTTACGATGCCAAGGCCCGGAACAATGCTTATTACTGGCGTGGGGAAACCTATTATCGCATCGGCAATTACCCGAATGCAGCGTCCGACTTTCAGGCTTTCACACAAAATGCATCGCCGGCAGATGAAAACTATTCCATGGGCTGGTATAACCTGGGGTACGCCCGGTTCAAACAAAATCAATATGCATCGGCAGTTACTGCTTTCCAGCAATATATCTCGGCAGAGACCAACAGGACCCGGGCGGAATATGCAGATGCCCACAACCGGATTGGGGATAGCTACTATTATAACCGAAGTTTTGCAGAAGCCGAGCGGTTTTATACTGCGGCGGCGAGCATCAACCCCTCAGCGGCCGATTATGCGGCTTATCAAAAGGCATTCGTGATGGGTTTGCAGCGCAATTACCAGGGAAAAGCAGATGCGCTGGACGATTTGATGCGCCGCTATCCTCAATCCCAGTATTTCGATGATGCGCTTTACGAAAAAAGCCGTGCTTTGGTGATGATGAACCGTGAAAGTGAGGCCATAAATGTATTGCAGCAGTTGGTGTCCGGTCACCCTAACAGTGCTTTATCGAGTCAGGCAGGTATTCAGCTGGGGCAGTTGTATTACAACGACGGAAATTATCAGAACAGTATATCGGCATATAAAAATGTGATTTCGAAATTTCCCGGCACGGATGATGCCAGAACAGCTCTGTTGTCGCTCGAAACCGTTTACAGCGAGCTCAACGATATTCAGTCTTACGTGAGTTATGCCAATTCGCTGCCGGGGGGAATGCGCATCACCGTGTCGCGGCAAGACTCGCTCACTTATCTGGCCGCGGAAAGTGTGTACATGCGTGGCTCAAAAGCGGAAGCGGAATCGGCCATGCAACGCTACCTGCAGGGTTATCCCAACGGTGCTTACCATACCGATGCCAACTATTACCTGGGCGTTTTGGCCGATGAGAAAGGCAACAAGCAACAGGCGGCAACCTATTTCAGGAAAGTGGCAGATGCCAACAGTGTCAAGTATCTCGACGATGCGCTGATCTATGTGTCCGCCATTGAATACAACAACGGAAACCTCAACCAGGCACTGGCAGACTATTCCCGGTTGGCTAACTCGGCCCGGAACCAAAATAGCCGGCAAACGGGACAATTGGGCGTTGTCCGTACACAGTACCGGTTGAAAAGTTTTCACGAAGCCGCTCGTGCAGCAACTACTTTCCTGGCCAATGCCAATCTGTCGCCTGAAGTAACTGCAGAAGCCCGGTACTTGCGCGGAAAATCACTACAGCAAGTCAACGAGGTGGAAAAGGCGATGGAGGATTTCCAATCGCTGGCACAAGATACGCGAAACATTTACGGTGCGGAAGCGCAATTTATACTTGCCGACACGTATTACCGGTGGAAGTCGTACGACAAGGTAGAGTCGCAGGTGAAATCGTTTATGCAAAAAGGAACGCCGCACCAGTACTGGATGGCGCGTGCACTGATTGTCCTGTCGGATACATACAGAGCTAAGGGAGACGACTTTCAGGCCAGGCAATACCTCGAAAGCCTGAAAAATAATTACAAAGGCTCCGAAGCCGATGTTCAGCAAATGATCAACGAAAGGTTAAGTAATTTATAATTCACAATGAATCATTGAAAATGAAAAAGACAATATTTAGTGTAGCCCTGTTGCTTGTATCCACCGGGATTTTTGCCCAACAACAAGACTCTTTGTTGCGTCGTCAGATGGAGCTTCAACGCGAGTTCAACCCAACGCTGCAGGATGCCAATAAAATAAATTCACTGCCGTCCATCCCACAGCCGGCAATCAAGAAAGCCAATACCGGTTATTCGTCTTGGGCGGGCAGAACCACGCCACCGTTGGAAATTGCTGTTCCTACGCCTACAGATATAATGACAGAGGTTCCTTTCAGTTCGAAAAAAGGCTATATTTCGCTCGGAGCCGGAAATTACGCCAATATCGATGGGGCATTGGGCTATCGCCTAGTTGAGAACGAAAAGAGTAACCTCACGTTCAATTTTCTCCATAGCTCATCCAACGGAGATATAAATTACGTGCAGGAGAGTGATCCGGCTAGTAACAAGGCTTTTTTTATGGATAACCTGGGACAGCTCCGGTACGGGCATCTGCTCAGCGCTTTCAAACTTAATCTCAAGGCCGCCTACTCGCATAATGCATTCAATTACTACGGCAATACTTTCGGGAGTGAACGCTTTTACGATAACGAAAACCAGACGTTGGGCGTTTTCAACCTGGGATTGGGAATGGAGTCCAACAAATCGGATCTGGTCAATTACCGCGGATTTTTCGATTTCAGGAATTTTACTACCAAATACGGGTCGGATTTGACGAGTGCCGGTTTGAAAGGGAATTACATTGATGCCGTGGTCGGGCTGGATAAACCTTTTCAGGGTGGAGACAGTCGGGTAGGGGTCGACGGAAAGTTTCTTGGCGTTTTTTACGGCCAGGGAATGGATGATTTCACACTGTTGGGTGCCAATCCGTACGTAGCATTTGAAGGGTTGAACTGGAAAGCCAGGCTGGGAGTTGATTTATTATTCCAGATGCTAGGCGGAACAAAATTCCGGGTTGCTCCAAACGTTGAACTGGACCTGAAGGTTGCCGGGCATTCTTCACTTTATGCTCATATAAAAGGCGGAATTGACGATAATACCTATTTGGATATGATGAACGAGTCGCGTTATATCTCCCCGATGACACCGGTAAAATCATCCTTTTCCATTGTTGACATCGTGGCAGGGGCAAAGATTGGCGAAGTTAGCGGTTTTCGCTTCGATATTTTCGGAGGATTTAAGAAAACCGAGGATGAGCATTTCTTGGTGTTACATCAAATCTTTCCGGCGGGTACTTTCGATATGCCATCAATAAAGGAATCATTAGCCCCTCTTTACGGAAATCTGGCTCACTCCCACTTCGGCGGAATGATTCAATCCAACATCTGGTCGCCTTTGGATATTGCGTTGCGCGTAAAAAAGAATTTTTATACCGTAAATGATACCGGTATCCCTGATGCAAAAGCCTATAATAAACCGGGCTTCGAAACCGATATCAGCGCTACATTTAGTGCAATGAGCAACCTGAAATTTACGTTCAACTATTATTTTTCCGGCGACAGGTGGTCATACCTCAACTTTGCAAATGTAAAAATGAGCAACATAAACGATCTCAACCTTGGTGCCGTTTACGACCTCAACGAATCCTTTGCGATTCACCTGAAAGCCAACAACCTCCTGCTCCAAAAGTACGATATCTGGTACGGATATCCTGCACAGGGTTTCAACGCGATGGGCGGGTTTACATTTAAATTTTAAGTCAGGGGAGCCGCCTTTCATTCCTTAACCACATTAAGGTGTGATTAAGGTTTATGTATTTTTCCTTCAAATCCTGAGGGATATAGAAATACTGATTGGAAGATTCATACCCGATGGTTGGATCGTGCAAAGCTAGAGGCAGTAATTTCTTGACGTTTATTTTCTCCTGTGTCGCACATTCTTCCATGATTTTCAAGCTGTTCAGTCGGACGTCTTTGTCCGTTGCATTCAGGTAATTGTTTCTTTCCCTGATAAATTTTGCCTGTAAAATAATGGACGAGAAATGGAGATTGATGACTTTTGCACGGTCCATCTCCTTTTGGATGGTTGGGCGTTTTTTCTTGCCGGCTGCTTTGAAGGCTTTTTCCAATTCCCGATAACCCAGGTCAAAGCCGGCTGCTACTTTTTCCATCTGATGGATCCAAGTGTCCGTAGGGTAGATAGACTGCCACGAATCCAGATCGTCGTAAGGGATACCGACCATGGTGGATTTGTAACGGGTGGGATGGATGTACAATAAGTTGGCTGTTCCCATATGTTGTGGTCCGGTATACAATGTGCTTATGTGATAAGGGTATTCTGCAAATCCGGATGAAAAATACTTCCAGGCATTTCGAATATAAGGAGCCGATTCTTTATCGTAGTTCTGGACTGTAAATTGCAATAAATCCATTTTATTCGGGTTATTGAACACCTCTTGGAACAGGGACATGTTTTTGGAAGGGTACCCGCCGACGCTCCAGCTAAACATAATGCCGTTTATGGATTCGTTCGACAAGTTCCTGGCATGTTCCGCAATCAGGTCCATAGCCGGTATTACGGGTACGGAGCCAAGTTCCCAGGTTGTATTGACCTGGATCTTTGCAACGATTTTTAATCCGGCTTCTTTTGCCCATTTCCAATATTGCAGCGCACGAGGTCCCGGTCCAACAGAGGATATGGAGTATTCGCCTACTTTTGATTTTATTCCTCCCCGTTCAATCGGCAGGGACCATTCGCTCACCGACATCAGCCAGGCATCCTTGGGTAATTGACGTATGATTCTTTCCGCATAATTGTCATCCCAGGCCCAGTCATATATGAGCACATTGGCTGCGGGATTGCCTTTTTTAACCCCCTCGTGAATGGCTTTGTTAACATCGGCAATAATTTTATCATAGGAGACGCCCTTGCATCTTTCACATTCTGCCTGTTTCCTGTGTGATGCACAACTGGTCAGGTTCTCAGATGCGGTTATGGTAAACACGCCTCCTAAACCCGGTACGGAACTGAATACTTTTTCAAACGAACTCCTCATCCAATCCAACACCATCTTATTTGAGGTGCAAAGGGAAAACAGGTTTCCTCCCTGTCCGCCTTTTACCCCGATCAGGTCTTTCTTTTCCTGCGTATTAAAGAAATCCTCCGGCATCGCCCGGGGCTCGTTTACATATAAATATACCTTTATACCGTATTTGTCTGCTCTTTTAACAAGTTTGTTCAGATTACTGATCCTGTCTGCATAATCATCCATACCGGGAAAAATACCGGAAGGCGGGACCAACGTTCTGAGGACTGTATGGACCCATACGGCATTGATGCCTTTCTCCGAGAGTTTCTTCAACAAAAAATCGGGATAGGAGGAAACCTCAGGATCTTTCAGCGGATCTCCAAATTCAGCAAAATAGGAGAAAACCAACCTCAATTCAAGTTTATTGTTTTCAAGGGATCTCCTTTTATTTTCCGATGCAATATCTTTTGCAAAGGAAAAACGTTTCACTTCGGGAACGATGGATCCATCCAGCTCTCTTAACCATTTTGAAATGTCGGTTGCTTGTTGCCGCATATGTTGAGAGGGCTCCTGGAAGTACAAAGGCGTACAGTAGGGTTTTAATTGCCCCAGCTTAACGAAAAGAAAGTCGTCTTCTATCAGTCTCCAGGCTAGTTCTTCCCTGCTCAACCCCAGCAAGACCAGTAGCTGATCATAAGGCAACAGGTGCCAGTTGTGCCTCAATACCGTGATGTATCCTTGAGCACTGCTCCATACCGGGTTAATCTTTTTTTGTTTATTCAACCCCATGGAAAAGGCCACTTTCTGTACGTTGCCTTCAGTTGTGCTCAATACTTCTGCCAGACGAGCAGCAGGAACCGTTGTCCAGTTACGCCAGATAAATGCATGCATCCTACTGGGAAAATGGGAAAATTCAATCGCAGGCGTTGTTGTTCTCTCTCCGGGAATTTCAAGGGTTGATGGGATTTGGGGGTACCCTTGCAGGCAAATTACTGCAAAAAATAAACAAAGTATTTTTTTCTTCATCCTTATTAATCAATATGTTGGCTACATGCGTGCTTAGTTATGACTTAAGTTCGGCATCCAACCGTTTTATTATCCTTGCGGGATTACCTGCTGCTATCACATCGTCAGGTATGTCTTTGGTAACTACACTCCCGGCACCGATAATTGTTCTGTCACCTATGCTGACTCCCGGGCAGATGGTTGTGTTTCCGCCAATCCATACATTGTCACCAATAGAGACAGGCTTCCCAAATTCAATTCTCGTAGCTCTCTGTTTCCAATGAACCGGATGTGCGGCTGTATATATTTCCACAGAAGGGCCTATCAGCACATCGTTACCGATGGTCACAGTTGTCACGTCGAGTATTGTGCAGTTATAATTGATGTAGACGTTGTTTCCGAAGTGAATGTTATATCCGTAGTCGCAGAAAAAAGGTCCTTCGATATGTACATTGTCTCCTTGTTCCGGACAAAGTTCCTTCAATATCTCGGATCTTTTCCCTTTATCGGCAGGATCGATTGCATTGTACTCCCTGCATAATCGTACAGAATTCAAATGTTCTCCGGATAACTCGACGCCTGAACCCATGTACCATTCTCCACGGATCATTTTTTCCTTTTCGGTCATAAGGTGTTTTGAATGAAGATCAATTTCTCCGGTAAAAGTAACACAATTTTCCCAGGGTTCGGTGTTTTCTTCACAAAGAAAGAATCTGGATTGAAAAACTTGGCTGTGCTTGGGTCTTTGAGAATAGGTTATAGTCGTTTCAATTTGCATTTTCCAAATGCTGAAGGAATATGAAAATCGGGATCTTGCGTATGGGGATTTACCCAAGAGTACCAAATTACGGAATCTTCATTTTCTCCTGTAAAATCGGCCCTGAAAATGCCTAAACAAAAATCCTTTCCAAGATCGAGCCCTAATTTTTTTAATTCTGATAATGAGATGCGTCCTTCCACAGTATAGCCGGTCGACGTGATCTTACCAACAACGGCATGATGATTGAAATTCCACAAATAGTTGAATTCACGATAGAACTGCGCTTTATAATCCAGAATATATCCATTTGGATTTATTTCCATACAATAGTAGGAGGATAGTTCAGAGGGAGGACTAAAAAATAATTCAACCCGATCTCCTTTCGCAACTGTCATTTCATCCGTATATTTCAAAATTGTCAGGGTTCTATCGATGACCTCGAAGCAGAAATTAAAATATTTTTGAGAGGAAAAACAACGAAAAATAGTACTGTCTTGCTCTGACTGTGCCCAGGGAGAATACAAATCAGTTAAGGTAGTTGAGCGGATCCATTCCATTCCATCGATATTTCCGTCAATCTGAATTTCGGATGTGTGGTTTTCAATAAGAAGTGTATCGGGTTGTTTGGGTCGGCATCCTTCACACAACAAAAACACAGCAATCAGACTGACCAAAAAAATGATGTTTCGCATTTTTTTAATGGAATTATGTTAACTACTCGTTTTAGTCTCTATTTAACAAAGACCCGTATTCTTTTAATATTTCAACCGTTTCATCCTGTCCATACAGTTCAAAGTAGTGTTGATGAAGCATCCATTTATTTCTGTCCCAACCAGAAAACATGGAGGCATCCAGCCAATACTCCAATACATGTGCTGTTCTTTTCGGAAAGATTTCCAAATTTTTTTTTAATGCTTTGTGCTGTTTGGAAGACAAAGAATCTTCATAGTTTCGGCCGATAGGGGCAAATTCGAGAAATATTTTCAAACTATCCAAATTCTCAGTCAGGGTGTTGGAGTGTAGCCCTATCAGGTTAATTTTCGCCTTTTTCAAAATATCAATAAGTTTGTCCGATTCAAGTGAACGTACATCACTTGGATACAGAACTACTCCGCGGAAATTATCCTTCGAAATTGCAGTTTCATTACTGCTACAAGAGATACATATCAGTATGAGAGAGAAAAACAACAATGTAATTGAGATTATTCGAGATTTCATACGATTAAAACTTTTATTTTTAAATGCATCATATGGTATTGAGTGAAGCGAACAGACAACCCCATATGCCAATAGAGCAGGTGTAATCACCTGCCCATTGGATTCACCCTCCGATCGACCAACTAAAACATGTACTTGACAATAAGAAATCTCAGAACAAGTCATGTCCCTTTTGTGGGTACGCCCGATTGCTTTTGAAATCTTCCGTAAGCTGTTGATGTTATTTGAGACTACTCTCCGATAATCTGTACTTCACACACTCTTTTTCTTTCACGGATCTGGTCCCAGTCCACAAAGTAAATGAACCCAAAATCGCCCAACGAGAGCTTTCCGTCAACCAAAGGTATGGTTTCGGAACGTCCGAAAAACACGGAACGTAAGTGGGCGTCAGTGTTAAGGCTGCCTTTCGGTTCTTCGTCGGGAAAAGAAAGAGCAAACTCTATGTGTTTAGGGCCTGGGTGCAGATACTGTCCTTCGGTTCTGCATGTCGGCACCAGCTTCTCCATGATGTTGTTCAAATCCTGTTGCAGGTATTCCCTGCCGAAAAAATTGAGGTCGTGCGAACATTCCTGCGTCATCACCGAGCATGTGGTGTGGTGTGAATAAACGACACAAATGCCGTTCTGTACACCGGATTCATTCACAATTCTTTTTACTTCATCCGTCACGTTGTGAAAATCCGGCCTGTGATCTTTTGACTGAAGGTCAATTGTTCCCCTGTAAAGTTTCATTTTTTTAATCTCCTTTCTTAGTTAATTTGTAAATCAATTATTTTTTTAAATCATCCCATGCTTTTCTAACGGCACCGATCATTTCATCCAGCATCGCCTCCGGATCCTCTGCTCTCATGATCCCGCTGGTGGTACCCGTGGCGTCAGCCCCTGCCCTGATTGTCCTGTAAACATCCTGTCCGTTCTTGATTCCGGCTGCTTGTAATACCTGAATCTCCGTATTTACCTTTTTTATAGCCGAAGTGGTTGCAATCACGTACTCCTCGTCGCTGGTCTGTCCCGTGCCGATCAATTCAGTGGGTTCAGCCACGATAATATTGGGAGAGAGGTGTGCAATTACCTCTGCCTCCCGGATGGAATCGGCACATACCATGGAAACCAGGCCCACTTCATCCGCCCGTTTAATTGCCTGGGACAAATCAGCCAGGGTCATCGGTTTTTCGGCGTGGTTAAGAATGACGCCGACAGCGCCGGCTGCTTTTAGCGCCTCGGGAAGAATGGAGCCATTTCCCCTGCCTATCGGGACCGGGTCCATGTGTTGAGCAAAAATAAGCACGTGCTTGGTCTCCCTGGCCAACAGGTATATATCCGAAGGTTGCAGTGTTAAGATTATTCTCACATCGTATTTGACAGAAGCTTCATCCGCTGCCTTTGCCAGCTTCAGCATCCTTTCCCCATACATATAAGCTTTGGGGCCAATTTCAAAAAATGGCGGTTTTATTGTTAATCCTTTATACATATCTTTTAGTAATTTCTTTTTAACTCCCAATACTTTATCTACCCGTTAAGCCTGCTGCCAACAGCACCGCCCGGGTGTATTAAGGCAAACTGCTCCAACGAATAATCGGTGATCTCCATAATGGAAGCGAGCATGGCGTCAAAAATGGCAATTGTGGCCACGAAGCTGGCCGTTGCCATGACATTCAATCCGTCACTTTCCTTCTCGATTTTCATGGGGACAACGATTTGTGAATTTTTGGCCAGCGGAGCATTCAGGTTCTCGGTAACACCGATAAGGATCACCTCTTTTTTATTGCACACCTCGATGATGGGCAACAGCTCTGCGGTCTTACCTCCCCGGGAGACCATCACTACCGCATCTCCTTTTTTCATGCATCCCATTCCTCCGTGGATGGCTTCCGCCGGCGAGAGGAATTGTGCGTTTCTCTCTATGCAGCACAACGAGTGGGCGAACTTTTTGGCTGCAATACCGGAGGATCCGCTGGCGCAGGTTATTATCTTTGGACAGCTGCTTAATACTTCAACGGCTTTTAAAAAACTCTCTTTATCCAGGTAATCAATGATATCTGAAATGGCCTTGCTTTCAATCCTTAAGGACTCTCTTGCCCGTTGCAGGATTGCATCTTCTGTTAATTTTTTCATAATTTATTTTCCAATTTATATTTTTCTACATCTGCTGGATTTGGGTTTATCAGTTGAGCATATCTTGTTTGCTTCCCGAAGGGCTCTTCCCTGTCTACCTGTTGAATATTTCCTGTCGCTCCGATCAATGCAGCTCCCTGGCAGGCCAATTCACTGCATTCGGGTACAATAAAAACCTTATTGAGGATATCGGCCTTTACTCGCATCCACAAAAGACTCCGGGCTCCTCCTCCTGAAGCTACTAACGCCTCTGATACGTTTTCTTTATCCAGATTGCAAATCAATTCTCGTAAACTTAAACCAGTTGATTCGAGAATCGCCCTTACAAAATGTCCGTGGGAATGCTTATTTGTAATGTGCTGGAATCCCGAAAGTGATTCAAACTTATCGACGCAGGGAGATGCCTTTAATCCATCGCTTCCCGGAGCGATGGATTCGGCCATTCTTAACAGTTCTTCAATGGATAATTCAGGAGCAAATTTTTTTTGATACCACTCCAGTGCCGTAGCCCCGTTTTCATTGAAAGCCATTTGAAAATAATAGCCTTCTCTTAAGCCTGGAGCTATGTTTATTCCCTCTCTCGGACAAAACCCTTGCCGATAATTCACGCATGCCAGCACCGTGCCTGTTGATTCGGAAACGCGGGTCGAATTCGCTAAGCCGGCGCCCACAGCAACGATATGGTGATCTAATCCTCCCAGGAAGAATTTCGTGTCGGCAGACAATCCCAATTGTATTGCTCTTTCTCCGGCTAAAGTGCCGACAAAACTTCCTGTTCTTTTGGGAGAAAACAGGAATTTTTTATTGATATTCAGTGTTTCTAATGCTTCGTTCCACCACTTTTCTTCAGACACATCGAACAGTCCTGTCATGGATGATGTACTGAAGTCGCTTACTTTTTGTCCGGTTAACGAGAATGTCAGGTAGTCTGAAACGGATGCAATGCTGTTTAACTTCTCCCAGATTTCCGGTTTGTTCTCTTGAAACCAAACTATTTTAGCCGCCATTGATTGCAAACCGGGCGAGATTCCTAATCCTGTTTTCTTCAGAAAGTCTCGTTTTTCCAGTATCGATTGTAATGCGGAGGGGACTCGACCGGCTCTTTTGTCCGGCCACAGAATCAATGGAGTCAACGGATTGTCCGTTTCATCCAAAAGCACAAAGCTGTTGGCTTGAGATGAGTAGGAGACCGCAATTAGCTCGTTTGGGTTGATTTCAGCTTTCTCAATTGCCTGGTTAATGCTTTTAAGCAGTGTAACCCAAAAATCGGCGATTGGCAATTCACAAATTTCTCCGTCATCTGTTTGTTTATTAACATAACAACGTCCCAGTCCCGCAAGATTTCCTTGCTCATCGAATATGCCCGCTTTGAAGTAACTTGTTCCTAAATCTATTCCGAGATAGAATCCCATTTTATATTGATTTTAATTCCTTGATTGTTTCGCTCAGCATTAATTCACCGGCCTTGTGATCAAAGAAGGAATTTCCAGCTTCGTAATAACCTCCGTCCTGGGCTTCCCGGGTAACGAGATAGCCTTGGAGCTCTCCGTTAGCATAGGTTATCAAAGCGACCTCTTCAGCATGTTTTTTCAGTTCAATACCGTACTCTACAAACACCTCCCCGGGCCAGGCTGCAAATTTCCACTCCCCTATTTTAATTATTTGAATCTCTGCAGGAAGAGAGTGTTGGTATGCCTTTTCCAATTCGTTGTTCCGAGCTAATTTCGATAAATAGAGAAGTTCTTCTGAGCCAAACCAGTTCACTTCTGCCGTGCGAACTTCCTGCGGTATTTTTGAATTCTTTTTAAGCTCTTCAAAACATTTTTTTGTTTTGTCGCGATGTTCCTTGGCCCATTCAACCGGGGGAAAAGTTCGTTTGGGCAAATCGACGAATTTTTGAGCGACAGAAATAGGCATGTAAGAAGAGTAAGTAACCGTCTCCGTAAGCTTGGAGATGATGGAATCTGCGACGATCTGTCCTATTCGTCTGGCCTCCTCAAACGTGTTGGATTTTGTAACGTGCCTCGGGCTTTGGTTGCCGGCAGTTCCGGTAAAATAGATGACCGGACGGCCATTTCCTAAAACTACTTCCTGAAGAGTTTTTCGGATGAAATGCGGAAAATCACCGCTGTACAACGTTGAATCTTCATGCAGTATGGTTGGATGCATGTTACATACCAGCATACAACCGATATACTCATTGTTCTTATTTTTGACAAACATTGCCGGAACATCCGTGTCTTTTGCCCACTCAGGATTGTGTCGATTGGTTCCCACACCGGTTGCGTCTCCAACAACAACGGCAATTTCAGCCCACGTTGCGTGCTCAACAGCCTGGCAAGCAGCTTTTACGGTGCTGTCTTCCATAAATTTCAGGTAGTTTTTATCAACCTTTGGGACGATTGGATCGTTCGCACTGATTACCAGGTCTACAGTAACCGGAGCTGAATGTGTATGTGTTGCTGCAATCAGTATGTTGGAAGCCCCTATCCCCGTCTTCTCCGAGATGCTTTTTCTGATCCGCGCTGTAGACGCTTTACTCACGTATATGACGTCGTTGGAAATAAACAAAACCTGATTCTTCCCATCCGTTAAATACAAAGCTGAACTCAACAAATCATCGTGTGTGCCGGTACTCATTCTCTCAACAAACGGGTACCCGAACAAGAAATGTGATTCTTGCGGGGTAATTATCCTTTGTTCCAGTCTGTTTCTATGTTTTGTGCAATGGTTTCCGATACGTATACATCGGTCCTCAATGTCTGAAGGATGGATTCGGGCACAAGCGGCGTTACTGGTCCGTGCAGTACGAGACGCGTAGTAAATCGTTGCCATGCGGTGCTTGTACCGTGTACAGTAATACCGTGTGTATCGAAGCGGTGCTTGGCATTTATTACATCAACAGGGCCAATGGTAGCTGCCTTTGGAGGCACTGCAGCCAAATTGCCGCTTTTTCCAAAAATACCGTGCAATGAGTTTTGAGCGAGAGTGAAGGGACTTAACGTGCAAACCCTCGCTCCCATCTGTTTCCATTCTTCCAGGGAGCCCCGGAATTCGGGAGCATCAGGTTCGATAAAGGCCAGGTGTCCTGTCCACCCGGGTCCGCTGTAACATATGTCGGCCCCTCCGTGATCTGCAATCATTTTGCTGTAATCATTTACAGCTCTTTGGGTGGCCTTAGCTTTTTATCCAGTTCATAATAGAAGTATTTCATCATGGCTTGAGTAAAACCAAATTCCCACCCTTCAGGCGCAATATTTCCGTTTTCATCGGCGTATTCGTCCATAGCGAAAGCATAGATATTCCTGCAATCAATATTACAAGCATTGATTAACCGGGCTAAATGCCTGTAAAGAGGGGCCGGATTGGGGAGTATCATCACGAGTTTTTCCCCGGTATCAGAAGAATGTTTGATTCTTTTGAACATATCCGTTATCCAATAAAACTCGACATCCGAATCAGGTAAAACCTTGATTTTAAAATCAGGATTTTCGTGTTTCTCTATGTCCTCTCTTTTGATGGCTGACACCCTGTCAATTTCTTTTTTATCTCTAAAGGGTACCCATTCGGACGGGTTGAAGTCGAATTGCTGATGCCCTGTATTATGCCCAGGGTCAAGCACAAATTTCTGAGTTTGTTTCATATTATTTCCTTTCAAAAAAACATTTGCCGTTTATCCATGTTTGTGAGACATCGAGATGATCATTCAACACGACGAAATCGGCATCGTATCCTTGTTCCAATAATCCTTTCTTATGTCCGAGACCAAGTACCTGGGCGGGGTGATGGCTTACCAGTTTCGAAGCCTGCACCAGATCCAGACCCAGCCATTTTACAGCATTTTTTAACGCTTGGTCCATAGTCAATCCGCTTCCAGCCAATGTGTTGTCCTTTACGGAACGTGCCGGAGCGCCTTTGTACGCAAAGCAGATATCTCCCAAATTACCGAACGAGAATTGTCCGGGCTCTAATCCTGCGCCTACATTGGCATCTGTGACAAGACATACTTTGCCCGGCCCTTTTCTTTTGCTGATCAGAGACATTTTTACCGCCACAGGATCAACATGTACGCCATCCAGGATGAAATCCACGCTTACCCGCTCGTCTGCCAGGATAGCCTCGACAGCTCCACAAGGTCGTACACCGGGTTCGGAAACGGCGGGGCAGGGGAAAACGTCGTAAAAATGTGTAGCATGCCGTACACCCAGCGCTATGGCTTGCTGCGTCTGTTTAACAGAAGCTGCAGTGTGTGTCATAAAGACAGGGGTGCCGTTGGCTGCCATCAACGGTATCAGTTTTTCGATCCCGTCTACGTCCGGAGAAATGCTGAAGATGGCCTTATGCGGTTTTGCTGCGTGAAGCAAAGCGTTTACTCTTCCTTCATTTGCTCCAGAGATGGCTCCTGCCCCTAAGGCCCCTGTGATCTTGAGAAACGGCCCTTCGAGGTGAAAACCCAATATTTCCGTTCCTTCGGTCTCTGTTCTCGACAATTCCGAGAGAAACTCAGCATCCTCTCCTTTAGGCCTGGGTGCCAATGTGGGCAAAAATCCGGTGACTCCGTATTGGGGTAGAATTTTGCAGATTTCTTTCAACTCTTCCACACCATTGTCCACCAACATGCGATGAATGCCGTGTATATGCAAATCAATGAATCCGGGAACGATGGATTTCTCCTTGGGGCTTTTCCGGAGTGATCTTGATAATTTTCCCATTTTCAGTTATGAGATAACCTTCCAGAATCCTGTCATCCAAGATAATCTTTCCCTTAATACTTTTTTTACTCATGTTGTTTCTTTTTCTTATCCCAACTTTTAATTTTGTGTCCGAAATAACCATAATGTGCAATAAATAAATAACACGGTATAAGTATCCAATAAGCTCTTTGAGTACTATCAATTGTGTCTGCAATTAATCCATAAAGTAATGGTACAACAGCACCTGCAACTACGCTCATAATAAGCAGAGCAGAGCCAATTTTCACAAAGCGCCCCAAGCCTTCCAAAGCGAGCGGCCATATAGCCGGCCAAAAAAGAGCATTCACAAATCCAAGCAACGCAACCATGAAAACAGAAACGGACGAATGACTGTAGGTAACCAGTACTGTCAAAATACTGCCTGCAATGGCTGCATATTTTAAAAGGTTTTCCTGTTTTATATATTTAGGGATCAGAATCATTCCCGACAGATAGCCCATTATCATTGCAATTAGCGTATATGACCCGAAAAGTTTAGCCCGGGTTTCAGGAAAACCTAACGACATCCCGTAATTTATAATGCTGTCAATTGCCATTACTTCTGTAGCTCCGGCACAAAACAGGGCGATTACCCCTAAAACCAGGTTTGGAAATTGGAATACATTTTTTTTGTCGTTGTGTGTTGAAAGAATTTCGTGTTCCTCTTTCTCCTCTTCAATTTCAGGAAACCAATTGTTTTTTTTCAGAATAAAGGACATCACAACAAATAAGGCCGTAATAATTAAATAGGGAAATATTATTTTATTAAGTTCATCCTGTTGTACAATGTTGGTCGCCCCATAGAACCCCATAAAACTGATGCGTTTGGCACCGCTTTCATGGGGGCCCATTAAAGTAACGTAAGGATTAATAGCCGTTTGGAGAAGTGTTAACCCGATGCCGGTAGTAAACAGTCCAACTAAAAAAATAGGATATGAGGCTAATTTGGCTGCCGGGATAAAGAGTCCACATCCTGTTGCCATTATCAGTAAGCCTATCGACATACCGTTTTTGAACCCGATCTTCTTCAAGACCCAGGATGACGGTATTGCCATAAGCGTGTAAGACAGGTAATAGGCAAATGTAACCAAATAAGAGTTGAAATGGTTAAGGTCAAAAGTTTTTTTGAAAAAAGCAATCAACGTACCGTTTACCCAGGTTAGAAATCCGAAAATAAAAAAGAGGAAAGCGGCCAATAGAAGAGCCCTTTGAAATTGTCTTTTTTTTTGCATACTCAACGCTTAAATTTGAAATGG